>JBBQWR010000008.1:0-134654 GCA_038210495.1 Pirellulales bacterium
GGGTGGATTCCTGCTTCGCAAAGGCGACGGCGAACCCGGCTGGATCACGATCTGGCGGGGCATGGATAAACTCCTCCTTGGCGTCCGTGGTCATCGAGCCATGAAAAAAAGATGTGGGTAATTACAAGGGCTGGAGGCGTCCCCGCCGAAGCCCCGGACAGTGGTTCCGAATGGGAGCGGCTCCGAGGCTTCTCTTCAATCCAGCCCCGGCCACCCTCTTTTGTTCCGTGCCTTATAGATGCTCGCGAAGCTGCGCCGTGCTGGCCGGTTGCTCCGAAAGCTGGCCATCGCGAATCCAGACGATGCGCTCCGCCCGCTCGGCCACCTCGAGACTGTGCGTGATGACGATCAGCGTCATGCCGCGCTGCCGATGCAATTGATCGAACAAATCCAGCACGCTGGCGCCCGATTTCGAATCCAAATTGCCGGTCGGCTCATCGGCCAACAGCATCGGCGGCTCGTTGGCGAGCGCCCGCGCGATCGCCACCCTTTGCCGCTCGCCGACCGAGAGCTGCATCGGCAAATGGCTCGAGCGATGGCTCATGCCGACCCGCTTAAGCAACTCATCGGCCCGTTGAATCCGTGCCCGGCCCGAGAGCGGCCGCTCGAACATCGGAATCTGCACATTCTCGACCGCGGTAAGCGTGGGCAGCAGATAGAACGATTGGAACACGAAGCCGATTTTCTGCGACCGAAAGGCGTCTAAATCGCGCATCTTCGACATCGGCTGGCCATCGAAATAGATTTCGCCCGATGTCGGCCGATCGAGCGTGCCGAGCAGATTCAGGAGCGTCGATTTGCCGCTGCCGCTGGGGCCCATGATGGCGACGTATTCGCCCTTGTTGATCTCGAGCGACACGTCGACCAGCGCGGTCACTCCGCCATCAGGATAGGTCCGGCCAACATGGTCGACGCGCACTAGCGCCGAACTGGCGTGACCGTTCGCACTCTCACTCATAACGTAGGGCCTCCGTGGGAGGTAAGCTGGCGCCGCGGATCGCTGGATAGGCCCCTCCCACCAGTCCGACCACCAGCGCCATAACCAGCCCCGTCCCAATCACCGTCGGCGAGATGTTCGGTTGCACCAAGCCTTGAGCGGCGGGCAGGGCGGCCAGTAGTTTAGTCAATACAACGGCGGCGACGATTCCAAGCAGCGCCCCGGCCAAGCTCAACACGAACGTCTCGCCCAAGATCATCCGCATGATGCGGCTCTTGCGCCAGCCGATCGCCCTCAGAATGCCAATCTCTTGAGTACGTTCCAAGACGGACATGATCATCGTATTGAGCATGCCCACGGCCCCGATCACGAGCGCGATCGCCGAGGTCATCCAGGCCATGGCCTTCGATAGTTTGATCTCGTTCGAGTTGCTGACATACTCTTCCGTGGTCACGGCATCCAGGTGATACAGGTCTCCCTTGGGCCCCTTCAAATTCTTCACGGCCTCGCGGATCGCGGTCATGGCCGATGCGTTCGCCACTAAGCCCTTCTTGAGCACGATGTCGAATTCGGAGACCTGACCGGGCCGGGCCATTAATTTTTGCAGCGTCGGCAACAGCGCGATCGCGCCGCTGTCCTCGAACGGGCTCGATCCGTTGTAGATGCCGGCGACGGTAAACTTCTTCAATTCGATCTCGACCGTTTCCCCGACCTTTTTTCCTAGGTTCCGCGCCAAAATACTGCCGAGCAGCACACCGTCTTTTTCGCTCGAATTGAGCGTTTTACCACCCGGCTGGACTTGCATGTTGGCCAGGGCGGCACTGTCGCCCGGGTAACCCCGTAGCACGATCGGAATCGGCGAGCTTTGCAGCTTGACCTTATCCATCAGCAAGGGGGTAATCCGCGCAATCTTCGCACCGATCTTGGGGTCGTCCTGCAATTGATCCAGGATCGATTCGTCGAGCCGAGCGGTATCCATCGTCGACAGACCTGCCCCGACCACGATCAGATCGACGTCCCGCGCGGTCAGCAGCGAGAGCTGAGTCTTCTCAAACCCGTCGGAAACCCCGAGCAGAGCCACGACCGCAGTGATCGCAACCGCAATGCCCAAGCCGGTGAGCAGCGACCGGACTGGGCGGCGGAGCACGTTCTTGGCGACAAAGGAAAAAAAACGCATTCAGGACCACAGGGGGCGCGACTCGGAAGGAAAACCTCGCCTATTCGGAATAGCCATCGCAGCATTAACTTAGCTACTGCCAATGGCGCCTGTCTAGGGGATCAACCCATCCGGCGCAGCTGCCGCCAACCGCCGAACACCTTTGCGTCATGCGATTTACAACTCGCCGCCCCACATAGCCGCGGCATCCTGCTGCGCCGTAAGGGAGGAGGCGGAGACGCAAAGATTTGCGGTTCCAAGATACTAATGACCGGAATGAAAAACTCCTTCTCCCTTTGGGAGAGGGCCGGGGTGAGGGTTCCTAATCGTGATATCAACCCGACGCATCAGTGAGGAAGTGTGGTCGTAATTACCAACGGTTCCCCGCATCCCCCCTGTCCTCTCCCTTGCTTTCCGCCACCCTGAAAACGAAACTAAAAGCACGCCGCCCGATAACCGCTTCGCCGTGCTTCACCTCGCCCCATGAAACTCCCGTTCCCGCTGGTTTGTTTCCTGCTATTCGCAGTCGCGCAGTTCAATCACCAACCGGCCCATGCCGCCGATCCGCTTCCCTCATCCGCTGCCGCCAAGCGTGACCTCAACTGGCCGCAGTTCCGCGGCCCGGACGGCCAAGGACACTCCAACGCCACCGGTCTCCCCACCACCTGGAGCGAAACCGAAAACGTCCGCTGGAAGACTCCCATCCACGGCCGCGGCTGGTCCAGCACCGTCATCTGGGGCGACCAAATCTGGCTCACGACCGCCACGCCCGACGGCAAGGAACTCTTTGCCGTCTGCGTCGATCTGGCGACCGGCAAGATCACCCACAACCAAAAACTGTTCGACGTCGAAAAGCCGCAAGAAGCTCACACGTTCAATAGCTACGCCTCGCCGACGCCGGTCATCGAGCAAGATCGGGTCTATATCACGTTCGGCTCGCCCGGCACGGCCTGCCTCGACACCCGCAGCGGCGCGGTGCTCTGGCAACGTCGCGACCTGCCTTGCAATCACTTTCGCGGCGCGGGCTCCTCGCCGATCCTGTTTGAGAACCTGCTGATCATGCACTTCGACGGGTTCGACTACCAATACGTCGTCGCCCTCGACAAGCTCACCGGCAAGACAGTCTGGAAGAAAGACCGCGACGCCGACTACGGCTCGGGAGACGGGGATTTGAAAAAGGCTTTCTCCACGCCGCTGGTTATCACCGCCAGCGGCCGGCAGCAACTGATCAGCCCGTTCTCCAAATGGACGCTCTCGTACGACCCGCGAACCGGCGACGAGCTTTGGCGGGTGCACTACAACAGCTTTAGCTCGACCGCCCGGCCGCTGTTCGCCCCCGACATTCTCGGCGGCCTGCTGTATCTGAACACCGGCTTCGGCAAAGCCGACTTGCTCGCCGTCCGCCCCGACGGTTCCGGTGACATCACGTCGTCGCACATCGCGTGGAAGGCCACCAAAAGCATCGGGTCCAAACCCTCGGCGATCCTGCTGGACGGCCTGATCTACGCCGTCCACGACTCGGGCACTATGATTTGCCTAGACGCCACGACGGGCAAAGAAATCTGGACCCACCGGCTCAAAGGCGAATACTCGGCCTCGCCGATCTCAGCCGACGGCCACCTGTACTTATGCAACGAATCCGGCCAAACGACCATCCTCCAACCCGGCCGAACCTACCAAGAACTCACCACTAACACCCTCGACGACGGCATCATGGCCTCCCCAGCCGCAGTTGGACATACTTTGATTCTTCGCACGAAGTCGGCGTTGTATCGGATTGAATTGAACGGCGGATTACCTGACAAACGGCCTGAATCGGCGCCTTTAAACTAGTTGATTTGGCAACTATTGGCCGAAAGTTGAGTTAGTTTTTAAATCCTACGCACGCAAGACCCAAAGCGAAAAGCTTGCAGTCCTTTTGTGCTAAATATGATCGAATCGGCGTTGGTCGCCCCCCGCAGGTCAGATTGCCACCCAATGGTTGAATACAATCTTTGACTATCTCGCGCACTGTCGTTTAAATGGGTAGAAACATGGAACCGATCGAAGTGTCTGTCGTCGGCGCTTGCGAGGCCGAGATAAAATTCTCAAAGCTTTTGAAGCGCGTTGCAGTGGGCGAGGAGATCACCATCACTCAGCATGGCAAACCTATCGCCCGCCTAATTCCCGTTCGGCCGACTCATTCGATGGAAACTCGCCGAGAAGCGATTCTTAAGATGCGAGAACTCGCGGCTCGCAACAGCCTGGGTGGCCTGCGGATTCGCGACTTGATCGCCGAGGAGCGGCGGTGAAGCCTTCGTTTCTTTTCCTTTTCTGAATTTTCGATCCTTGGAGCCACGCGATGTCGAACGTTAAATGCCCTCATTGTGCGGCGATTGTGACCGACAGCGACGCGCTGGCAACGATCTGTCCCCTTTGTGGTCAACCGCTCCCTGACACGGCGAATTTACAGCGACATGCGCCGCTTGCGTCGCCGGTCTCAACTATTGGCATGCGTGACCGGCGCGGGCCTCCCTGGCGCATGCTGTTGTGGGGAGGGATGGCGGTCGTGATTGTCGCGATTGGCTTCCGGTTGGCATTCGAAATGACGCCGCGGGCCACAGCCATTCGCAACAGTCCGGTCGAGCATGATGAACCGGCCGCCGAGCTGCCCACAGTCGCACTGAAGCCGACCTCTCCTCCGGCGAACCAGCACGACACGAACCAGCACGACACGAACCCGCACGACACGAACCCGCACGACACGAACCCGGCCGCCGAGGCGCCGCCCGCGGCGGCAATGGCGCCGGCCAACAATCTAGCGGCCGGCGCTCCGCCGATCGCGCAGCCCGCCGTGGCCAACGCCGGGCCGCCGCCCCACATTGATTTCCAACTTCCACCGGTTGTGCGCCTTGCCGACCCCGATGGCGAGTACGTTATTCCGGCGCTGAACAATCAACGCGTTACGCTGACCGGCACGATCAAGCGGCTTCGAGTGGCTTCGATCGATGCCAACTCCGTGCTCGATGCCTCTGACCTTAAAGTTCGCGAGATAATTTGCGCGGGCAAGATCGACGCCGCTTCGGTGGTCAAGCTGAATGCTCCGGGTGGAGCCGTTGAATTCCGAGAAAAAGTCGCTGGTGGCGTAAACCTGGAGGTGAACGCGCCAGGCGGCATCGTCACGTTCGGTGATGCCGGCGGCGGCATGGACGCCAAGATCAACGGCGGCGTCATGTTGAAGATTACCGCGAAGCGGGTCGAATTCCGCGATCGAATCAACGGCGGCGTTCACGTGGACGTCGCGCTCAGTAATGACGGCGCGCTTGCCTTTAAGGAGCTGACAGGCGGCGCCCACATTCATTACCACAAGATCCGCCGCGAAGACCTTGAGCCCCACATCCAGTCAGGCTCCGTTGATCTAACTGCTGAGTTCAAGCAGACGGAGTAGAGCGTTTGCCAATCACCCGACTTCCCTCGCCCCTCACGGCCGCCCTTCGGTTGACCGCAGCGTAATTAGCTCCAGCGGCTCGATGTCGGGGATCGTCAATTTTCCGCCGTCCATCGTGATTGTGCCGGCGGCGGCGTTGTTGAGCTTGCCGCTGCTGCGATGCACCGCGAACCGCAACGGCGTCGTTAGCTTTGCCAGTTCGGGCGCCTGGATCGTTACGCTGTAGGCTTGACTCGGACGGCCGCCGTTGTGCAGGGCGAAATTCTTTTCGTCGTCCGTGTCGCTGAAGCTCGGCGCCGTGTAATTTGACAGGGCAAAACTCCATGAGCCGTCGGGGTCCCGCGCGGCGGCCGCGTTGAGTCGCGGCTTCTTCCCGTAGGTGTAGGTCATCTCCCCGTCGAGACTGCTCAAGCAGTGATGAAACTGGGCGCCCACGTCGAATGCGGCCGAAAGCTGCTGGAGATAGTAATACTTTTGCAGGACCGTGAGCCGAAATGGGTTCACCTCGTATTTGAGAATCCGGTCGGTGTTGCCATGCGGATCGGCGAGCTCCGCCCCGATAAAGTATTGCCAATGGGTGACGCCATGATTGACGTCGTTCAGAAAACGCGAGGCGAGGCTCGTCGCTTGCAAAGCGTCGCCCGCGTCTTCGTCGCCGTCGAACGTGCCGCCCGCCTCGGTGATCCAGAACTCTTTTCCGGCGGCCCGCGAAGCCATTTCCGGCGTGGCGGCGTTGTTATACGAGTGCGTGGCGATGCCATCCAGGGCTCGCCACGCGGCCGGATCGGCTTTGATCGCGTCGACGGTCGCATAGGCGTCCGCGAGGCAGTTGGCCGACTCGGGCGCGACGATCTTCACCTGCTGAAATCCAGCCGCGTCGAGCGCCTTGCGGACCGAGACGATCATCACCGGCCATTGGGCATTGTGCAGCTTGACGGGCCGATCGTTGGGCTCGTTCACGATTCCGGTCGCGCCGACGAGCACGCCCGTTTCGGTCTTGAAATCGCGGATGAAATTGGCAAGCAACTGGGCGTAGTTGGCAATCTGATCGTCCTTCATGAAGCCGTGCCCGTCGTCCATGTATTCGGGAAAATCGGCGGGCGAGAGTATTAAATCCTTGAGGCCGGCCTCTTGAGCGGCGGTCAGCTTCCCGCTGCCGAAATAACCGTCGACATAAAACGAGATGTCGAACTTGCCCGGCTCGGGCGAATAGTCCTTCGGATGGAAAGCCAGTCGCCCGCTGCGGAAATGCGCGTCGCGCCATAACAGCTGCGCGATCCGCGTGTTTTGCTCCGGCGAGACCTGAGACTTATAGATCGCCGCTTTGGTCCACGGAAAAATATTGGCGCCCAGGCCACCAAATGACTGTCGGGCGCCGGGCTCGACCGTAATTGTCACCGTGGGTCGGGGCTTGGATGCCGGCGAAGCAACTACGGCCGCGGAGGCCGCCGTGGGTCGCGCCATTGAAGCTTCAACCGCAATCGGTTTTTTTGGTTCGCTGGCATCGGAACAGCCATTTGCCGTCAACGCAACCGGCAGCAACGCACACATGCAAACGGACATGCGGCAAATTCCTAGCATCATAGGCTCAGTTTTCATACTTGGGCGACTTTGATCACAAATGGCGAAGGGGTTGTAAATCCGGCTCTAGAGCCACGCACGAAGTAAGCCGGGCGTATTGCCTCGCAGCGCGAGAAAAACATAAAAACTGCGAAGAGAATACGAAAAATTGCGAGGAACGCTTACTTCCGTGCGAGGCTCTCGATGATTAATATTCAGTCTACTACTCTTTGTGACGCGGGCGAGCGAGCGGGTCAGAAACTTTAACGTCGCTCCACTTCCTGCCGCGTAGTTCCAAGGAGACGTTCTCGGACGCAATGCGTTCCATGCGATCATTGATTCATCGGGTTCCGCAACCGCTTTTGCGGCTATTATGGCCATCACGCCCCGTTCACTCGCGTGTCGACCAGCGCTTTCGCGCGGTCGTTCAGCCCACCGCCCGCGGATCGGCTCGAACTTCTATCATTTTAGCGATCAGTTGTTCGCTGGCGATCGCCACGGCCATAGGACTGATATTGTTCCCCCGTGATGGCGGTGATCGAAGTTCCGCCACGACGGATCCGCAATCGCCCTCGCACGCCAATCGTCCGAGCAATTCACGCGACACGCAAACCCCAAAGGATATTCGCGAGACGCGGCCTCTCGGGCCGGGCGGCGTCGCAGTCGATGGCGTTGCTGTCGATGGCATCGCGGCCGCGCGGGCCGAAATCCTCGCGCTCTCCAATGAATCGCTGGAAGTCGCCAAGGCCTTGGCGGCGAAATATCCCCGCAGTACCGATCCCATCGGACTCTTGGGAATGGTTTACAATCAACTGGAAGAATCGTCCAAAGCCCAGGCGTGCTGGGAAGAAGTGGTGCGGCGAAACCCGCGTCGGGCCGATTCTTTCGAGTCGCTTGCCCGGCTCTACATTCGCCGAGGGGATTTCGATCGGGCCATCGCCATGTGTCGGCGCGGAATTGCCACTGCCGGAGAAACTCCGGCCCTCGATATTCGACTGGGCGAGGCGCTCATCCTGGCCGGTCAGCCGGAACGAGCGATCGAAGCGCTCCGCGACTCATTCGGCGACGCCGGCGCTCAACCGGCTTCGGAAGCTCTGATTCTTTTGGGCAAAGCCTATTTCCTGTTGGAGCGATACCAGCAATCCAAGGACAATTATGGACTAGCGATAAAAGCTCTGCCCGACGATCCGAGAGCGCTCTTTGGATATGCATCCGCTTGCGATCGACTGGGGTTGGAACGCGAGGCCGGCGAGGCTTTTGCGAAGCACAAAGCGCTGACTGACGCATCCAGCGAGTCGTCGCGCCATCACCGGGACATTTCCCACGACGTCGATCGGTATCGACAAATCCTAAGTCTCACCTGCTTTAACGCCGCACAGGTCTACGTCGGCAATGGGGATTGGGCGAGCGCCGAGACCGTGCTTCGTCGCGGCATCGACGCTCATCCCGGCGAGGTCAATTGCCGCGCCCTGCTGGTCGCCTTACTGAGAAAGACTCGCCGCGGCGAAGCGGCCATCTCGCTTTGCCGAAAGTTGATCGAGCTTGAGCCGGCCAACTACGAGTACCCTCTGCAGCTCTCGATGATCTACGCGGAATTGGATCGGCCCGCCGATTCCCTGGTCGAGGCCACGGCCGCCTTGGCCCTGGCGCCCGACAACAAGGAATGCCAGCAACAAGCGGCCGCATTGAAAGACAAAGGGCCGAGTCATGGCGTTCACCGATAAGTCCTTCATAAGAACTGGGGTCGCGCGCTTCGCGGTCGCGCCGATCGGTCGCGCGGTGTTGTGCGCTGGGCGACTGGCCGCGATTTGGATTGCCCTCGTGCTGAGCGTTCGAGCCGCGGATGTCCCAAGTCCGATCCGGTTTCGGGATCGCACCCCCGGGTCCGGAGTCGATTTCGTTCATCGGACCGGCGGCAGCGATCGGAAATTCGTCGTCGAAGAAGTCACGGCCGGCCTGGCCCTGTTCGATTACGACAACGACGGCAAGGTTGACTTGTATTTCTTGAACGGACGGCCGCTGTCCGGGACCAAGCTCGGCGAGCGGCCCCGCAATCATCTCTATCGCAACCTCGGAGATTTTAAATTCGCCGACGTCACCGAAAAGGCGGGCATGGACGGCGGCGACGGCTATGGCATGGGCGTGTGTGTCGGCGACTACGACAACGACGGTTTTCAGGACGTGTTCGTAAGCAATTACGGTGAAAATGCGCTTTACCATAACAACGGCGACGGCACGTTTACCGATGTGACCGAATCGGCTCACGTGAAGCGCGGCAAGCGAGTCGGCGGCAGCGCCTGTTTTCTCGATTACGACAACGACGGCCGACTCGATCTTCTGGCCGTCAATTATGTGAAATTTTCGCAGGACAAACCGGTCGTCATCACGATCAAAGGACATCGCGCCTATCCCGGCCCGCGGGATTATGACCCGGACACGAGTTGCTTGTTTCACAACGAGGCGCATGGCGTATTCAGCGACGTCAGCACATCGTCCGGCGTGGCGGCCATCGCCGCTCCGGGAATGGGCTCGGTCGCGGCCGACTACGACGACGACGGCTATCCGGATATCTTCATCGCCAACGATGGTGCGGCGAACACGCTATTTCACAACAATCGCGATGGCACGTTCAAGAATGTGTCGCTGCGCGCAGGAGTCGCCCTGGATATCAACGGCGCCGCGCATTCCAACATGGGCGTCGACGCGGCCGACTACGACAATAGCGGCCGGCTGAGCTACTTCGTCACCGCGTTTCATCGCGAAATGGCCACGCTCTATCGAAATCGCGGAAACGGTCTATTCGAAGACGCCACGCTGCTGTCCGGCGCCGGCGCGCCGACCTCTCCTTATGTGACCTGGGGTTGCGGATTCGTCGATTTCGACAACGACGGGCATAAAGACCTGTTTGTCGTCAGCGGTCACGTCGACGAGCAAGTCGCGGATTACGACGATACGACGACTTATCTCTGCCCAAACATCGTGATGCGAGGCCTGGGCAACGGCAAGTTCGCCAACGTGACGAGTGAATGCGGCGAGGCCCTCAAAGTCAAGAAAACGGCCCGGGGCGTGGCCTTCGCCGACTTGGATAACGATGGCCGGATGGATGTCGTAATCCTCAACTCCAACGACCGGCCGACGATCTTGCGAAACGAAACGGTCACCGGCAACCACTGGATTGAAATTAGTTTGCGGGGCGTTCAGTCCAATCGCGACGGCGTGGGCGCCCGGGTGTACGTCGTCGCCGGCGAACTCAGTCAGATGGACGAAGTTCACAGCGGCCGCGGATATCAAAGCCACTGGGGCGCCCGGCTGCACTTCGGCTTGGCCAAGAACGAACGCATCCAGCGGATCGAAGTTCACTGGCCCAAAAGCGGCATTGTCGACGTCCTCGAAAATGTCCCCGCCGATCGGATCATGACGATCGCCGAAGGCAGTTCGCCGGCGAAGGACAAGCCGCTGTTCGTTTATCCCAAGTCGGCCGGCAAACGCTAGAGCCGCGCACGAAGTACGTGGTGCGGGAACGAATCCTCGCTAGAGCCACGCACGAAGTAAGCGGACGGTTGACGGGGCGTAGTGAGTTGTCGGAGATTCTCTAATCGAACGAATCGTCGACCAGTTGCACTGGGGAATCGAACTGCCCACCGCTTCGTGCGAGGCTCTAACACCAGCGGTCCGGCGAAGATTTCTTACAACATGACCGCAAGTGGCCTTGACCGGTTTTTGCCTTGCCGGTATCTATCCCACCCTCTTCTTCCAATTCCATCGGAACTCGTGTAGGTCAGGCTTCGTGGATCGCCCGCGGATGGTTCCATCCAGCGGAACGGCTAACTGCTCTGTCGCTTGCTGCCACTCGTCTGATTGGGCCGCCGGCGGTGTGTGGCGCCGCGCCGCCGAACTAGGGTCATCGCGAAGATGCCGGTTTCGAGGAAACATATTTCGCTCCGCGAGGAAACTGCGCTTCTCAAAAGGAGAATCGGGTTGAATACCATGTCACATCGGCTCATCCGCGGTCTGATCGTTTTTGCTGGTTTGTCTCCCGCAGTGTGCTGGGCCATGCCTCAAGCGGACACCATGCACGTTCTCCTCGGCGCCGCCGCCGTCGGACAGGACGGCTCCACCGACACGCAACAGGCCGACGACCTGCTGCGGCAAGCTCGCAAGGCGATGGCCGAAAACCATCTGCAGCTTGCCGACTCGTGCATCTCGCGAGCCGAGACGCTGAGTCCCAAGTACACGATCTTTCACGTCGGCGACACGCCCGCCAAGGCGCGAGCCGATCTGAACAAGCGGCTGGGCACGACGACCACGGCGGCCGACAAGGCCGCGGCCCACGGCGCCCCTTTGCTCGATAAGCCATTTTCGCTCGGCAAGCCGGGCGATAAAAAGGCGCCCACCGATCCGTTTATGGCTCGCCGCCAAGACGACGCCGAGGTCAGTTCGCCGGCCGCCACGGCAGCAGCAAATGGCCAACAAGAAGATTCCTCGTTGATGCGGCTGCCACCGGTCAGTGGCGCCGCGGCTGCCCCGGCTTTCGGCGCCGGCAATACGAGCAATTATCCATCGACCGGCGCTCCGCCCCTGGCGCTCAATGCCAGAGATAGCGGCGCCGCAACCGCCAACGCCGATCCCAAGAGTCAAAGCGATTCGCTACTGCTTACCGCTCGCAAGGCGCTGGCCGTCGGCGACTTGCAGCGAGCCAACGCCCTGGTCGAACAGGCCAAGCGCTTGCAGATCAACTACGGCGCGACGGACGATAGTCCGGCTCGCATCGACATGTTAGCTCACAAATACGCCTCGCTAACTGCTCCGGCCAACCGCCGCGATACGGACGGTTATCGGCATCAATACGCGGCCCTTCTGATGGAAGAGTCGGAAGGACTGCTCCGCTGGCGCGAGCTGGACGAAGCCGAACGGCTAGCGAGCGAAGCTCAGCAACTGCCGGTGCAATACAACATGATCGAAACGCGGCCCGATACGCTGATCGGCCGGATCGCCGAGCAGCGACGTCAATCGCGACAACCCGCCGGCGACGGCGACAGTCGGATCGATCTGCTCGGCGTGGCGGACATCAACGGCGGCAATTCAGCGGCGCCCGTCGCGCCGCCGTCAACCACTCAATCGAGCATTCAATTCGCCGGCCAACCGGCTGGCAACAAGCCGCTGGCCGCCGAGCTGACTCGACAAGCCCGCGCTGCGCTGGCCGCAGGCGACGCTCGCCGCGCCGAGCAATTGGCCAAGCAGGCCGACGGCATGGCGCCCGACTCGGCTTACAATCCGCAGGAAGATCGGCCGTCGCTGGTGCTGTTGGATATTCAGCGCTCGCGGACTCGCAACGACGGTCAAGTGACGACCGCCGGGGCGATCGGGTTGGGAGACCATAACGATCGCCATACCGCCAGCCGGTCGATTTACGATTCGAACAACGATCCGACGCGCGTCGTGGTCGCCGGTGACGAAGAATTGGCCCCATCCGTTTTCGGTCAACCAGGCGGCAAACCGGCGCCGACCGCCAGCAACCCGGAAGCGTTGCCGAGCGAAAGCACGTTGCAACCGGTCCGCGATCCGGCGGCTCTGAGCGCACCGCCCGGAAAACCGGCCGACGGCGCCACCCCGGCGATCGAGCTATTTCGCCGCGGCGAGCAGGCGCTGACCGCCGGCAATCGCGATCAGGCCATGCAGCTATTCCGTCAATCTTATTCCCATCAGGAGCAACTGGATCCGGCCAGCCGCCAACGGCTCTTGGATCACATGCAAATGATGGCGACCGGCGCCCCGCCGGCCCGGACGAACAATGGCGACAATCTGCTGGAAATTGCCGCCAATCGCCAGCAGGTCATCGCCAAGCAGATCGCCGCCGAAGTCTCCAAGCAGCAAGGCGTGGCCAAAGCCATGCAGGCCAAGGAGCCGCATAAGGCGGTGGAATTGTTGCAAAAAACCCGGGCCACCGTCGCTAGCAACAACGACCTGGATGCCCAAACGAAGCAGCTCTTGCTGCGTCGCGTGGACGGCAGCCTGCAAGAGCTCCAGCAGTATGTTCAGAACAACCAGGCTCAGATCGAGCTCGACGAAAAGAACGCCGCCGTGCGGAAAGAAGTCGACGGTCGCCGAAAGCTCAAAGTCGAGGTCGGCGAAAAGCTGGCCGGCATGGTCGACGAATACAATCGGCTCATCGACGAGCGGCGGTTCCCGGAAGCCGAGATCGTCGCCAAACGGGCGTACGAGATGGATCCGGAAAACCCGGTCGTCGTGCAGATGGTCAAGGTGAGCAAAGTGCTTCGCCGCAACGCGGCCGAACAGGCTGTGCTTTCGGACAAGGAAGAGGGAATCGTCAACGTGATGCAAGACGTTGACAAGGCCGCCGTTCCCTTCAACGGCGAGATCAAGTACCCCGACCGGCCGAAATGGGAGTTGCTCACGAAAACTCGCAGTAAACTCCTCGCCGACGGCCGTCAGCATCGCAGCCCGGGCGATCTCGAAATCGAACAGAAGCTAACCACTCCGGTCTCGCTCAAATTCAACCAAGCCCCGCTCGGCGAAGTGCTGCACTACCTCAGCAAAGTCTCGCAAATCAACCTTTACATCGACCCGCAAGGCCTCCAGGCCGAAGGGGTCACGACCGACCAACCGGTCTCGATCGACCTTAGCCGCGACATTCAACTCAAGAGCGCATTGGCTCTGATTCTGGAGCCGCTGCACCTGAGCTACGTGATCAAGGACGAAGTGCTCAAGATCACGAGCGAAGACAAACGGCACGGGCAGGTTTACACCGTCAGCTACCCGGTCGCCGATCTCGTCATTCCGATTCCGAATTTCGGACCCGACGGCCGCGAAGGAATCAGCGGCGCCTTGGACCTCGCTTACAAACGGATCGGCTACGGTCAGCCGTCCGGCGGCGCGTTCTCCTCGGCGCCCACCGTCATGGCGGTCGCCAGCGACACGGGTAGCAAGACCAATGCCATGCTCAATCCGTCGATCGCCGCACAGATGAGCAAGATCGTTCCCGGCTCGGGCCAAGTGCAGTCCGGCCAGCCGCAAGGCAACAACTATGGTCCCGGCGGTCAAAAAGGTGGCAATCAGGCCGACTTCGATTCGTTGATCGAACTGATCACATCGACGATCGCCACGCCGACTTGGACGGAGTCGGGCGGCTCCGGTTCGATCGCCCCGTTCGAAACGAACCTGACGCTAGTTGTCAGCCAGACTCAGGAAGTCCACGAGCAGATCGCCGACTTGCTCCAGCAGCTTCGCCGGCTCCAAGATCTGCAAGTCACGATCGAAGTGCGGTTCATCACGCTCAACGACAACTTCTTCGAGCAGATCGGCGTGAACTTCAACTTCAACATTCCGAGCACGACCAGCGGCGTCAGCGCTATCGGCAGCAAGCACATTCCTAGCCAAGTGATCGGGATCGATTCGGGCGGCGCCATCCCGGCCAACGGCTCGACCGCGGCGGTCGCTCCACCGGTGCAGTTCCGCCAAGGCAGCTTCGGCGCGGCCGCGGTGCCCACATTCCCGGGGCTAACGCTGGATTCGACGCCGACGACGTTCGGGTTCGCAATCCTCAGCGATATCGAAGCCTTCTTCCTGATCCAAGCGTTCCAGGGAGACAATCGGTCGAACGTATTGCAGGCGCCCAAGGTCACGCTGTTCAACGGCCAGCAGGCGTTCGTTTCGGACACCTCGCAGCGGCCGTTCGTTACGAGCGTCATCCCGGTGGTCGGCGACTTCGCGGCCGCTCAGCAGCCGGTCATCACCGTGCTCAGCGAGGGCACGTCCCTCACGGTGCAGGCGGTCGTTTCGCCGGATCGCCGGTTCGTCCGACTGACGGTCGTGCCGTTCTTCAGCCAGATCGGCGACGTTCAGGAGTTCCAGTTCACGGGCTCCAAGACGACGACGACCTCAAGCGCGGCGTCCAAGACCGGCACGGACAGCAACAGTGCTTCCGGCGGCAGCACGACAACGACCGACGGCACGACGGTGCAATTGCCGACGTTCAACTTCGTCACCGTCACCACGACCGTGAGCGTGCCGGACGGCGGCACGGTGCTCCTGGGCGGCATCAAGCGATTGAGCGAAGGCCGCAACGAACGGGGCGTGCCGGTGCTCAGCAAGATTCCGTACATCAACCGGCTGTTCAAGAACGTCGGCATCGGCCGCACGACCTCCAGCCTAATGATGATGGTCACGCCGCGAATCATCATTCAGGAAGAAGAAGAACAAAAGCTCGTCGGCGGCACGCTCGCTCCGTAGCCATTAGGGCTCCAAGCCGTCATCAGAAAAACGAATCCCCCTCGCCGCCGCGACTGAACGTCGGTCGCGGCGGTTTTTGTTTCCGCCATTCTTTGGCGCCACCGCTCACTGGCCGGGGAGAAGGAGACAGTCCCCAGCGGTTTTGTGTGCGGTTCTAAAAGCTGGTCGCGACCCCCGTCGGCCCATCGCCAAATCTGCGGAACGAACGCATCAAACTGGCCAGCAGCCCGCTCTTGCCAAGACTCACCAAGATCGCGGCCGACAAGGCAGCCATGCCCCAGCTCAGCCAGGGCAGTCCGGCGGATAAAGGCGATGCTTCTAATGTCGCGTAATACCAACGGATGCTCGTTAGCGAGAGCGATGTGATCGAAACGATTGCCGCGACCCATCGCTCCCACGACCGCTCGCGATACCAGTAGATCAATCCCAAGCTTGCAAGAGTAGTTAGCAGCGCCGCCGCCCAGCCACCAAGCTCAGACGACAGGACAGCTTCTTGGGCGGAAATCCACACGGCGATAACCGGCAGCCAAACCCAAGAGAGCGTTCGGACAACTTTCGACCACGCATCGTTAAATGCGGCCGCAATGACGAGCATGACGAGCGGATTCACGTGCCAAAAATACTCCACGGGCAATCCAACGTTTGCAGCGAACCAATTAAGATTCGTCGCAGACAATCCAATCGCGGTCGCAGCGACCATGAACCTGAAGGACGATAAACGAGGAAGACTCATGCTCAGCTCGATCGCGGCTATCGCTAGGAGCGGGATTGCTTGCGGATACGTCACCGTGAAATCGCTGAACGTGTGGCGGTCGACTATCGCCACTAGCAGCAGGCAAGCAACGACGCCCAGTTCGCCGGCTTTGATGCCCCGAGCCCACGCCGTCGCATAAAAAACGGCCATGCCGACGATCGTAAGCTGGATCGGCGAACCGACCGTCGCTGCCAACAGATTCGCGAAATGCTGCGACTGCGGGCAATCCGAGTGGCATAGCGCCAATCCTAGTGAATCGAACGGCATCAAGAATCCTAGAGTCCTGAGCGCGACATTCCGCGCCGTCGTGCGTAGCTCAAACAACAAGAATGCAGCCGCCAACAGGAGCGGCGTCAATAACCAAGGACTAAAACTGCTCGCCGTTCCGCGGCCCACCTCAAACGTCATTCCTAGCGAACAGCTTCGCAGCGCCGCCGCGACTAAAAGCACGGTGAACAGCGACCAAGGATAGAGCGGCCAGCGCCAGGGCGTGCCATTAGGAAGCGCCTGCCGATCGCTGCTCCGCGCGGCGGGTAGCAGGGTCAGAAACACTGCCGCGATCAGGACCGGAAACGATAGCATGGCCCAGGGCATCGCCGAAACGGGCCCTGACTTCGACAACAGGCCTAAAGCGTACGGATAGGCGAACAACAGCCCGAGCAGCAAATAGTATGGCGCCCGATATCGAGCCGGCAGTCGCATCCTCAGACCAAACAAAATGCCCTCGGTCACCAGCACGGCAAACAATCCGCCGAGCGCTAAAAAACGCTGCTCCCGCGTTTGGATCAACCAACACGATTCGATCGAACGCCGCCGACAAAGTCACTAGCAGCAGGGCGACGATAAGCAAAATCGTTCGGGCGTCGTCCCAAACTCGACCGAACCGCGCGATCAGAAATCCGACGACCGCCAAAAGGGCCGTGTATCCGCACAACATTTCCATCAACATCCTCCCGCCGGTGACACCGGCGCTCGACCCGACAGCTCGATGCATTCCGTACAGCATCAGAACCGCGCTGATGGGATAGAACGGATTGTGGTTGTAAAGCAGCCGCGGGAGTGTTGCGAACGCAATCAGCTGCTTTGGATCCGGTTTGTAATTTTGATTGGGGATCGGGATTGAGGTTTGGTTCATATTCGATCTCGGACTTCCTCCCTCTCCGTTCAGGAAAGGGTATGAGGAACGGCTGTTTGTTGAAAAACTTTTCGCTAATTGCGACGCGGCTATATCAGCGGTCGCGCAGCCACAAACGCCCTCGATCGCGCAAGGTCAAAATCGACACATATGCGCAGAGCGATTAGGTTTAACGATAGGACGACGACGGCTAGAGAATCGCCAGCAGGCGGCGAAAGCCGTTTAAGAAATCAGAGCCTCAAGCAGCAATGGGCCGATTCGAGGAGCAACGGATAAGGAAAAGAATCAGAACAAAAAGTAGCCCCTGACTCGAACTAGATCGCCATCCGGAGGTCCAGTCAAAACGAACCCCTCCGCGCGAGCGAAAAAAAGCTACTGCATCGGCCAGCTCCTTTCACTTAGGAGTGAAAGCGGCACGGATACTCTACACCTAAGTTTTATTCCGGCGCCGGAGCCATGTCAAACTTTTTGGTTTGTAGCCGTATCGATTCCTCAGTCATGGCCGCCATGCGCCAGCCAGCGTTCGGCGTCGAGGGCCGCTTGACAGCCGCTGCCGGCGGCCGTGACGGCTTGGCGATAGTAATCGTCGGCGACGTCGCCCGCGGCAAACACTCCTTCGACGCTCGTGTTCGTGCGGAACGGCACTGTCCAATTGATGTATTTCTTGCTGGTCAGTTCCAATTGGCCACCGAGGAAGGCCGTGTTGGGCGTATGGCCGATCGCCAGGAACATGCCGGTGGCGGGCCGTTCGTGCGTGGTTTCGTCGGTTGTGCTGCGGAGCCGAACGCCGGTGACGCCCGTTTTGGCGTCCCCCAATACTTCGTCGACGCCGTGGTTCCAGACGATTTCGATTTTTGGATTGCTGAGCGCCCGTTCGGCCATGATTCGCGAAGCGCGGAGCGAATCGCGGCGGTGAACGAGATACACCGTACTGGCAAACTTCGAGAGATAGGTCGCTTCCTCGACGGCCGAATCGCCGCCGCCGATGACGACCAACGGCTTTTTGCGAAACCGGGGCAAGGCCCCATCGCACACCGCGCAGGCGCTGACGCCGCGATTCTTGTAAGTATCTTCCGACGGCAATCCGAGATAATTCGCCCGGGCGCCGGTCGCGACAATCACGCACTGGGCCTGGATCGACTCGCCGCCGAGCGAGGTCAACCGAAACGGCCGGCGGCTGAAGTCGACCGACGCGATGTCGTCGGTAATGATCCGCGTTCCAAAGTTGACGGCCTGCTGCCGCATTAGCTCCATCAGTTCGGGCCCGCTCACCCCCTTCTTGTGATGCGGCGGCATGATCGACCGCCGATCGTCGGCGATCGCATTGTCGAGATAGCCTTCCAAATCGCCGGAGGGAAAGCCTGGATAGTTTTCGACCTCGGTCGTGAGGGCCAATTGTCCCAGCGGCAGCGTGCCGTTCATACGATTCTCTTCGGTAATCGCCCCCTCGATCACCAAGGGTTTTAATTCGGCGCGGGCAGCGTAAATGGCAGCGGTCCAACTGGCTGGCCCACTACCGATGATCACAAGTGTTTCCATGCTGATGCTCGGTGTTCTCGTATGTTCGGCTAATTCGTGGCTATTATAGGGACTACGGTCCAGGCTTAGAAGCACTGCCGCCGGTCGCAAAAACATCGGCGGGCGCCAGCCCGCTGGCTCGCCGGCGGCCGCTTGTGATTTCCCATAGCAAGCCGCTAACCCGCGCTTGACCACGACCGAATTGCGGTCGTAGACTGGGGCGTTTGTGGTAATCGTCCGATTCGCTCCTATTCGCTTCGAGGTTTGCTTTGCCGGGCACGTGCGTTATCGGTTTGCAGTGGGGAGATGAGGCCAAGGGAAAATTGGTCGATCTGCTCACCGAACAACACGATCTAGTCGTTCGATATCAAGGGGGCGCCAACGCCGGGCATACCGTCGTCGCTGGCGGCCAAACCTATAAGCTGTCGCTGATTCCCAGCGGCATTCTCACCTCCAGCGTGCTGTGCGTCGTGACTGGCGGCGTGGTCATTCATCCGCCAAGCCTCCTGGCCGAGATCGATGGGCTTGTCGCCCGAGGCGTGGCCGTCGGCCGGAATCTGGTGATCAGCGACCGGGCTCATGTGATCTTCCCCTGGCATATCGCCGAGGATCGGGCGCTCGACGCAGGGCTCACCGGCGGCGAAGCGATCGGCACGACGCAGCGCGGGATTGGCCCTTGTTATCAAGACAAAGTTGGCCGCGCGCACGCTATCCGGCTGGGTGATATGTACCGCGAAGATTTTCCACAGCGGGTCAATCGCACGGTTGAATCCAAAAATCGGTCGCTAGCCGGGCTCAACGGCCGGGCCGACTTGCCTCCCTTGGATGCCGCGACGATCGTCGAGGAATATCAGGCCTATGCCGAGCGGCTTAAGCCTTATGTCGCCGATACGACGGCCCTGCTGCTCGACGCCGTCGAGAGTGGTAAGCGGCTGCTGTTCGAGGGCGCCCAAGGCGCACTGCTCGACATCGATCATGGAACATTCCCATTCGTCACGAGCAGCAATAGCTCGGGCGTCGGCGTCTCTAACGGCTCCGGCGTGCCCGGGCGGTGGATCACCAAGGTTATCGGCGTGTTGAAAGCCTATTCGACCCGCGTCGGCGGCGGGCCGTTTCCGACCGAGCAAGACAACGCGACGGGTCAGCATATCCGTGACCGGGGGAACGAATACGGCACAGTCACGCGGCGGCCGAGGCGCTGCGGCTGGTTCGATGTCGTGGCGGCCCGCTACACGGCCCGGCTAAGCGGCGTGGATTCGCTGGCCATTATGCTGCTGGACGTGCTCAGCGTATTGCCCGAAATCAAAATCTGCACGGCCTATGAAATCGACGGCCGACATGTCACTCAGTTCCCCAGCCACGTCGATGATCTGCGAAAAGCCAAACCGATTTACGAGACGGTTCCCGGTTGGCAAAAAGAGATCACTGGAGTGCGAGAGATGGACGAACTGCCGCGCGGCGCCCTCGATTATTTAGATCGGCTCAGCCAGTTGGTCGGCCGACCCGTGGAAGTCGTTTCTGTCGGCCCCGACCGCGAGCAGACGATCTTTGCATCAAAACAAGCGACGACGAAGCAATTTTAGACATGATTAACAGGATTTTCAGGATTTTTAAGGAGGAAGAGCTTGGCAGTTAGCATGATCCGCTGAAACCGGGGCTTCGGCGAAGCGCCTCCAGTCCCGGGCACCCGGCGATTTCCGCCTTTTAATCCTTTTCTGCCTTAATCCTGTTAAATCCTGTCAATCCTGTCTATTTCCCGTCCCCTTTCTAAACGGCGCCGACGTGGTCGATAACGTGTCTACCGCCGTCGAGTCGCCGCCAGAGATCGCCGCGGATAAATTGCCGCGGCATATCGCGATCATCATGGATGGCAACGGCCGCTGGGCGCAGCGCCAGGGGATGCCGCGGATGGAAGGGCATCGCCGCGGAGTCGAAAGCGTGCGCCGCGTGACCGAGGAATGTGCTCGATTGGGCATCGAGCAACTGACGTTGTACTGCTTGTCGAGCGAAAATTGGAAACGGCCGCCGCAGGAACTCGATTTTCTGATGCACCTGCTCGAGCAATACATGATCGAAGAGCGATCGACGATCGTACGGCAAAACATTTCTGTCCGCGTTATCGGCCGCCGGGAGGGTATCCCGGAGGCGACGCTCGGCGAGATGGACAAAACCATCGAGATGACGGCCGGCAATACAGGTACGCGGCTCTGCTTGGCGATCAACTACGGCGGCCGAGCGGAAATTCTGGACGCCGTTCGTCAGGTGGCCACCGACGTGCGCGACGGCCGGCTCGACGCCGGGAAGATCGACGAATCGATTTTCGAGAATCGGCTTTACACGGCGGGCATGCCCGATCCCGATCTGCTGATTCGGACGGCCGGCGAACTGCGAATCAGCAATTTTCTGTTGTGGCAGATCAGTTACACGGAAATCTGGGTCACGGAATTGTGTTGGCCCGAGTTTCGAGAGCCCGATTTGCACCAGGCGATCGGCTCGTTTGCCGCCCGGCAGCGGCGCTTCGGCGGTTTGAACCTTTGAACATTGCGATCGGGTGAGACATGCTCGGTTGGCGACTGTTGCTGGGTTCGCTCTTCATCGCGGGATTAGTCGGCGTTTGTTGGTTGGACGCTCATCCGACGCAAGATCTGCCAACCGGAAGCTGGTTGTTACCGCTGGCGATGCTGGTCTGCGCCGTCGCCAGCGAAGAGATGCTCCGGCTGGTCGGGTTGTGGAGCGATTGGCCGCAGAACTGGATCGTGTTCGGCGGCAATTTGGCGATCGTCGCGGCGAGCGGAGCGGCGGTCGTGTGGCGCCCGCTCACTCGCGCGTCGGCGATGGAACGGGCCGGTTGGCCCCTGGTGGCACTCACGTTGGGGATGCTGATTTCCATCGTCGGCGAACTGCTCCGCTACAACCGGCCAGGCGTCGCCATGCCGCGGATCGCGCGGGCCACGCTGAGCATGGCGTATGTCGGGCTGACGATCGGATTTTTGGTTCAGCTCAGGCTGCTGCGCGACGACTGGCAAGGGATGACGGCCCTCGTGTCCGTCATTGCGATCGTAAAGACGGGAGACACCGCTGCCTACACGGTCGGTCGGCTGGTGGGCCGGCACAAAATGACGCCGGTGCTCAGCCCGGGCAAAACCTGGGAAGGAGCGATCGGGGCGCTGATCTTCGCCCCGCTCGCATCGTGGCTCGTGTTCTCGTGGCTTATGCCCACGCAGTCGCCGGGCGTCGAGCTGGGTTTTCATTGGAACTGGATCGTGTACGGCGTCATCATTTGTGTCGCCGGAATGGTCGGCGATCTTGCGGAGTCGCTCCTGAAGCGCGACGCCGGCTTGAAGAATTCGAGCGCCTGGATGCCCGGCTTTGGCGGCGTTTTGGACGTTCTCGACTCCATGATGTTTGCGGCCCCGGTCGCATGGCTGCTGTGGATTATCGGATTTGTATAAGCCGATTGTCGGTCGATCGACGTGTATGTCGCTCGTAATCTATCGAACGCAACTCGTTTACGCCTCGGAAGTTAATGCATTCTGAACGCCAAACCTAGTCTCAGCCGCCTAGCTTCGGGTATAGTTATACTGGCGATTTACCCTTTCCGTGTTGGTGGTGGCGGCGCTCGCAAGACAAGCGCTGCCTGCTCTTGAATGACCGAAAATACGATCTCGGTAGTCGATTCGAAGACGCTTCTGTCGATCTTCGGTCCGCGCGACCAATATATCCGCAAGATGCGCACCGCGCTTGGCGTGGGCATCTCCATTCGAGATGAACGGATCTTGGTCGAAGGGGACGAAGAGCCGGTCCGCAAAGCCACCAGCGTGCTCGAGCAACTCAAGGCGATCGCCAACCGCAAGGGCGCGGTCGGCCCCGACGAATTCGCGCAGATACTCAGCCAAGTCGCCGGCAATGGCGTCGTCGAGCATCGACCCATCGACGGCATGCAGGCGGGCCGCATCGTGCGTCCCCGAACGGCCGGCCAGGCGGAATACGTCAAGGCGATCCTGGAGTACGATCTGGTGTTCTGCACGGGTCCCGCCGGCACCGGAAAAACGTACTTGGCCGTGGCGATGGCCGTGGCCGCGCTCAAGCAGTCGCACATCCGCAAAATCGTGCTCGTTCGGCCGGCGGTCGAGGCCGGCGAGAGCCTCGGATATCTGCCAGGCGATTTACAAGCCAAAATCAATCCGTATCTTCGCCCGCTGCTGGACGCGCTGCGCGAGATGATGGATTACGACCAAGTGAAGCGGTATACGGAACAAGACGTGATCGAGATGATCCCGCTGGCCTACATGCGGGGCCGCACGCTCAACGAAGCGTTCATTATTCTCGACGAGGCGCAGAACACGACCGTCGCCCAGATGAAAATGTTTTTGACCCGAATGGGCATGGGCTCGAAGATCGTCGTTTCGGGCGACACGACGCAAGTCGACCTGCCGGCCCATACCCGCAGCGGACTGACCGACGCGATCGGGCGGCTGCGGGGGATCGAAGGCTTCGTCGAAGTGAAGCTCGGCGGGGCCGATATCGTGCGTCATCGGCTTGTGCAGGCGATCGTCCAGGCCTACGACGACGAGCCGAAACGACGAAAGTAATTCAACCAAGCCGATCCCATTGTAAATTGGCGCCCCCTTAGCCGCGTTCCTTTGCAACGCGCTTCGGCGCGCCGCCCAAAAAAAAACGCGCGCTGCAAGCAACGCGGCTTATTGGAACTTTTGTAACAAACCATGCCCAGCGGCCTCTCTAAACGAACTCGATTTCAGCGAGTGGCGTCGCTCGAACTGCCACCGGGACCGGTCGATCGCATCATCTCCTCGTGCCAACGAGCCGATGTCCTGTGGCGGATTGCGATTTGCTTCGCGGCCGCCGTGGTGATGTGGGGCGTGATGCGTGGCTGGGCGCCACCGTTTGCATATTGGCGAGACTACACGCCGCCGCGCGACATCATGGCCAAAACACCCTTTGGCAGGATCGACTCGGCTGCGACGGAGAAAGCCAGGAAGAAAGCAGCCGATTTGGCCCAATATGTTTATGAGCAAGACCCCAGCAAAGTGCGGCAGATACGCGACGCGCTGAAAAACGCCGTTGCCGAAATCGGCAGCGCCGCCAACGTCGCCGCGCTCGGCGAAGGGGTTTGGGCCTCGTTCTCGCCTCCCCCGATGCCCAACGTCGAGCTTCCCTCGGCCGATGAGCAGCAGCAGGAATTCCAAAAATTTCACTCGCTCGTCGATTCGAAAGAAAAACGGACGGCGTTCGAGAAGCGGATCGATCTCGCCTTTTCCGAGCTCGAGCAAAAAGGCATCTTGGAAAAGCTCGATCAAGACGCGGACGAAGGCAATCAGACGATGATTAGCGTTCATCCGATCGGCGACACTGCGTTTCCGCTCGTCGTGCCTGTCCCCGAGGTTCGGGCGGCCGAGGCCACCGCGCAGTTGCACAATCGGCTGAAGAGCGAATTGTCTTCCCCCGACATCGCGCAGCGCGTGTTCTATTGGGTTCAGCCGAAACTGGCGAAAGTCATTCCCACGCTTAAGAAAGACGTGGAATCGACGAAGCGAAACAAGGAAGACGCCGAGAAAAAAGTTAAAGATGTCCTGACGAGCTTCATTCCCGGCGACCGGGATCGAGAGCACAGTTTGCTCGCGCCCGGTGGTCAACCGCTCGACCCCAACTCGCTGGCCCTGTTACACGACGAGTACGTCGCCGAACTGGCCGCGCTCAAGCCGGCCCAGATGTTGTCGCGATCGCTGGCCATCTTTGGGATGTTCGCGGCCCTTTACTTGATGTGCGGATATTATGTCTCCGCCAAGCATCCTCATTTACTTGAAAGTTTTCGCACGTTCGCCGCGCTGATCGGGTTGTGCGTCGCGACGTTGACCCTTTGCCGAATGGCGTCCGGCGACCGGCTCGACGCCGATTGGCGGGCCGAACTGATTCCGATGCTCTTGTTCGCAATGACCGTGGCGATCGCATACAACCAGGAGTTGGCTCTATTGCTGAGCGCCGCATTGTCGCTCGTGGTCGTGATCGCTTTGGGCCAAGGACTACCGGCCTATGTGACGCTGCTCAGCGCATCGGCCGCCGCGATCTTTTTGCTCGGCCGAATTCGCAGCCGCACGAAGTTGATTTACGTCGGCATCTCTTCGGCCGCGATCGCCATGCTGACGTTCGTGGGAGTCAGCGTGCTCGATAATCAGCCGTTCGGCCCCGTGCTGTTGCGCGAGGCGGGACGAGTCGGCTTGTGCGCCCTCGGCGCGGGGTTCTTGATGACGGGCCTGTTGCCGTTTATCGAAAAGACGTTCCGCGTGCTTACCGACATAAGTTTGCTGGAGATCGGCGATCCGGCCCATCCGCTGTTGCAAGAACTCGTCCGCCGCGCACCGGGCACTTACAACCATTCGATCAACGTGGCATCGATCGCCGAGGCCGCCGCCGAAAGTATTGGCGCCCACTCGCTGTTGGTTCGCGTCGGCGCTTATTTTCACGACATTGGCAAGATGCTCAAGCCGCAGTATTTCGTCGAGAATTCGAGCTTCGGCGCCAATCGGCACGAGGCCCTGCTCCCGGCGATGAGCACGCTGATTATCATCGCCCATATCAAGGACGGCGCCGACCTTGGCCGCCAACATCATCTGCCGCAACCGATCGTCGATTTCATCCAGCAGCATCACGGCACGACGCTGGTCGAATATTTCTTCCGCCGAGCAAGCGAGCAATCCGAGGCCAATCCGGACGCGGCCGAAGTCGACGAAAGCTCGTACCGCTACCCGGGCCCCAAGCCGCAAACCAAAGAAGCGGCCGTGCTGATGGTCGCCGACGCGGTCGAGAGCGCGAGCCGGGCGCTCGTCGAGCCGACTCCTGCGCGAATCGAGGGCTTGGTTCACGAGATTTCGATGAAGCGACTGCTCGACGATCAGTTCGACGAATGCGGCCTGACGCTGCAAGAGCTGCAAATGATCGAAGATAGCTTGGTCAAATCGCTGACCGCCGTTTACCATGGACGCGTCAAGTATCCCGACCAGCGGACGGCTTGATTTGCGTCACCGATGCTTGGCATGTTTGTGCTCGGGATTTTTGATCTGGCTGTTTACTTTTATGTTAACCATTGAAATTGCCGATCGGCAGAATCGAGTCGGCGTCGACTGCGACCGGTTGAAGTGCGCCGTCGAGCAGATCTTGCGCGACGCGGACGTTTCCGCGGCGACCGTCTCGATTGCAATTGTCGAAGATCCGGCGATTCACGAGCTCAACCGCCGATTTTTGGACCACGACGAGCCGACCGATGTCATCAGCTTCGTGCTTTCCGAAGACGGTTGCGAATTGGAAGGGGACATCGCGGTGAGCGCCGACGCGGCCGCGCGATCCGCGGAGCATTTTGGCTGGTCTCCGGCGGACGAATTGCTGCTTTACATAATCCATGGGACATTGCATTTAGTCGGATACGATGACCTCGATCCGCAATCCAAGCGCCTGATGCGCGATCGGGAGGGGCATTACTTGGCGAAACTCGGTCTCACGCACCGCTATGACGACCGATCGCCGCACGAGTTGGGAACTGCCGTGACGCAATCGTGAGTTTTCTATTGTGGCTATCCGTCGTCAGTTTGGGGATCGCCGTATTCGCGTCGATCGGGGCTCGTAGTTTGCGCCGATTTTCTCGCAGCAAGCTCGAAGATCTGTGCAGCGACGAGAACACGAAGCCGCTTTATAGCCAGATCGTTCTGCTTCGCGATCGAAACATCCTCGGCGCCGATAGTTTGCAAACGATCTCGGCCGCCATTTCGATTGGGGCGGCGGCCGCTTGGGTTTCCACGACGGGATCGCAGGTCTGGCAGCCCGTTTGGCTTTGGTCGCTGATTGGCGCCGCGCTCGCCGCGACGATGCTTCTTGCGGCCCTGGTTTGGATTCCGTTTGCGGTCGCCAAGATTTGGGCCGATCCCGTGGTCCTTCGCACCTGGGGAATTTGGAAGGCCGTCGCGACTTTCAATCGACCATCGATCGCCGTCGCGGACGGCATTTTGCGATTGTTGCGATTGGCGTCCGGCAATGAGCCCGTCCAGGCCACGGAGGAATCGCTCGAAGAAGAAATCCTCACGATCGTCAACGAAGGCCGGCGCGAAGGCCTGCTCGAAGAAGACGCCCGCGGGATGATCGAAGGAGTCATCGAGCTCGGAGATGTCGACGTCGCTCAGATCATGACTCCGCGCACCGATGTCCTCTCGATGCACATCGAGCTACCCTGGGACGACGCGGTGCGGATGATTAGCAAGTCGGGCCACACGCGGATTCCCGTGTATGGTCGAAGTCCGGACGACATCGTGGGCATCCTGCATGTCAAAGACTTGCTCGCGGAGTTGGCTAAAACAGACGACGAAGTTCGCTTGCCGCTTCGGCAGATTTTGCGACAACCATTTTTCGTTCCGGAATCCAAACCGGTCGACGCCTTGCTGCACGAATTTCAGCGGAATCGCAATCATCTGGCCGTCGTGCTGGACGAATTCGGCGGCGTCTGCGGCATCGTGACGATCGAAGACGCCCTCGAGGAAATCGTGGGCGAAATTGCCGACGAGCACGACGACGCCCTGATCGACGGCATTCGCGCGATCGACGCCCGATCCGCGGAGGCGCTTGCCAAATCGCGGATTCAAGAACTCAACGAGCGACTAGGGCTCACGCTGCCCGAGGACGAGGACTTCGACACGATCGGTGGATTTGTATTTCACGAACTGGGGCGAATTCCCAACGTGGGCGAAGAACTTATCTGGCACGACGTGCGGATCAAAGTGCTCGAAGCCACGCGCCGGCGAATCCATCGCGTGCTGATCGAAGTGCTCACCCTGCAAAAAGAGGGCGATGCGCCGCTGAGCAATGCGAATCGTTAAGCGGTTTTGGACTGGGACGAAAAAATCACGGATGACCCTCTGATGCAAAACGGTGAACCAAACCCGACCTCCGCTACGGCCCCTCTCAGCGTCGCCGAGGCCCGCGATCCGGCATCGATCGGCAAACACGTTCAGCTTCGCGGCTGGATCCGCACGCGCCGCGATTCCAAGGGGGGCTTTAGCTTCCTGGAGCTGAACGATGGTTCGTCGCAGGCCAACGCGCAAATCGTCGCCGATGGCAAGCTGCCCAACTACGACAGCGAAATCAAAAAGCTCTCGGCCGGTTGCAGCGTCACGGTCGTCGGCGAGATTCGCGAGTCGCCGGCCAAAGGTCAGCCGACTGAAGTTCACGCTCGCGAGGTGATCGTTCACGGCTGGGCGGACACCGAGAGCTATCCGCTGCAGAAGAAGAATCACTCCTGGGAATTCCTCCGGTCGATCGCCCATCTCAGGCCCCGCACGAATACGTTCGGCGCCATCGCCCGGGTGCGAAATCAAGTCAGCCGCTCGATCCACAATTTTTTCCAGGAGCAGGGCTTTCTGTACATCCATTCGCCGATCATCACCGCCAGCGACTGCGAAGGCGCCGGCGAAATGTTCAAGGTCACGACGCTCGACTTGGGAAACCTGCCGCGCGCCGCTCAAAACGTCGATTTCTCGACCGACTTTTTCCATCGGCCGGCTTATCTGACCGTCAGCGGCCAATTGAATGCCGAAATCTTCGCCTGCTCGCTGGGCAAGGTGTATACGTTCGGACCGACGTTCAGAGCCGAGAACTCCAACACGTCCCGACACTTGGCCGAGTTTTGGATGGTCGAGCCGGAGATGGCGTTCGCCGAGCTTGAAGACAACATGCGTATCGCCGAGGCTTTTTTGAAGCGCATCTTCCGCGACGTGCTCGAGCATTGCGGCGACGAGATGCAATTCTTCGCCGAGCGGATCGACAAAACGGCGCTCTCGACGCTGCAATCGTTCGTCTCCAGCGATTTCGTCCGCCTTTCTTACACGGATGCCGTGGATGTGTTGGAAAAGTCGGGGCAGACATTCGAATATCCCGTGGCCTGGGGCAACGATCTGCAAGCCGAGCACGAACGGTTTTTGACCGAGCAACATTTCAAATGCCCGCTGATCCTGCACGACTATCCGCGGACGATCAAACCGTTTTACATGCGAGTGAACGACGACGGTCGGACCGTTCGGGCGATGGACGTGCTCGTGCCCAAGGTCGGCGAGATCATCGGCGGCAGTCAGCGCGAGGAACGGCTCGACGTGCTCGAGTCGCGAATGAAGGAGCAATCGCTCGATCCCCAGAGCTACTGGTGGTATCTCGATCTGCGGCGCTATGGCACCGTGCCCCACTCCGGCTTCGGCCTGGGACTGGAGCGGGTGCTGCAGTTCATCACCGGCATGGGCAATATCCGCGACGTGATTCCGTTCCCCCGAACGCCAGGCAGCGCGGAGTTTTAGAGCGGCGCATAATGTCAGCGGGCGTAAGATCACCTCAGGAGGCCATAGGAGGGACAAAGGGTAACACTGATTACCACTAATCTTCGCTAATTAATGATTAGTGGAAATTCGCGTCGATTAGCGTTCTCCTCCTCGTCCTTCGTCCGATTGCATGCTGCCCTTTTTACTTCGGGTGTGGCTGCATGGTCGTTACTTGAGCGATTGTGCCAAGATGACGACCCAAGGAACCAGTCCGATGGCGATCACGCCGACGGTCACTGGCATCGGCGGCGCCACTTGGCGCACCTTGTACACCACCGGCGTGAGGATCAACGTGAACGTGCCGACCACGACCGCGGCGAAGATCAGTAAGCCGCCAAGCTGCGCAACATTCTGAGCCTGCGGGTTCGCTGCGAAGTAAAGCCGAGCAGCGAACAGGCCGAACTCGCAGATCACGGCCGTAATCGCCGAAAGCAACCACCCGATCGTGGCCGCGTCGGCGGCCGACGTCTCTTGCCCGACAGTAGCGACCAAGGGCTTGGCGGTTTCGCGGCGATTCTTTTTGGCCATGACAGATCGTCAAATCCCGGGGCCGGCATTACTGGACCCGCGGCAGGCCCCATTCGTCGGCCGAGACGTCCATCGGAAGTTGATCGACCACCAACCGCAGGGCCAAACCAGCGCTATGGTTCAGATCGTCGAGCGAATAGTCATCGGAACTGGCGCCATCAGGATGACCGAATCGATTCTGGATCACCAGTTGCCGCGCCGCCGACCGATCGAGCGAGCCGACGGGCTCTGGCCCTCGCAACAGCCGCCATCCGCCGGCCAAGAGAACCAATAAACTCGCGGCGATGGCGAGCCACGCAATTGTGCCCGGTCGTCGTTTTCCCGCCGTACGCGAGGATTCGCCAACGACCGGCGATTTGCATTCAACGGTGGCCGTTACGATGCGGACATGAAGCGCTTCGGAAAACGGATGCTCTCCAACGCGGGCGTCTCGCGTCAATCGCTCAGCCAATTGCCGATCAGCCGGCCCGTCGAATTTGTACGAATTTTTCTCAGACATGAATCACCTCTAATCGCGCGGCGGACGGGACCTGCGACTCAGCAGACTGTTCACCTTCAAACAAGGCCTGTAAATAGGGAAGCAGCCTTTTGCGAGCTCGAAACAGCATCGTCTTGACCGACATTCGGGACCGGCCAAGCACTCGGGCCACCTCCGCCGTGGGCATTTCCTCGACGTAGTGCAGCCACAGCGCCGAGACATGCTCCGCGTTCAACTGCTGTCGAGCGATCCGCCACAAATTTTGGCGGCCGTCGGCGTCCGCCATCGCATCGGCCGGATTCGGCGCGGCGTCGATCACCGCGTCGACGGCGGTCGAATCCTGTTGCTCGCGCCGCGGTTTCAGCGCGGCGTTGATCGCCAACCGATGGGCGATCGTGAACAGCCACGTTCGAAATCGCCACTGCGTGGAATATTTCTCGAGACATTGGTAGGCCCGAACGAACGAATCCTGCGCCACATCCTCGGCGTCGGCCAAGCAGCGTGCCCGCCGCAGGAGAAATTGCACGAGCGGAACTTGCAGCCGGCGAGCCAGTTGCTCGAAGCTGTCGCGCGAGCCCTCTTGCGCGGCGGTCGCCAATTGCTCGTCGGTCAGGATTTCGCAAGCCGCCAAGGACATGGGAACGCTTCGACAATTGCCATGAAAAGAACACATTTCTGGAGCGGCCCGCGCCGTCGCGACGCCCATGATGAGCGTCGCGACAGCCGCTGAGACCATTTCCGCCAGTATATAGCGCGAACATCCAGCGTACTGCGCCGGACGTTACTTGTCGCCGTCTTTCTTTGCTCTCTTCTTGTCGGCGTCCTCGTGACCATCCTTATGTTCGCCGGCCCGCTTTTGAGCCCGCTGATGTAGCTCTTCGAACGCCTTGTGATGCTCCTTCATTTCCTTGGCCGCCGATTCGCCGGCCTTGATGACGTCGTCGGCCGACCCGGTCCAGTCGATCGTCAGCGTCGCGCCGCTGGCTTCGATCTTCGCGGCGTCGATCAACTTTTTGATTTCCGGAGCGCGATCGCCCAGGTGCAGATCGGCCATTCCGCGAAAACCTTCGGCGACGGATTTCATTTCCTTCGCCGTGTCTTCGCCGGTGGTTTTCACCTTGGTGTGGTCGAAGCTCTGGCCATCGTGTTCGCCGATTACGACGCTAACTTGCTCGATCTTTTCGATGATCGGCATCTTGATCGGCATTTCGATTTTGTTGATCCCCACGACAGCCATGCGGAAGATCGTGCCCTTGGGAGCATCGCCCAAAAGTGGCGAGCTAGAGCCGAGACCACCCTTGCCGCCGAGCGTGGCGAGCGCCGCTTTCAGATCGTCCTCGCTCGAGGCCGCGACCGCCACGTCGCTCTTGGGAAACGCGACCTGCATTTTCTGCTGATGCTCGCCGTGATGCTCGGTCCAGCTGTGAACCTCGACATCCCCTTCCTTGCTCACCTTGTAGTCGGAATGCTTTTTCAGCAGGGCGATCACCTTTTCGTGGTCGGCATGAGCGTAAACGATGAGCACGCCCGAATGCATTTTGAAATTCGTGCCGTAGAGCGTGACGCCGTGGATATCCTTGTGGGGGTCCATGCCAACCGCGTCTTGAATCTTAGCCAACATTTTCTTGGCGCCCTCGTGCTGGAGAGCTTCATCGTGAATCCGATTGACGACTTTCGATTCGTGAGCCGCGTCGAAGTCGACGTGGATCAGCCATTTCGCGTCGGCCGAAACGGTGGCTGGATCGAGTGGGGCGGCCTGCCCCACGCCGCCGAAACCGCACGCCGTCGCCATTACCGCTGCCGCTAGCATCCGCTTCATCGTTGCACCTACGAAAAAAGAAATGTTGTTGCCCAAGCCAGGTCTGTCAGCCTTTGTACAGTCGGCGAGTGGCTTCGGTTACGCCTGCGTAGAGCAATTGACAAAATATACGGCGTCGTTAAAACAGGGGAATGATCGTGAAAAAAGTCACAAGCTCTGGTTTTTCATCCCAAGAGCGGTAAGGATAGCGACTTAACGTCGAATGCGGGAACGATGAGGACGCCGGTTGCGCCTTCGTTGCTCCCCTTGCGAACCACCCATTCGCCATCGTTCAAGCTGTCTGACGCCAAAAGGTAGGGCCGCGAGCGGTCCTACGGGCATTGGATTTGACGACAGTGGGCCCGAGCGGCGGAGTTGATTAGCGGACCGATCTCGTCCTATGGCAGAAGAGAAGAAACGACTTTCGGTGGCCGAGATGTTGGCTGCCGCTCGCCAGGTAGACTCGGCAAAATCAGAGAGCGCTGCGCCCCTGGCGCCGGCTCCCGTTGAACCGGCGGCTGTTGCGCCCGTCGCGGCTGAATCCGCGGCGCCGGAAGTCTCGTCGAAGCCGGTTGCGGCAAAGCCTGCTGGCATTAAGCCAACCGCCAAACCAGCGGCTGGTGGCGTCGGGGGCCGACCTAGCGTGGCCGAGATGATGGCGGCCGCTCGCTCCGCCGACAAATCCAAGGGAGAATCCGCAGCCCCGCCGCTTGCCGCCACGAAACCGGCGGCGCCGGTCGCCGCCAAGTCGCCGGCAGAAAAGCCGGCGCCGAAGTCGGCCGTAGCGAAAGCGCCGGCCGAAAAGGCCGCTCCAGCCGCTCCCAAATCCACCGCCAGCATCATGGCCGCCGCTCGGGGGGACAAACCTGGGCCGATCACCAAAGCGGAGGCCGCCGCCAAGCCAGCCGCGCGCGATCCAGGCGTCGCCGCGGCGAAGGCCAAATTGGCCGTCCCGCCGATGCCGACCAAGCCCGCTTACGCGGTTCCCAAGCCGGCGAAAGCCGCAAAACCGGCCGACGAAGATCGCCGCGGATTCATGAGTCTGCTTTTCGGCTCATTCCTGGGCATCGGGTTCACGTCACTGGGCGTGACAGGCGGCCTTTGGAGCCTGGGGACGGCGCGCTTCATGTTTCCCAACATTCTCACTGAGCCGCCGAGCCGGTTCAAAGTTGGCTCGAAGGACAACTTTTCCCCTGGCAAGGTCGAGACCAAGTTCGTCCCGCAATACGGCGTATGGGTCGTGAACAACGAGTACAAGGGGCAGCAGATGATCTATGCCCTCAAAACCGTTTGCACGCATCTGGGCTGTACGCCCAATTGGCTTGAGGGAGAGCAGAAATTCAAATGCCCTTGCCATGGCAGCGGTTTTTATAAGGACGGGGTCAATTTCGAAGGCCCGGCGCCGCGCCCGCTCGAACGCTACGCAATCAAGGTGGGGGACGATGGCCAACTAGAAATCGATAAGAGCAAAACATTCCACGAAGAACTCGGCCAATGGGCCGATCCCACATCGTTCGTCGTGGCGTAACGTATTCATTGCACAATAACAGAAAATACCAATTGGCCGCGATCGCTTGCGACGCGATTTTAACCCAAACGCATCGCAAGCGATCTCGGATAATCTCTCGAACTCATTCTTGACGCAACTATGTCTCTCGGCGATACGATTCGAAACTCCCAGGTTTGGAAGAGCATCTTTCGGCATCCGATGCCGCTGGACCGCCGTAACCGAATCGTGGTGATGCTGACCAACTTCTTTCTGCACCTGCATCCGGTGTCGGTCAAGAAGCAAGGCATCGCCCTGAGTTATACCTGGTGCATGGGGGGCGTCACGTTCTTCCTGTTTCTGGTCGAGACAGTGACTGGCGTACTGCTGATGTTCTATTACCGGCCGACGCTGGAATGGGCGTATACCGATATTCAAGCGCTGCGGGACGTAACTAGCTTGGGCATTTTGCGAGAACTACATCGCTGGGGCGCCCACGCAATGGTAATCACCGTCTGGCTGCATATGTACCGGGTGTTTCTCACTGGTAGTTACAAGCCGCCCCGAGAGTTCAACTGGGTCGTCGGCGTTATCTTGTTGCTATTGACGCTGTTACTATCGTTCACCGGCTATTTGCTGCCCTGGGATCAATTAGCCATTTGGGCCATCACGGTCGGTTCCAACATGGCCCGGGCGACGCCGTTCTTGGGACATGAGGGACCGGGCCATCAGTTCTTGAATCTCGGTGGCATCGACATGATCACCAACGCCTCCGACGCGCGCTATGGCTTGTTAGGCGCGCGATTCGTCGGCGAAGAAACGCTGAATCGGTTTTACGTTTTGCACTGCATCGCGATTCCACTGGCCGTGACGTTATTGTTAGCAATTCACTTTTGGCGAGTCCGTAAAGACGGCGGTATAAGTGGACCGCTGTAAAGACATTGAGATTGCCGGAGGCCCCGGTTTCAGATTCAGATTTTGAAGTCAGAAGCACGCGAAATGATTCTTCCCCGCTACGGTCGGCGATTCTCGTTCCAGCCACGGATGGCCTGGTCGATGCTCGGCATCGCGCTGGTTGCAATGACGGTAGCGGCGCTGCTGTTCGTGGGGCGTCTGGCATCCAAGGCGCCGCTGGTAGTTGCGTCGAATCCCATCCATAGCCCGAATCCGACGAAGGCGCCTTGGTACTTCCTTGGCCTGCAGGACCTGTTCGTTCGGGCCGATCCATGGTACGCCGGCGTTATGCTCCCGGCCTTGGTGATCATTGGCGCGATCCTGATATTGTCGGCGGTGTTATTGTTTTTGGTCGTGTACTTCATGCGTTCCCGCAGTCGCGTCCGCGTTAGCGGTTCAATTCAGACTTAGTCCGGCGACGGGTCCAAAGAGCCAAGTCCCCCTAGCCCATAAGCCCCAGCCCCTAACCCCTTTCCCTCATGCTCCTGGGTAACGTCGAAACACTATTGCAGCCGTTCGCCAATGGGCTGGGGCTGTATTATCTGTTCCTGGCGGCGATGAACGCCGTCTGCGCCCTCTATCTGTGGCGCCGCAAAGACGAGCCGGGGCAGGCGATCTTTTGGGTCCTCGTGTCGATGGTGTTCGTGATCATGGCCCCGCTGGCGATGAGCGGAAATCCCGAGTGGATGCCGACGCTTCCCAAGTGGATCGTCAGCATGAGCATGCTGCTGAGCGGCAAGACGGGCGCCGTGTTTTATAGTCTCGGCACGACGGCGGCCTTGGTGATCTTGTATCTCGGTCGGCGATTCTTCGTGCAGCCGATGGTCGCCTGGGCGATGCTCAATATCGCGCTGTTCGGCATGGGGTTGGCCGTCACCGTCACCGCCGGCGCCGGCGAGACGCAAACGCTCCCCTTCATGGGCATCGTCACCAAGCCGGACAACGTGCCGATCGTGGCGCTGGTGTTCTTGCTCGGTTATTTCACTTGGCTGGCGACCGCGAAGGCGGTCAAGAACGACGATCGCCTTCGGCAAGGTCTTCCGCCGCTCGAGAAACTGGACAACGAAAAGGTGCTCGTCTGGCCGGACCTCGTTTACACCGAAATGATCTGCATGATCGCGGTGACGGCATTGCTGCTGGTCTGGGGAATCGTGCTCAAGGCCCCGCTGGAATATGCCTCTAGCCCCGTACTCACGCCCAACCCGTCGAAGGCGCCTTGGTACTTTCTCGGATTGCAGGAAATGCTCGTCTATTTCGATCCCTGGTATGCCGGGGTCGTGCTGCCGAGTCTGGTCATTTTCGGTTTGATGGCGATTCCATTTCTCGATTTCAACAAGGCGGGCAACGGCTATTACACGATCAACGAGCGTAAGTTTAGCTACCTCGTGTTCCAATTTGGCTTTTTGGAACTGTGGGTGACGCTCATCATCTTGGGAACATTCTTGCGGGGTCCGAACTGGAATTTCTTCGGGCCGTTCGAGACGTGGGACGCTCACAAAGTCGACGTGCTAACGAACGTCGATCTATCGCAATATTTTTGGGTCGGCTGGTTGCATACGGCGCTACCGAGGGCCGCGCCCGACGCCGGAGCGGCTTCGCAGTTTCTGACGATTCTGTATCGCGAAGCGCCGGGTATCATCCTGGTCCTGTTGTACTTTATCGTTCTGCCGCCACTCTTGGCGACGACCGTGTTCCGCAAGATGTTCGTCAAGATGGGTTTCGTCCGCTACATGCTGATGGTGATGCTGTTCCTGTTGATGCTCACGCTGCCGATCAAGATGGTTCTCCGCTGGACGGTGAACTTGAAATACATCATTAGCATTCCGGAATACTTTTTGAATTTTTGAAGGAAGGGATCAGAGGTCAGGACAGAGATTGTTGGCTGCCGACTGAGCAAATCACTAGCCCTGGGCCCCTGATCCCTGTCCCCTATCCGCTAAATCATCTCCATGCCTGCAAACGAACAAACTTGGCGCAACCCGAAGCTGATGCATCTGGTGTTCGCCATATCGGCGATCGCCATGCTGATCACGACCATTTGGATGATGGCCGACGATCACAATCGGCCCTGGAAAGACTATCAGCGAACGTTCCACAGCCTTGACGTTAGCACCACGCGATGGCGGGCCGAGGAGCAAGATTCGGCCGACTACGAGCAGAAGCTCCGCGCGCTCGAAGCTGCGGCGAGCGCCGCCAAGCACGAGTTCACGGCGAGCGACGCGGCCGCCGTGGATAAATTCTTCGACAAGTACGAGCGTGCGGAAACCCATTTTTTCAAGGCCGCCGCGACTTATAACCGGGAAAACGATTTCACGGCGCCGTATTCCATCAAGGAGCAAAAGGCCATTCGCAGCCAAGCCGGCGAGTTGGCCAACGAATCCGAAGCCGCGGAAAAACTGGCCACGGAAAAACCGCCCACTGCGGATAAGGCTGCCGAGCGGACGGCGCAGGAACAAGTTCGCGCGGACCGCCAAAACCTGCTCGAGCAGCTCGACAAAGTCCTCGTGCCGCTCCGGTTCCGCGAAGATTTACTCACGCGAGAGTTGAAAGACAAGAAAGCCTACTTCGGCGAGTCGCAGTCTCGTTTCGACCAAGCCGTCGGTCGCGACGCATCGCCCGAGGAACTCAAGAGATTGCAGGACAAAGCGGATGAAAACAAGAAACGGGTCGCCGAATCGACGGACCTGAATCAGCAAACAGTCGAAGAGCGGAAGACGCTTGAAGCCTCGATCAAGGAATTCACGTCGCGCGAAGACGCAGCCACCAAGAAGCTGGCCGATCATAAGATGAACATCGACCAGCTACATAAAGCGGCGGACGAACGCGCCTCGAATTTTGGCAAGGGCCTGTTGGAATCGCCGATCCTCGATGCGTTCAACAGCCCATTGAAAATCGAAAATCGCTGGTTGCCGCAGCTTCCGTGGAACAACAACTTTCGCGACGTGGCCAGATTCGATCGTTGTGAGACGTGCCATCAAGGAATGGAGCGTTCAGCGCCCGGCGCGCCGACGTTGCCGGCCTACCCGCCCAATAGTAACTTGACGGTAGACCTGTCGACGCCCCCGCGACCCAAGCCGGGGACGAGCGAAAATGGTCAAGAAAAATCGGACGAAGAACCGATCAAACGCGTGAAGGCGATCTTTGGGCTGGCGCTGGCGCCGGGCGTATTTAGCTCGAACGATGTGACCGTGGCGGCCGTTTATCCGCCCCAATATGTCGCCGATTCCGATGCCGCAAACACGGCCGACGCCGCCAAACTAGGGGCTGCGGCTGCCGACAGCTCCGCCAAAACGCCGAGCGATTCGGCAAGCGGCGCCGAGAAAGACAGCAAGGCGATTCTCGTTCCGACCCGCGCTGCATCGGCCGGTTTGGTCGGCGGCGACGTGATCGAGGCGATCAACGGCGCGGCGGTTCACACGCTGGCCGCCGCACGAGGCATGCTCCTCGATCCGGTGAACTGGGGCGATAAGGACAAACCGCGGCCGATCCGGCTGTCGATCCGCCGCGGCGTTCCGCAACCGTTCACCAGCCATCCGCGGCTTGATTTATTCGTCGGTTCGCTCAGCCCTCACCCGGTCGCGAAATTCGGCTGTACGGCCTGCCATGGTGGCCAGGGCAGCGCGACCTCGTTCAAATGGTCGTCGCATTCGCCGAACAATATCGTGCAGGGCGAAAAATGGTCTCGCGATCACGAGTGGTTCAATAACGAGAACTGGACCTACCCGATGTTCCCCAAGCGGTTCGCCGAGAGCGCCTGCTTGAAGTGTCACCACGAGGTTGTCGATCTGGAGGCGAGCCACGAATTTCCCGATCCCCCCGCGCCGAAGCTGGTCGACGGTTATGAAACAATTCGCCGCTACGGCTGCTTCGGGTGCCATGAGATCAATGGCTACGACGGCCCGAATCGCCGCGTTGGGCCCGACGTTCGGCTCGAACCGAACTATGCGCCGGTCGCCGCGCAACTGCTGGCCGACAAGGCGAATCTCGAAAAGCTGAGCAAGGACGCGGTCGGCTGGGCTCGGGAAGTCGTGGCTCGACCAGAGAACGACGTCGCTCGCCGCCGGCTTTTGGAAGTCGTGGGCGCCGACGCAAAAGCCAAGACACCCACGATGCACGACTCGCGGCGGCTCGAAGGAGTGCTAAAGGACTCCGAGATGCCAGGCGCCCTGCGAAAAGTCGGGCCGAGCCTGCGGCACGTCGGCAGCAAGCTCAGCTTTGCTTTCATGACCGACTGGATCAACAACCCGCAAGACTTCCGCCCCGACACGCGGATGCCGCGATTCTTCGGCCTCTGGGATCACCTTGACGGCAGTGGTCTGGAAGAGGCCCAGAGGTATGAGCCGGTCGAGATTCGCGCAATCACCGAGTTCTTGCTCAAGTCGAGCCAACCGTTTGAATACGCGGCGGGCTATGATGACAAAGTCAACCCTGCTGCTCTCAAGCGCGGAAAGAAACTTTTCGCGACTCGCGGTTGTCTCGCCTGCCACCAGCACGCCGACTTCAAGAAAGAAAACGCCGCCGAGTGGCAGCCCCTGGTCGACAAAGACCCGGCTGATCTCAAGGGCAAAGACTATCCGCTGACCAAGGCCACGCAGGGTCCAGATCTGTCGCGGATTGGCGCCAAGCTCTCGATGAGCACGGACGGACGCAATTGGCTCGACAGCTGGGTTCGCGAGCCCAGCCGATATCATGCCCGAACGCTGATGCCCAATCTGTTCCTCGAAACGACGACCGACGCCGAGGGCAAATCGACCGATCCCGCGGCCGATGTGACCGAATATTTGATGAGTTCGCAGCAAGATTGGAAGCCCGATTCCAAATATGTGCTCACCCGCCAGTTGACGGCGGCGGACGAGCAAAGTTTGGCCGATTTGGCTCTGCTCTACTTGGCCGAGAAATTTCCGGGCGAGAAAGCCCAGGAATATCTGCGATACGGTATTCCGGCGTCGCAGGCGAATGTGGTCGTGGGAGACGAAGCGGCGCTCGTGAATCCAAAACGTGGCAAATCGACGGACGATCTGACTGCCGAAAAAGCCGATCGGCCCGAGACGTCTGACCACAAAACCGAGCGAATCGCTCGGCTGACCGAATATGTCGGCCGACGGTCGATCGGCAAGTACGGATGCTTTGGGTGCCACGATATTCCTGGCTACGAAGACGCCAAACCGATCGGCACGGCGCTAGCCGACTGGGGCCGCAAATTGCCGTCGCGACTGGCGTTCGAGCAGATCGCCGAGTACGTGACGCACTATCCGAACGGATTGCCGCATGGCGAGCCGAAATCGAACCAGCGTGCGACGGACGCCAAAGCCCACGGCGGCGCAGCGCCACATAAGGCCGAAGACACCGCGAGCGAAGAATCTAAATTCTCCTGGGAAAGTTTGCCGCCGAACGTGGCGTTTTTTACGGAGAAGCTACTTGGCGACGAGCGCGAGGGGTTCTTGTGGCAGAAACTTCGCGAGCCGCGCAGCTACGATTTCCGCAAGACGGAAAATAAGAAGTACAACGAACGACTGCGGATGCCCAAATTCCACTTCGCCGTTGAAGAGAAGCAAAACCTCGACAAGATCGAGCAAGTCATGACGTTCGTGCTAGGGCTGGTCGCCGAGCCGCCCCCGACGGCGTTCGTCAACCATCCGAGCGGATCGAAAGAAGCGATTTACGCCGGCCGCAAGGTTTTGGAAAAGTACAACTGCGCGGGCTGTCACATGCTCGAAATGGAGCGGTGGGATCTCGAATTCAAATCGGCCAAGACCGACTTCGGCCCGGCGCCCGACTCGCCGGATTTCGCCTTCGCCAAGCCGCATTTTACATCAAAAGAAATCGACGACTCGAAGGTCACCGATCGGCGCGGCATTCAAAAAGCCACGCTGATCGGCATGCCGCGGGCCAAGCTGAATGGCGCTCCCGAGATCGGCGAGAATACGGACGAAGAAACCAATATCACGACCGTGGCCTGCACGTTCATGCCGTTCCAGCCGGCGGTGGTCGGTGGCGACGCCCGGTCGGTGGGCAAGAACATCGACATTCCGCTGGCGTCGATCGTGCGCAGGTATCCGGCTCGCGGCGGCGATCTGGCCCGGTTCGCGTTGCCGATCGTCGTGGCCGACGAGCCGACTTATAAAGAGAAGCCGAACGAGGCCTGGGGCTGGCTTCCACCGCCACTGATCGGCGAGGGGCGCAAGGTGCAGAGCGGCTGGCTGCACGACTTCCTCCTCAATCCGTTTTCGATACGCCCGGCGGCCGTCCTGCGCATGCCGAAGTTCAATATGTCGTCGGCCGAGGCGAGCAAGCTGGTCGCCTATTTCGCCGCGATCGATGGCGCCGAGTATCCCTACGAATACGATCCGCGGGCGACGGGCGAGGGACTGGAGACCAAGGAGCAGGAGCACGGCGGCAAGTACCTGGAGAGCGCGCTGGGGATCGTCACCGACAATCAGTTCTGCATCAAGTGTCACAAGGTCGGCGACTTCTCGCCGACCGGCACCCCGCGGGCGATGGCGCCGAGGCTCGATCAGGTACATTCGCGATTGCGGCCCGAATATGCCCATCGCTGGATCGCCAATCCGCCGGAGATTTTGCCGTATACCGGGATGCCCGTGAATTTCCCGCCGCCGCCGGCCAAGACCGTCGCGCAGGATTTGTTCAAAGGGACGAGCGAGCAGCAAATCGACGGGCTGGTGGATTTGCTGATGAATTTCGACCGATTCGCTCAGACGCAGATGTCGATCAAGGCTCGCGTGAAGCCGGCGCCGGCCGGCGCCGCCGCCAATGCCAGCGACGCGAAGAAGCCGGCCGATGAGGAAAAGTAGCTCAGGCTTCCAGCCTAAGAATTAGTGCTGAGTCAATTGAGAAGTCTAACGTGCAGCGCTCGGAAGGATCGAGCGGTGGTGAACGAACCGACAATGATTTATACTTCCCAGAACGAGATTTCCCACCTAGGGCGGCTTGCTGCCTCGCGGCGCCACGGCGCGCCCGCGGGGGGCGAGGCACGCCAACTCCATCCCACCTTTTGCTCGGCCCGTTTGGCGGTCGAGCGCAACTGTTTTCCCATCCTCGGCCGATCGGCCGCTAGGTTGTGAAACAAGGAGACGACCCACCATGTCCGCACCGATCAATGTATTCCGCTTGAATGTTCTGGCCGGCTTGATTTCAGCCGCCGCTGTGTGCTGTATCGCAAGTAGCGCCACCGCCGCCGAATGGGGTTCGCTCAAAGGACATTTCCTTTACGCGGGCGATGCGCCCACCGCCGCCAAGATCGACGTGACGAAGGACCAAGAAACTTGCGGCGACAAGAACTTGATGAACGAGGAACTAGTCGTCGCCAAAGACAAGAGCCTGGCGAACGTCATGATTTGGTGCAAAAGCAAGGTGAAGGTCAATCCCGAGTACGAAAAGACGGCCGCCGACACGGTTACGATGGATAACAAGGGCTGCCGATTCGAACCGCATGTGCTCGGCATCCGCGTCGGCCAGACGCTCTCGCTGAAGAACTCCGACCCAGTCGCGCACAATAGCAACGTGGTCGGCAAGAACATTCAGACCAATCCACTGATTCCGCCGGCGACCACGTCGGAAGTCAAAATCGAAGGGCCGGAGACCGTGCCTGCGCTAGTGAGTTGCAACATCCATCCGTGGATGAAGGGCCGGCTGATGGTTCGCACGAATCCGTATTTTGCCGTCTCCGACGCCAAAGGCAATTTCGAGATTAAGGACCTGCCGGCCGGCGAGTGGGAATTCGTCGTCTACCACGAGCGGTCCGGCTATGTGACCGACGCATCGGTCAAAGGAGATAAGGCGACTTGGCCCAAGGGAGTCGTGAAGCTGACGATCGACGGCGGCAAGACGACCGATCTGGGCGATATCAAGCTCGGCGCGGCGCAGTTCAATAAGTAAAACACACCCTCGTCGCCGCGGGGGATTCGATCCCCGCGGCGATTTCAAATAGGTCGGAGTGCGAAACGACGCTTCAACGTAATAATGATCAAATCAAAATATCGATTTGCGATTGCACTCTCCTTTTTAGCCGCGCCCCTGATTGCCGGCTGCAGCTCGCGCGGCTCGCCCGATCCCGAATTCGATGTGACGCAGGTCGATCGGATTCGAGCCGGGCTGACCAGCGCGGTGAGCAAATTGGGCCCGGGCGGGGACTCCAAGAGTGGCGACAAGGGGCTGGAACTCAAGCGGATCGATGGCTGGGTCACGCTCAAGGGTCGCTTTAAGCTTGATGGCGCGCCGCGCGATCAGGCCAAGCTCGACATCACCAAGGACAACGCCGTATGCGGCGCCCACCAATTGTTCGACGAATCGCTGGTTGTCGGCAAAGACGGTGGCCTTGCGAATGTCGCCATCTATGTCCGCACGCCCAAAATCCCGATCAACAAGGACTACGAGAAAGACGCCACGGCTTCGGTCGTGCTCGACAACAAAGGCTGCCGATTCGAACCGCACGTGCAGCATGTCAGAGTTGGCCAAACTCTCGTCGTGCATAATTCCGATAAAGTCGCCCACAACAGCTCGCTGCAGGGCAAATCGCTCCAGGGCAATCCGCTGATTCCGCCGGACAGCACGGCCGAATTCAAGATTCAAGCGGCCGAGAAGGATCCCGCGCCCGTTTCGTGCAGTATCCATCCCTGGATGAAAGCTCGAGTCGTCGCCACGTCGAATCCTTACTGCGCCGTATCGGACAAAGATGGCGTCTTTGAAATCGCGAACTTGCCGGCGGGCGAATTGGAAATCCAAATCTGGCAGGAGAGCGTCGGTCCACTGGAAGTGAAGAGCGACGACTTGAAGCCGAGCGGGCCGGGCCGGTATATCATCAGCCTCGATCCCGAGAAAGATAAGCCGAAGGATCTCAAGGAACTTATCGTGTCGGCGGCGGTGTTTAAATAAAATCGCATTCGGATAGAATCGCAGCGCAACCGGGGCTTCGGCGAGGCGCCCCCAGCCCCGGCCACCCGGGCGCTTTAAATTGATCGTTTAACGGCCATCGAGTCATCTCAATCGCAATTTCATCAATGCCTCTCATGTCTCGTCAAATTTCCTGCCCTCGCCTCGCCGCGATTGTCGCGGCGTGCTGTGGGCTTGTCTGCGTGGGCTGCGGCCGGGCGCCGCAGGCCCGGTTTCACTTGAACATGGTCGCGATGGTGAAAAACGGCGTCGAGCCGGAGCAGCAACAGCAGGTCGCCAACATCTTGACGGCCATGTTCGGCACGCCCGACGCGCCGTTCGTGCCCCAGCAGGCCGACTTGGATATCGACATGATCCTGCGCTGCTCGGGTCCCACTCATCGCGATGCGATCCAAGGCGCCAAGGGTCTGTACCGCGAGCATTGCGTGCATTGCCACGGTGTGAGCGGCGACGGCGCCGGTCCCACGGCCGCGTTTCTCAATCCCTACCCGCGCGACTACCGACCGGGCTGGTACAAGTTCAAATCCACGAAGCGGGACGACCCACCGACCACTGAGAATTTGATGCGCGTGCTGGACAGCGGCATTCCCGGCACGGCGATGCCCTCGTTCAAGCTCATGCCGGAAACGGACCGCCGAGCGCTGGTCGAATATGTCAAATATCTGAGCCTTCGCGGTCAGACCGAGTTGCGGCTCGCCCGCTGGGTTCGCGACAACGCGGGGGCCAAGAAGGACGACAGCAAAGACAAATCGGCCGCCGCGGCGCCGGTGAAAATCGACGAGAGTCCGACGTTCCTCATGGGCCAGTTGAAACTGATCGTCGAGCCGTGGCAGCATCCGATTCAAACGGCCGTTGGCGATCGCGAGGGTGACATGCGATTCAGCGAGATCGAGGATACTGCCAAGCGAAAGGCGGCACGGGACCGGTCCGTCGCGATCGGCCGCGAGATGTTTTTCCACGAAGCAGCGGGATCGTTCGATTGGAAAACTGAAGGAACCAAGAGCGAGCACATCGAGTATCTCGGCGCCGCCTGCATCAAATGCCACGGACCGACGGCGCTGGGCGACGGGCAGACGACCGACTTTGACGACTGGACCAAACAGATTTGGGACAAGGCGACGTGGGGCAGTCGGTCTCAAGAAGTGACGGCCTCCGAGGTGATGTCGCTAGGCGCCCTGCCGAGGCGCAACGTCATTCCGCGCAACTTGCGCATGGGCGTATATCGCGGCGGCCGTCGACCGTTGGACATTTACTATCGCATTCACGAAGGGATCAAGGGCGCTCCGATGCCGGCCAACGAATTGCTGACGGCCGATGAAAAAGTGAAGCTGAAAAAAGTCCGCGACGACGCCGACATCGAATTCAAAAAGAAATTCCCCGACGCGGAAATCTCCGAGGACGACACCGACGACGTGCAGGAAGCCAAGCTCAGGCAGAAAGCCGAGTTCGTCGCGACCAAGATCGATCCCGAACTGGACAAGATGCAAGGGGAACGAGTCTGGCACTTGGTGGATTTTGTGCTTTCGCTGCCTTACGAGGAGGGAGGCGACTTGGGGCTTTATGGGCCGACGACCGCCCCCCAAATCTCCGACGTGCAAAATGGCGTGCCCACGAGGTAGGACGCAGTGATCGTAGGTCAGGCATCCTGCCTGACAAATCGACCGGCGCCACCGAAGACAAAAATGATTTTGGAAGTTAAGCATGTCAGGCAGGATGCCCGACCTACGAACGACCGTCTGGCTGGAAGCCTGACCTACACGCCCTTCAAACGAGTTTCGCCGTGGGAAGATTCTGGAGCCTGCTGTTTCTGACGGTGCCCGTGTTCGGCGTTGGCGTGTTCCTCTGGGGCATGGACCCGCGGGTGAATATCCAATTGCCGGTGGATGTGTCCGAGTCGGGGCACAACATCGACCATTTGTATTTCTTCATCCTGTGGCTGACGGGCGTGGTGTTCATCGCGACCGAAGGCGCCTTGTTCTGGTTCACATGGAAGTACGGCGCCGAGAGCAACCCGGCGCCGGTCAAGTACATGCATGGCAGCCACAGCCTGGAAATCGTGTGGACGATTCTGCCGGCGGTGACGCTGCTGTTCATCGCCATCTACCAGATGAACGCCTGGGCCGATTCCAAAATGCGAAATCCCTCGGCCACGCTCGCCAATGGCGATCCAAATCCCGACATCACGGAGATCGAGGTCACGGGCCGGCAGTTCGAGTGGCGGCTGCGCTACCCGGGCAAGGACGGCAAGCTCGGCACGTCCGACGATCTCTACACGGTCAACGACATCCATGTGCCGGTCAACAAGATGGTGCTCGTCCAACTTAAAGCGGCGGACGTGCTGCATAGCTTTTTCCTGCCGAACCTGCGGGTAAAGCAAGACGCCGTGCCGGGAATGCGTATTCCCGTGTGGTTCAAGCCGATGGTCATCGGCCGATACGATCTGCCCTGCGCCGAACTGTGCGGCTGGGGACATTACAAGATGAAGGGGCAGTTGACCGTCGAGTCGGAGGCCGATTTCGAGGCGTGGTCGGCTCGCTTGGATAAAGAACAATCGACGACGACGCCCGGCGTTTCGGCTGCGGCGCCCGGCGCGGCCGCCAAGGGTGAAGCTAAATCTAAAGGCGAAGGAAAATCGGAAGAATGAGCACTACCACTCTCGGCTCGCATGGTCACGAAGCGTCGCACGCGGCGCCGCACGCCCATACGGGCAGCTTTCTTAGCACCTATGTGTTCTCCAAAGACCACAAGGTGATCGGCATTCAGTTTCTGTTCTCGACGCTGCTCTGGTTCCTCGTCGGCGGACTCTTGGCGCTGGCGGTCCGCTGGCAGGTCGCGTATCCCTGGTCGCCGATGCCCATCTTGGGCAACTTGTTCCGCGAACAAGGAGGTCAGATCTCGCCCGAGTTTTATACGATGCTCGTGACGATGCACGCCACGGTCATGATTTTTTTGGTGATTATTCCGATCCTGGCCGGAGCGTTCGGCAACTTTTTGATCCCGCTGATGATCGGCGCCGACGATATGGCGTTTCCGACACTGAACATGCTCAGCTACTGGTTCATGTGGCCGGCGTTCATCGCTTTCGGATCGAGCTTCTTCGTGCAAGGCGGGGCGGCTGCCGCCGGCTGGACCAGCTACGCGCCGCTGTCCGTGCTGACCGAGGCGGCGCCCGGTAGTCACATGGGGCAAACCCTGTGGCTGATCGGCCTGACCTGCGTCGGCATCTCGTCGATGATGGGCTCGGTCAATTATATGACGACGATCATCCAGATGCGGGCGCCGGGCATGACGATGTTCCGCCTGCCGCTGACGATTTGGGCCATGTTCATCACGGCGATCCTCCAAGCCTTCGCGCTGCCGGTGCTCACCGCCGCGGGCTTCATGCAGCTCATGGATCGCCTATTGCACACGGGCTTTTTCATTCCCGAGGGCAATACCGTCAACAATGCGCTCCCGGCAATGGCCGGCGGCGGACAGGCTCTGCTATGGCAGCACTTGTTTTGGTTCTATTCGCATCCGGCCGTGTACATCATGATCCTGCCGGCGATGGGCATGGTCAGCGACATCATTAGCTGCTTCTCGCGCAAGCCGATTTTTGGCTACAAACCGATGGTGTATTCGATCGCCGGGATCGCCGGGCTGGGCTTCGTCGTGTGGGGCCATCACATGTTCATCTCGGGCATGAACCCGGCCTTGGGCATGACGTTCATGGTCTCGACGATGATGATCGCCCTGCCGAGCGCCATCAAGACGTTCAACTGGTTGGGAACGCTGTGGGGCGGCAAGATTCAATTCACCACCCCGATGCTCTTCGCGATGTCGTTCGTCTCGATGTTCATCATCGGCGGTCTGTCGGGGATTTTCATGGCCGCCACGCCGGTGGATATCTTCATTCACGACACGTATTTCATCGTCGCCCATTTCCATTACGTGCTATTTGCCGGCACGGCGATGGGCGTGTTCGGGGCGATTTACTTTTGGTTCCCAAAAATGTTCGGGCGGATGATGAACGAGTTTTGGGGCAAGGTGCATTTTTTCCTGACGTTCGTGTTCCTCAATGGCACCTTTTACACGATGCACATTTTGGGGGCGAATGGTTTTCCGCGGCGGTACGCGGACCACTATCACCTCGAAATCTTCAAGCACTTGCAGCCGCTGAATATCGTGATGACCTGGTCGGCGATTTGCATGGTGGCCTCGCAGAGCATCTTCATCGCCAACTTTTTCTACAGCATGTTTTTTGGACCGAAGGCGGGCCGCAATCCTTGGCATGCCAACGGACTGGAGTGGCAGGCCCCTAGTCCTCCGGGCCATGGCAATTTCGACTTCCAGCCGATCGTTTATCGCGGGCCCTATGAATACGGCTCGCCGGAAACAACCGCCGACTTTTATCCGCAGACCCAGCCGCCGCCGGATGAGCGGCCGGCCGGCGATGACGCGGGACATGGGCATTAGGGATGCGATACGGTGATGCTTCTCCAAATGAATGTAGCGGGTTGATGCGGATGTCTTGTTTTTAGAAATCAATTCTCTTGGATCTGTGATGGCCGATTCGGATTCCCCACCTGTTGTCGCCGGTCGCTGGCCGCATCGTTTTGCGGTGCTGATGGCCTGCGCGACGGCGGTGATGCTGTGGTTGGGGGCCATCGTGACGTCGATGCAGGCGGGCATGGCCGTGCCCGATTGGCCGTCGACTTATGGCTACAATGTATTCTTATACCCCTGGCAGACGTGGATTTTTGGTCCGGCCGATCTTTTTGTCGAGCATGGACATCGATTGTTCGGAGCCCTGCTAGGCGCAATCACGATCGCCATGACCGTCAGCGTCTGGATGAGCGAATCGCGCCGTTGGGTAAAAAATTTGTCGCTCTGCGCACTTGCTCTTGTTATCGCGCAAGGCGTGCTCGGCGGAGTTCGGGTGCTACTGGATGATCGAATGTTCGCCATGCTACACGGCTGCACCGGTCCGTTGTTCTTCGTCGTGGCCGTGACGATCGCGACCGTGACGTCGCGGTGGTGGCGGACGGCCGGGGCGCCGAGGACCGACGTCGGCGCGGGGCGATTGCACGGCTTGGCGATTTCGACGGCTGCGATCGCTTATGTGCAGTTGGTGCTGGGCGCGATGGTGCGGCACGCGCCGGACGGCACGACGCCGGACCAATTCCGCATGATGGTGCTGTTTCATCTAGCGATGGCCGCGGTCGTGACGATCCACATTTTGCTGCTGGCGGCTCGAATTGGGCGAAGGTATCGGAGCGAGCGGCGGCTGTGGTGGCCGGCGCTGGGATTGGTGGGCCTTTTGGTCGCGCAATTGGCGCTCGGGTCGGCTACGTGGATCACGCATTACGGCGTGCCCCGGTGGATCGCCGACAACGCCTGGACCGCCAGCTTTACCGTTCAAGCCGGCAGCCCGGCCCAGATTCAAGTGACCACGGCTCATGTGATCGATGGATCGTTGATCCTGGCCACGGCGGTCGCGATCGCGCTTCGTTCGTTCCGAATCTTGAAGGCAGAGCCGACAGCGCGAGTCGCGCTTTCGCGGCTGGCCGAGGTGACGACATGAGCTATTCCGCCGCTCCGGTGATTGAACGAACCGTCGAAAAGAGAGACGCCGATAGCTTGTCGGCCGATCGGGGCGCGGCGGCGGCTGTCCTGATGCGCGAAATTCCCCGCGCAGCAGCGTGGTCTCGGCGTTTGGCTGACTATGTCGAGCTGACTAAGCCGCGAATTTCGCTGATGGTGCTGGTCACCGTCACCGTGGCGGCGTTTGTCGGCAACTGGCACGCCCCCGCGCCGCTGTTGCTATTCCATGCGCTGGCGGGAACCGCGCTGGTCGCGGCCAGCGCCAGCGCGTTCAATCAGCGACTCGAGCGGCGAACGGACATGTTGATGGCTCGCACGGCCGAGCGGCCGCTGCCGGCCGGACGGCTCAGAGATCGCGACGTCGTGCTGTTCGGCGTGACGACAATCGTGGGCGGGCTGGCCTATTTGGCTCTCGCCGTGAATCCACTGACCGCCGCGATCGGCGGGCTGACTTGGATTTTGTATGTCGTGGTCTACACTCCGCTCAAGTCGGTGACGCCGCTCAACACGGTGGTCGGCGCCGTGGCCGGCGCACTGCCGACGTTGATGGGATGGGCGGCCGTGGACGCCTCGTTTTCGCTGGGCATCGGCGGCAGCGGCCTGCGGGCAGCGACGCTGTTCTCGATCGTCTATCTCTGGCAATTTCCGCATTTCATGGCGATCGCGTGGCTCTATCGCCGCCAATATGCAGCGGCCGGGCTCAAGATGCTTACCGTGGTCGATCCGAGCGGACAGCGGGCAGGAATGCAGGCCGTGGTCGCCTCCTTGGCGCTTGCGCCCGTGAGCTTGGCGCCGGTGCTCGAACACGCGGGCAAGATTTATTTCGCCGCGGCCCTCGCGCTGGCGGTGGTGTATTTCATGGCATCGGTCGCGTTCTGCGTTCGGCGGGATGAGCTATCGGCTCGATGGCTGCTCAAAGTCAGCTTGATTTACTTGCCGGCCTTGTTGTCGCTGTTCATGCTGATTCCCCTGGTATGATGGTCGCGACGATTTCCGCCGAATAAGCCAACCTTTAATAATCAATCCAACGAACTTTTCAGACGAAACGGTAGACCCGTAGCATGGCTGACCAGCATACGCTTCACGATCGCGGCGCAGGCGCCGCCGTCTTGGACAACTCGGACCACGGCGACGACCACGGCGGTCATCTCCAGTTGGAGTACCATCCCGGCCTGCCGCTGAAGAACAGCAAGCTGATCGTGTGGCTATTCCTATCCACCGAGATCATGTTCTTCGCCGGGCTGATCGGCACGTATATCGTGCTCCGGTTTGGGGCGCCGGTTTGGCCGCAAATTCACGAAGTGCATCTCGACGAGCGGATTGGCGCCTTCAATACATTCGTGCTGATTTGCTCCAGCGTCACGATCGTGCTCGCGCTCGAAGCCTCGAAAGTCAATAAGCGAGGACAGGCCAAGGCGCTCGTCGCACTGACGCTCGCGCTCGGGGCCGTGTTCTTAGGCGTGAAGATGTACGAATACAGCGCAAAGTTCGCCCACGGGATTTATCCGATTTCGCCGCACAGTCAGATCTATGAAAAGCCCGACTATTACTACGGGTCGGCGGTCCGCGACCGATTGAACGATCCGGAGGTCGCCGGGCGACTGAACGATTTCCGCAAGGGCAAGGATGTCGCCGATCTCACCGAGGAGCAGCGCCGAGGCTTCAGGGAACTGGATGAAATCGACAAGGCTGTTCGCGAACCTCGGAAAAACGGTCCCGTGGATTTGTACCTCGGCGTATCGGAAAAGGTGCTACCCACCGAAGAGGAAGCCAGTTCCTCAGGCCGCGTCGCGCCGCTCAAGAAGCCGGAGGGGCTTAACGATCTGTTCCCCTGGCTAAAAATGCCGTTTGTGATCGCGGGGGGCAACCTGTGGGCGAGCACTTACTTCTTGCTCACCGGTTTTCATGCATTGCATGTGCTGATCGGCCTGATTGTATTCGGCCTGATGCTGCTCATGCGGTTGGGTCCCGAAGACGCGCATGTGATCGAGAACACCGGTTTATATTGGCATTTTGTTGATTTGGTCTGGATTTTCCTGTTCCCATTGCTGTATCTGTTCTAATAATTCAATAGCCGGGCGTCCCGATAGGTCCGTGTCCCGATATTTTCCCAAGAACTGCTGACGATCATCCGGGTGGCTGGAACTGGAGGCGTCCTCGCCGAAGCTCCGAAGAGTGGTTTTGAATGCGAGATCATGCTTCTGGGGATTCCCTTCGATCCCGCCCGGCCACCCCAGAGTCGTTCCGATAGAGTTTCAGAGAAGGTAACCTCGCATGAGCGATACGATGCATTCCGATTCACACTCCGCGATGGACTCCGGTCATGGCGGCCATGGCTCGCACGGCGGCAACGCGAAATACTTTTACGTGTTTTTCGCTCTTTGCGCTCTTACTCTGATGTCGTTTTGGACTTCCGGCGATCTACTGATCCCTTGGCCCTTCCGCGGTCAACCCGCAGTGGGCCGGGCGTTCATGATGGCCGTTTCCTGCACCAAGGCCATGCTGGTGATCATGTTCTTCATGCACTTGAAATGGGAAGCCAACTGGAAATATGTGCTCACGATTCCCGCCGGCATGATGTCGCTGTTCCTGATGCTGATGCTCGTGCCCGACGTCGGCCTGCGAATGAATCTGCGAACCGGCAACGCCGGGCCGTCGCAGGAGCGCGTCGCCCGAGCGGCGTCGCCCGAACAGGTGAAGCAACTGGGCGAGATCCGCTAGTACGCCGGCCGACCCCTAGCGGCGCCATTCAAGTAGCGATTGTCATGCTGAGCGAGACCCAATCCGCGGCGATAGAAACGCACGGCGTCTGTCATCGATATGGAGATCGAGTCGCGCTGGGTGGCTTGGATATCGCGATTCACACGGGCGAGATTTTCGTCTTCTTGGGACCCAACGGCGGCGGCAAGACCACGCTGTTTCGCCTACTCTCGACGCTGATCCCATTGCAGGAGGGCGAGGCGCGGATCTTGGGTTTCGACCTGCGTCGCGAGTCCCGCGCGATTCAGCGGCGGATCGGCGTCGTGTTTCAAGCCCCCAGTCTCGATAAAAAACTGTCCGTCGCCGAGAACCTCACCCATCAAGGCCATTTGTACGGGCTCTCTGGCCGGACGCTCGACGTTCGCCAAAATGAAATGCTCGCCCGCCTCGGTCTGAGCGATCGTCGGCGCGAGCGGGTGGAAACATTATCCGGCGGTTTGCGACGTCGCGTTGAATTGGCCAAGGGCATGCTGCACTGGCCGCGGCTGCTGCTGCTCGACGAGCCGAGCACGGGACTCGACCCAGGCGCCCGCAGCGACCTCTGGGATTACCTCGAGCATATCCGCCGCGAAGAAGGAGTGACCGTAGTGCTCACGACACATCTGCTCGAAGAAGCGGAGAAGGCCGACCGTATTGCCATTTTGAACGAGGGCCAGCTCGTCGCGCTCGATTCGCCCGAGGCCCTAAAAGCGACTGTCGGCGGCGACTCGATTACGATTCAGTCGTCCGATCCCGAGGCGCTGGCCGCGGGAATTCGCGAGCGGTTCGGCTGCCCGGCGAGCGTGGTCGGCGGCGCCACTCGGCTCGAGCAGCCTGGGGGGCACGAGTGGATCGCCCGATTGGTCGAGGCGTTTCCCGGTCGGATCGAGTCGATCATGCTCGGCAGGCCGACGCTGGAGGATGTGTTCATCGATCGCACCGGTCATCGATTTTGGCGAGAGAAAGAAGAGGTGGGCGTTGGCTGAGATCCGGGGACTGTCCCCTTTTTTGGAGTCTTCGGAAAAAAGGGGGACTGTCCCCCCTGGAGCGCGGATTGCGCGCGGGGTCGGGCGTGAGCCTAGATCTACAAGTATTGCCCCCGCCGCCGAGCCGCTCACCCCCAACCCCTGGTTCGCGGCCTGGAGCTTGTGTCAGCGGGAATGGGTTCGATTCGTCCGGCAGCGGAATCGGGTGTTCGGGGCCTTCGGGCAGCCGCTCATCTTTTGGATTCTGTTCGGAGCCGGCTTGGGACCGACCGGCGGCGTTTCCTACAAGGAATATTTCTTTCCCGGCACGCTCGTGCTGATTTTGCTGTTCACCGCCATCTTCGCCACAATCTCGATCATCGAGGACCGCCGTGAGGGATTCTTGCAATCGGTGCTGGTCGCGCCGGTTCCCCGCTGGTCGATGGTGCTGGGGAAAATCTTGGGGGGCACGTTGATCGCCGTCGCGCAAGGCGCTCTGTTCGTGTTGCTCGGATATACGCTTGGCTTCCACTGGGGTCCGCTGGCCTTGCTGGGGATCGTGGCCTGGATGGTTCTGGTGTCGATCGCGCTGACGTCGTTAGGATTTCTGCTCGCTTGGCGGATGGAATCGACGCAAGGATTTCACGCGATCATGAGCGTGCTGCTCATGCCGATGTGGCTCTTGTCGGGCGCTTTTTTCTCCGGCGCCGACAGTTGGATTCGTTATGTCATCGCGGCCAATCCCTTGACGTACGGCGTAGCCGGGCTGCGACGGCTCGTGTACTGGGGCGCCGGGGCCGATTCGGTGCAACTGGCCGGACTGCCCGAGATGTGGTTATGCTGTTTAATAACGGCGGCGTTCGCCGCGGTCGCGTTTTTATTGGCCTGGAAAATCTCGTCGCAGCGAACGACGGGAGATTTGTTATGAAAAATATGACGTTGGTGTTTTGGTTGGCGCTGCTCGTCTCGCTGCCCACCGCGTACGCGGGTTATTTGGCTTGGCAAAAAATGTCGATGTCGCCGGAGATCACAGCGTCGTCGACCGAGGCTTCGGACGCGGACGAACGTGGCCGCACGGCCATCGCTTCCGGCGGACCGACGATCCCCGCCTTTAAGCTCACTGCTCAGACCGGCAAAGAGTTCGACTCGCGGAGCATGATCGGCCATGTGTGGGTCGCAAGCTATTTCTATGCGAGTTGCCCTGGGCCGTGTTATAAGCTCAACCAAGCTCTCGCGGCGTTTCAAGGCGAGACCGCCTTGGATTCGGTCAAATTCGTCAGCATTACTTGCGATCCGTCGAACGACACGGCCGAAGTGCTGAGTCGATACGCCGAGCGGTTCGCAGCCGATCCGAAGCGGTGGTGCTTTTTGACCGGCGATGAGAAAGAGGTCGCTAAAGTCGGGACGGACAGTTTCGCCATTCCCGTGGCCGTTCGCACGCATTCCGATTTGGCCGTCGTGCTCGATCGCCGCAGCGCCATCCGTGGCTTCTTTCACCTGAGCGACGAGACCGACGTCCGCCGGATGCACAAACGCTTGGGTGAGCTGCTGGTCGAAAAAACCGATCCGGCGAACGACTCAGCGGCGCCAGACACGGCGAAAAGAACGGGAAATAATCGCGAAATCCCGAAGAATTGAAAACCCGAAAAAGATCCGATTGGGCGATTCGCGAGACTCGTTCCTGTCCGCGTGATGGCAATTGCTTGCTTACGCTATTTCGGCCTTTCGCTTTTTCGGGTTTTCGCGATTCTGCCTTGCGCCCCTCGACAAGGATCTCCCTTTTCGCGGACTCGCCGCAAGTTCCACGAAATTTCCGACGTAGAGTTGATTCCGCGCTGGACAACGGGCACAATACTCAAAATCGTTCGCTGCTCGCATCGGATTGCCGATGGAGGCGGCGAAGTTGTACTGCCCGTTAAGCTGACCCGCTTTGTGACAGTGTGAATTGCGTCTACTCGCACGCTTTCCGAATTGTTTTCCGGCAACACCCAGGAGATTCCACGATGAAGAAGATTGTCGCGATGTTGTTGATCGCCGGCTTTGTGGCCACGACTTTGCTAGGCTCGTCGGCCAGCGCCTTGCCGCCGTTCAAGAAGGCGTTCGAGGAAAAGTACCCGGCTCTCAAGGCCGACGCCGAAAAGGCCGGTTGCAACATTTGCCACGTCAAGGGCGCCAAGAGCAAGAAGGACAAGAACGCTTACGGCGCGATCCTCGAAAAATCGACCGGCGGCAAAGTGAAGGCCGATCTCGACGCGGCGAAGGACGACAAGCCCGCCAAGGAGGCCATCGTGGCCGAGGCGACCAAGAAACTAATCGACGGTTTCACTGCGGCCGAATCGGAAAAGGCTGCCTCTGGCAAGACCTACGGCGAATTGATCAAAGCCGGCAAGCTGCCGATATCGCAGTAAGTCGCCAGGGGGGAATCGATCGCTCGGGGCAATGCATTCCAAGGTCCCGCGGTTGCTCAAGCATCGCATTTAAACAATTATCCGCCGGGCGATGCCGACGCATCGCCCGGCGTTCTTGTTTTTGATGGAACCGTCGATGCAGCTGCGTACACCGCCGCGGGGTCTCTATTCCCCTTGGAGCGTCAGCACTAGATTTCGCGGCGACGCTTGGTCGCGGTGTTCGCAGAGATAGATTCCCTGCCAGACGCCGAGGGCCAACTTGCCGCCGCTGACGGGAACGGTGACCGAGGACCCCAGTATCGCCGCCTTCACGTGGGCCGGCATATCGTCCGGGCCTTCGCACGTGTGGCGATACGGAAAATCCTCCGGCGCCAGCGAGTCGAACGACGTTTCCAAATCGGTCGGCACGTCAGGATCGGCATTCTCATTGATCGTCAGCGACGCGGAGGTGTGCTGAATAAATACATGCAATAAGCCGGCGTGAACCTTGCCCAACTCCGGCAAAGCGTCGACGATCTGCCGTGTGACGAGGTGAAAACCACGAGGTTGCCGGGGCAATGTGAGGCGGCGTTGTAGGAAGGGCATGGGAATCGTAATTGTCGCGAGTGGCGGGTGGCGGGTAAAGAAAGCGGCGGCGACGGCGTTGCAATCTTACGATGAAGACTGTGCGACTTGAAGTCGTGAAGTCGGTTCGTTCTCATTCTCGTTCTGCGTCACTCGCCACTCGCCACCCGTCACGCTTCCCCCTCCCAAACCCAAATGTCCGAATCGAAGCTACCGATTGCGTAGACTCGGCTGTTTTCTGAGCCGAAAAAGTGGGTGTCGCTTAATTTTTCAGCACAAATGCTTGACATTTGATCTCCGGCCGGCACAATAGGTTGCTTCGAGATCGTGTTGGCTTTTGCGAAGACTATTCGTGCCATCGGCCGTCTGTGCGTGCCCACCGCGACGGCTTCCCAATGTTTGTATTGGCAGCCTTTGCAAACCGAACTCGAACTAGGTTTATTGTGTCAGTGGCGGTTGTTGTGATTGGACAGCGTACTTGGATCGACAGACCTCCGCGGAGGACGTGGCTGTGCGGGTTAGGCGCCCAACCGGCCACGGGCGAATGAGCGCTGGAGAGCGTCTCGCGCTTCTGTCTGCCAAGCCCTATCTTGGAAACCAGGACGGTTTTCGCGGGCTCGTGGCGAAAAGCTCCGAGGCGTGGGCAATCGGTTTGTAAGATCGACCGTCTGTCATTTTTTTGATTGGGAGAGGGAAATAAAATGCGACAGCATCGAAATGTGTTCGAAACGATTTTGAAGTACGGTCACGACGAGGACTTTGCTCCCGTTAAGACCGAAGAATTCTCAGCCACCGACGCACCGGCCGGATCTCGCGACAAGTTGGAGATATTGGCTCGCCGGATCGAGCAGGGTTTGCCGCTATGGCATCCCGAAGACCGACCCGACTACAGCGGGCTGACCGGCGCCGTCCGGCCCCGCGAATAGTCAAAAAGCATCGGGAAAACCGCACACTCGGGCCGGCCAATTTTGGCCGGCCCGCTAGTTTTGTGTAGAGCCACGCACGGCAGTAAGCGGTTCGTGCTAGTTTTAAATAGCGGTATGTGCGGTTAGCGCTTACTTTGTGCGGAACTCTAGATTAGTCGCGTCGCATCGCGCGCTGAATATCGCGCTGCACGCTTTTGGTCTTCATCGACTCGCGCTTGTCGTGCAGCTTTTTGCCTCGGCAGATTCCCATCAGTACCTTCGCACGGCCTTCGGTGAAGTACATCTTCAGCGGCACGAGCGTCAGGCCCTTTTCAAAGGCCAAGTTGGCGAATTTTTTGATCTCCCGGCGGTGCATCAGCAGCTTTCGCGGCCGCTTCGGCTGGTGATTGAGCCGGTTGGCCTGCACATATTCGGCGATATCGCAGCCCATCAGCCAGACCTCGCCGTCTTTGACCCGCCCGTAGGCCTCGTCGAGCGACAACCGGCCACCGCGCAGGCTCTTCACCTCGCTGCCCACCAACACGATTCCGCATTCGAGCGTGTCGATTACCTCGTACTCATGCCGGGCCTTGCGGTTTTGGGCGATGAGCCGCTCGTTGTCGTGCTCGCGGTCGGGAGCATCTTTTTTCTTCGGTTTCTTGGTGGGATTCTTGGCCGTGGGAGCACTCGTCGGGGCAGGAGAGTCGGGGACCTTTCAGACAGTCGATGCGAGGTCTATGATTGTAGCCGAGAGGTATCGGAATGACGAATGAGTCATGACGAATGTCTAATCATTGACGAATGACGAAGCTCGAATGACGAAGGTCTGGAGTCACGCGCGGCGACGACGTGTCGATCCGCGGCCTGCCTTCGAATTCACTTCGCTTAACGCATCGCCCCACCGCAAGTTGTCATCCACGGGCCTCAGAGATTCGTCATTCACCCGGCCGGAGCCCTCCCTTTGATTACCAGTCTGCCAATTCTGCCCGGTCCGGCCGAGGCTTCTGCTCCCATGGCTCGCCTCCCGCGTTGGCTGAAGCGCAACGTGCCGCTAGGCGATGGCAATCATTTTACGGCCCGTCTGATCGAGGAGCTTGGTCTCGAGACGGTTTGCGAGAGCGCGAAATGCCCGAACCGGATGGAATGCTGGTCCCAAAAAACGGCCACGTTCATGATCTTGGGCAACGTTTGCACGCGGCCGTGCGGATTCTGCTCGGTGCCCAAGGGAAAGACCGAGGAGCTTTCGGCCGACGAGCCGAATCGGGTCGCCGAGGCGGCCTCGCGGCTGGGGCTGAAGCATGTCGTGATCACATCGGTTACTCGGGACGATCTGGCCGACGGCGGCGCGGAGCATTTTTATCGGTCGGTGCTGGCCGTGCGACGCCGGACCGGGGCGATCGTCGAAGTGCTCACGCCCGATTTCCTCGGCAAGCCGGGCGCGGTTGAGCGGGTCGTCGAGGCGGCGCCGGAGGTGTTCAATCACAATACCGAGACCGTGCCGCGGCTTTATCGCACGGTGCGCGGCCGAAAGAGCGATTACCGCTGGACGCTGGAACTGCTCCGCTCCGTCAAACGGCTCGATCCAACGATCAAGACCAAGAGCGGACTGATGCTGGGGCTCGGCGAAACGCGCGACGAGCTACTGGATACGCTCTGCGATCTACGCGACGCGGGATGCGATTTTCTGACGCTCGGGCAGTATTTGCAGCCGACGCCCGGGCATCTGCCGGTGATTCGCTACGTGCCGCCGGAGGAGTTCGACGAGCTTGGCGCCTCAGCTAAGTCGCTCGGCTTTCGCCGCGTCGCGAGCGGGCCGTTTGTGAGATCGAGTTATCACGCCCGCGACATGGCCGAGGACTTGTAGGGTGGGCATCGCCCGCGGGACGATTTTCTTTCGAGCGGAATTGCTCGGCGATTTGCGGGCCGTGTCCGCATCATGCGTTTACGAGGACTCCGCAGCAGGATGCCGCGGCTATGTACGCTTTGCTTTTGCTCGGCTCGGTGGCGGGTCTTTGATGAGTTCCAGCGTCGCCCAGAGACTGGGGTCGTCGCGGTAAGAAAACTCCGGACCGCAATTGAATGTGAGTTCGCCGATTTCGCGATCGATCACGGCGCACGTGAAGCCCAGCTTTGGATGCTCGACCGGATCGAAACCGGTTAGCGCTGCGGCCGGGATGACGGCCTCGAGAATGTAACCGTCGCCGCGTTTCTCGCTGCGGACCGTCAACACGCCGGGGCGGATTGCCTTCGCGTTTTCGCGAGCCCGATTGATCAAGAGCTGATCGCCGACCGGCTCGTCCAAGCGATTGCCGCCGCCGGTCGGCATGAACACGAAGCAATGGCAGAATCGGCCGGCGCGATGGATGTTGTGCGTGTCGCGGGTGTCGATCCAAACGTGAAATCCATCGCTGTCTTCGATCCGGTTGTCGCGGCACCAGGGCAACTGCTTCTTGCCGGTGACGCGAACGGAAAGCGTGATGCCCGATTCGTTCCAACCGGCTCGCGTGTCAGGCCCCTCGGGTCCACCGTCCAGTGGCAAGAACGACGGCAAGCGATATTCTTCGCCCAGCGCTGCGGCAGCCTTTTTTTGCGTCGCCGGCAAATAGTAGCACGGCGCCGCATAGCGAAACAGGAATGTCGGCGGTACGAGTGGTTCTGCCATCGAAGCTAAATTGCCGCCTTCGCTAGTCCACTACTCAGCGTCGCCACATGCTCGCTGAAAAATTCGCTCAAACCGTCCCGGGCTAAATCATCGAGCGTCTGAAAGCTCAGCTTCACATGATCGACGTCCGATCGCATGCCGTCAAACCCGCGATCGCTGCCGAAGCTAGCCAGTCGTCCTAGCGCGAATCGGCCTTTGGGACCGGTGAGCTGCAAGTCGACCGATGCTAGTCGCTTCGTGTGGATTGTCGCCCAGGGCTCGCGCTGGCCGGGCACGAACATATGCACGACCTGCTGATTATTCCACAAGAATTGTCCGGTCGGAGCAGCGGCCGAGAGCATTTCACAAAGTTCTTCGAGCACCTCGACTTCCCAAGCCATTCGCTTCGAAGGCGGAAATCCCTTTCGCGAAAAATGCCATTTTTGGCCCAGCACCTTCCAAGGCATGATGTCCTCGGGCTTTGTTTCGGCGCGATGCGTGAACCGCTGAAACCCGGCGACCGCCTGTTCGACGAATTTCCAAAATTCGGAATGGTCGAGTTCTTCAAGCGCGTGGACGGAGACTTGCACCTCTTGCCAGGGGCCGCGGAGATTCTTGCATTTCACGCGCGGATCGGCGCCGTAGACCGGCAGATGGTGCATCTCGTTCAGCGGCTTAAGGCCCAACCGCGACACGAGGTCTTCTCGCTTAAACGTCGCCCGAGCGCAGCGGAATTTTAGTTTCAAGAGCCACTGCTCGCCGGTGATCGCATGCAGAAACCAGCCGTCGGATTTCTTAAGGGCGCTAATTTCGACGACGCTACGGCTGTCCCAATTGGTGTCGGTGAATTTGCCAAGTTCATGGATGCGATCGACGACCTTGGCGAGAATCTGCCCATCCCAGCGGCAAGGCTCCCCCGTGCGGCAGACCCGTTCTTGCGTGTGCCAGCGCCGGCCATCGATTTCCCAGGGCATTTGGGCGGCGCGGCCGAGTTCCTGAATATCCATATCGCGCTCGCGCGGCGCTTCGGCCACCGTAAAATCATGCGGCCGCCGCTCGGCATAGGGCCCCGCTTCCAGGACAGGCGCCAAAGCCTCTGCCGTATAGGATCGCTTCGGCCTCTCTCCGTTGCCCTCACTCCCGACTTCCGTCTCCCGACTCCTGACTATTGCTTCCGGCAATCCTGCTGCGACGACATAGCCGCCGCCGTCGCCGGCCTCGGGCCCCATGTCGATGAGCCAATCGGCCGTTTTGATGACGTCCAGGTTGTGCTCGATTACGACAACCGTGTTGCCCAGGTCGACAAGGCGATTGAGCACGTCGAGCAGCTTCGCCACGTCGTCGAAGTGCAGGCCGGTGGTCGGCTCGTCGAGCAAGAATAGCGTCGCGCCCGTATCGGGTCGGGACAGTTCGGCGGCCAATTTGACGCGCTGCGCCTCGCCGCCGCTGAGCGTCGGCGCGGGCTGACCGAGCGTGAGATAGTCCAGGCCGACGTCGCACAACGTCTGCAAGATGCGGCGGATTTTCGGGATGTTCTCGAAAAGCTTGACCGCTCGGGCGCATGACATTTCGAGAACGTCGGCGATCGATTGGCCGTGAAAATGAACCGACAACGTCTCTGGATTGTATCGCCGGCCGCGGCAGACATCGCACTCGACCCACACGTCGGGCAGGAAGTGCATCTCGATCCGCTTTTGGCCGTTTCCTTCGCATGCTTCGCACCGGCCGCCCGGGGCGTTGAAGCTGAACCGCCGCGGCATGTAGCCCCGAATTTTAGCCTCGGGCAATTGGGCAAACAGCTCGCGAATCAAGTCGAACACGCCCGTGTACGTCGCGGGATTGGAAGTCGGCGTGCTGCCCAGCGGCTGTTGATCGACGCGGATAACTTTGTTGACTCGTTCGATGCCGCGGATCGCGTCGTGCGGCGCCGGAGTCAAGCGAGCGCGATGCAGTGTTTTCGCAAGCGAATTGTAAAGGACATCTTCGATCAGCGAGCTCTTGCCGCTGCCGCTCACGCCGGTGACGGCCGTGAATGTGCCAAGCGGAATGGCGACGGTTACGTTGCGGAGATTATTGTGGCGAGCGCCGACGATTTCGAGCCAGCCGCCGCCGGGAGGAGTGGCGAGCGCTGACGTTACGGCCCTCGCCCCGGCCCTCGCCCGGAGGGAGAGGGCGGTTTGGGCGGCCGCTGCGCCGGCCTTTTTGCTGGCGCGAGGTTTCTTGGATTTGGCAATGGATTCAGGCAGAGCGGCCATGCGCCGATTCGTGGGGATTGGAATCGCCTTCTTGCCGGACAAATAAGGGCCAGTCACCGAATATTTCGTTTTGGCGACCTGGGCTGGCGTGCCACGAGCAACAATCTGGCCGCCGAACTCGCCGGCCGCCGGACCGAAATCCAGTAGTTGATCGGCCGCTTTAACCACCTCGCGATCGTGCTCGACGATGAGCAGTGTATTGCCCAGATCGCGCAGCCGCTCGAGCGCTGTCAGCAACCGGCGATTGTCGCGGGGATGCAGGCCGATCGTCGGCTCGTCGAGCACATAGAGCACGCCGCACAGGCCGCTGCCGACTTGGCTAGCCAAGCGAATCCGCTGCGATTCGCCCCCCGAAAGTGTCGGCGCCGGGCGGCCGAGCGATAGATACTCTAGGCCCACGTCAACCAGAAACCGCACCCGAGCGAGAATCTCGCGAACGAGTTCCCCGGCGATCTTTTGCTCGCGTGGGTTGAGCTGCCAACCGGCGAGTTCAGCCGCCAAATTGCCCAGCGGCGTTCGGCAAATGTCCGCAACCGTGCGGCCGCGCAAGCGCACCGAGGCAGCATCGTCCCGCAACCGACTGCCGTCGCAGGTCGAGCATTCCACCTCGCCGACAAGATGATCGAGCTTGCCGCGCAGGCCCGCAGAGAGTCGCGCCGCTTCTTCCAGCGCCGGATACAGCCCCTTGTATTGAAAGCGGAACCAGAGCGGCGATTGAGCCGCCGCGCGACTGCCCGCCGCGACTGGTTCCCCCGGCAACGGCACATCGATCCAATCATCTCCGCCGCCATGCATGATCGTGCGTCGCTGCCGCGCGGAAAGCTGATCGAATGGCACATCGGCCGGCACGTTCAGCTTCGTCGACAGAGCCACGAGCATCGCCGCGAACATCGGCTGACCGACCGGCGGAAATATCGCGACCGCTCCCTGAGCGAGCGACAGTTTCGGATCGTGCAGCAGGGCCGCCGGATTGGCGCCCGACTGCGTTCCCAGCCCTTCGCACGATGGGCACCAGCCGAGCGGGCTGTTGAATGAAAAACTATGCGGCGTCAACGGCTCGAAACTGCGGCCGCAATGATCGCAGGCAAAATGCTGACTGTGAATTTCGGTTCGCCACTTTGCTTCCGGCACGTCGTCGGCCGGATACGCGATGTGCAGCACGCCCTTGCCTTTGGAGAGCGCCGTCTCAACGCTGTCTCCAATTCGCGATCGAATGTCGGCTCGCACGACGATCCGGTCGATCACCAGCTCGACCAGATGCTTGCGGCGGCGATCGATGTTGGGTGGCTCGTCGACGGAAAAAGTTTCGCGGTCGATTCGCACCCGAGGATAGCCGGTCGCCCGCAGGTCTTCCCAAAGCGTCTCGTATTTTTCGCCGACTTGCACATCGAGCGGGGCGAGCAGATACAGCTTCATCCCCTCGGGCTCGGCCATGATTTTGTCGATGATCTCATCGGCCGACTGCGTGCCTATCGGCAAATCGCATGAGGGACAATAGGGCACGCCAAGCCGGGCCATGAGCACCCGCAGATAGTCGTAAATTTCGGTCACCGTGCCCACCGTCGAGCGCGGCGTGTGACCCATGTGTTTTTGCTCGATCGCGATCGCCGGCGACAGGCCTTCGATGTGGTCGAGCTTTGGCTTCTGCATCTGGCCGACGAATTGCCGGGCGTATGAGCTCAAGCTCTCGACATACCGCCGCTGCCCTTCGGCGTAGATCGTGTCCATCGCCAACGAACTTTTGCCCGAGCCGCTGAGACCGCAGCACACGGTCATCTGATCGCGGGGAATGACGACGTCCACCCCCTTCAGATTGTGCTGCCGGGCGCCGCGGACGATGATCGCTTTGGATTCGGGAGTCGCGGGCTTGCGCGGCTTGGCCATCTCCGCGAATTTGGTGAGCTTTGCCTGTCGCTCCGGGTCGAGATAAGGCGCCAGCGCCTGGCCCGTGTGCGAATCGGCTTGCTGGGCGACATGCTCGGGCGTGCCGGTCGCAATAATCCGACCGCCGCCGCTGCCGCCCTCGGGACCCAGGTCGATGATCCAATCGGCCGTTTTGATGACGTCGAGATTGTGCTCGACCACGAGCACGGTATTGCCCGCGTCGACGAAATCGTGCAGCACCTTAAGCAGCATCTGGATGTCGGCGAAGTGCAGGCCCGTCGTCGGTTCGTCGAGCAAATACAGCGTTCGGCCGGTGCTCTTCTTTACGAGTTCCCTGGCCAGCTTGATACGTTGGGCCTCGCCGCCGGAGAGCGTGGGCGACGGCTGACCGAGTTTCAAATAGTCGAGGCCGACGTCGTGCAGAGTTTGCAGCTTGTGCCGCACGTCCGGCACGTTCTCGAAGTGCGTGACCGCCTGCTGAATGTCCATCTCGAGCACATCGGCAATGCTTTGACCTTTGAAACGCACCTGAAGCGTTTCGCGATTGAACCGGTGTCCCGAGCAAACCGGACAAGTGACCCACACGTCGGCCAAAAAATCCATTTCGAGCCGGGTCGAGCCGTTGCCCTCGCAGGCCTCGCACCGACCACCACTGACGTTGAAGCTGAACCGGCCCGGTTTGTAGCCGCGCGCTTTCGACTCTGCCAGCTTGGCGTAAAGACTGCGAATATCGTCGAACACCTTGATATAGGTCGAGGGATTGGATCGCGGCGTGCGGCCGATCGGCGATTGATCGATGGCGATCAACTTGTCGAGATGCCCGAGCCCTTCGATTCGGTCGAAATCGCCAGGGTTTCCGAGACCTCCATTGAGATCGCGGCGGAGTGCTTCGACCAAGATGTCGTTGACGAGCGAGCTTTTTCCGGAGCCGGAGGCGCCGGTCACGCAGACGAACGCGCCGAGCGGAATCTCGACGTCGACATTGCGCAGATTATTATGTCGCGCGCCGACGATCCGGATTGTCGGTGAAGCGAAGGCGGAGTCGGCCGGGATCTCTGGCGGCGGTGTCGCGGGAGCGAATCGTCCACGACCTTTGGTGGCATTGGCATAGGCTTCGGCGTTCCAGTCTTGAAGGCGCCACTTTTCGCCGGTCGCCGAATTTTCGGCTGCGAGCCGGCGGGTAGCCGGGACTTCGATCTTAACTTTGCCGGAGAGATATTGGCCGGTCAGGCTGCGAGCCGATTTGGCGATCGTCGTGGCCGGGCCGTGGGCGACGAGCTCGCCGCCGCGAACGCCGGGGCCTGGGCCGAAATCCAAAATCGTGTCGGCGGCCCGCATTGTGTCTTCGTCGTGCTCGACGACGACGACCGTGTTGCCTTTGTCGCGAAGCTGCGTGAGCGTGTCGAGCAGCTTTTGATTGTCCCTGGGATGCAGACCGATGGACGGCTCGTCGAGAATATAAAGCACGCCGACCAAGCCGCAGCCAATCTGGCCGGCGAGACGAATGCGCTGCGATTCGCCGCCCGAAAGAGTCGGCGCCGTGCGGTCGAGAGCCAGATATTCCAGCCCAACGTTGACGAGAAAACCAAGCCGGCCGCGGATTTCCTTGAGCAGCTCGGCCGCGATCGTTTGCCCCGTCGCATCGAGCTCGAGTTGACTGAAAAATTCGGCGGCGTCTTGCACCGACAATCCGCACACCTCGGGCAACGATCGCAGCGGCTTGTCGGCGAACTTTGGATTCGTTGTCGCGACTTTAACCGACCGTCCCTGCGGTCCCAGTCGAGCGCCGTTGCAGGTTGCGCAGCGGACGACGCTCATGTATTTTTCGAGCTGCCGCCGCTGAATGCTGCTGCCGGCCGCGCGATACCGCGACAACAGTTGCGGAATGATTCCCTCGAATCGGCCGCCGTATTTCTTGCCGTGGGCGCCGTTCCTCCAAGTGAACGTAATGTGCTCATCGCCAGTTCCCCACAACCAGAGCTTTTGCAAGTCGGGCGACAAATCGCGCCAGGGGGTCTCGAGCATTGTGCCGGAGTCGATCTCGCGGCGCCGCTCCATCGAGTCGGCGACCCCTTGAAAAATGTGCCGCCGCCAGCGTCCCATGTCCTTCCAAGGCCCGATCAACTCGATGCATCCGTCTTTGAACGAGCGATCGGCGTCGCTAATCAGTCGCGACTCTTCGAAGCCATAAATTTCGCCCAGGCCGTCGCAGTCGCGGCACATTCCCTGGGGGCTGTTGAAGCTGAAAAGCTGCGGCGTGGGGGTCTCAAAACTGAGGCCGCAATGCGTGCAAGCGTAATGCGCGGAAAAGATTGTGTCGTCGTAGCTCCGAGCGATCGACTCGGCGGCGCCGGCGATCGAAGTCTCGGACGCGTCGCCAGATTCACGACTTTGACCGCTAACCGAGTCGTCGTCGGGATCGAAATCGGGATCGACCGCGGCCGGCAGCAAATCGTTCTTTCGCGGCTTGCGTCGCCCCTTCGTTTGACTCTCGATCGATGCCGGTCCCGCGTCGATCGCCACGATCAAATTGCCTTCGCCCAATCGCAGCGCCAGTTCCACCGCTTCGGCCAAACGCGAGCGAATCGTCGGACCGGCCACCAGTCGATCGACGACCACTTCGATATGATGCCGCATCTGCCGATCGAGCCGCAGTTCGTCGGTCAGCCCGACAACTTGGCCGTCGACTCTGGCCCGAGCGAATCCCTGCTTCAGCAGATCGACGAACAGATCGCGATACTCGCCCTTCTTCGCTTGCACCAGCGGCGCCAGCACGAGAAACTGCGTGCCGGTTTCGAATCCGGCGATTCGCTCGATGATTTGCTCGCGACTCTGAGCCGTGATCGGCCGATCGCAATTGGGACAATGGCCTTGGCCGGCCCGAGCGAACAGCACGCGGAGATAGTCGTAGATCTCCGTGATCGTGCCGACGGTGGATCGCGGATTTTGCCCCGACGTTTTTTGCGATATCGAGATCGAGGGACTCAGTCCGGAGATGAAGTCGACGTCCGGCTTGGGCATCTGCCCCAAAAACTGCCGGGCGAAGCTAGATAGGCTTTCGACGTACCGCCGCTGCCCCTCGGCATACAGCGTGTCGAACGCCAGCGAGCTTTTACCGGAGCCGCTGACGCCGGTGAAACATATCAATTGATTGCGCGGCAGAACGAGATCGACATCCCGCAGATTATGCTCGCGGGCGCCTTTGATGATGATGTCCGAGGCAACCATGCGGGGATTCTTAAAGAGCGAGATGGGTCCATCACATCGGCGGCGTCCGGCCCATGACTCGCCCACCAGCGCCGGCGTGCGAGCCGGGGCGAGAAGGTGTGAGCCAGCCTCCGTGGCGGATAGACGTTCGTCCGTGAGCAATCAGATATTGTATAGGCCCCGGTCGCCGCGGGACTAGGGGGCAGATTTCGGCGAACCAGCTATCGTGCATTATAGAGAGCCAACAAGCGATCCGAATTCATGAAGAAAGTCAGCGATTGAATCAAGCTCCGCCAATAGAATAGGAACTCGATTGATCATTCGTTTGGACGCCAACATCGCGATTTATTTTGTCGATCGGAATGATACCGCTTTGGCGAAGTGCTCGGCGATTGATATCGAGATCACTGTCTAAATCATGTAATACAACGGTTCACCGCTCGCCGCCGGTTCTCCTCGACGGGGACATGTCTCGCATAGATCCGCGCCGAGCAACTCATACGCATGCCGGACGGCTTCGATCGTCGACGAGCCAGGGGTCGCGTCTTGCAAGAACACGCAGTCGGCCGGCAAGAGTTGGTCGAAACCGACGTTCTTCATCGCCTTGAAAAAATCTTCTCGCACGCCGCACAGTAGCACCGTCACGCGCTTCGCCCGCATGTCCACGACGAATTGTTCCAGCAGCTTCAGGCAAACCATGTCCGGGTTGCGCGCCCGACGGACCCTCAGAAGCACGATCTTCACGCCTTGGTTGGCTCGCTCGCGAAGCCGATCGAGCAATTCCTCGAACTCGGGCGAGGCGCCAAAAAATAGCTCTCCCTCCAAATCGAACATCGCCAGATTGGGGCAAGGTTCGTCCGCCGCTTGCCGCTCGCGAACGATTCTTCCGGCGCCGACTTGCAATTCGGTCGCGTGCAGTCGCGCCGCGCGGGGGACGAACATGATGAACGAAAGTAGCGTGCCGATGAGCACGGAGTATTCGACGCTCACAAAGATGGCGGTGAGCGCCGTGACCAGCACGAGGATGGCGTCGTATCGCGAGGTGCTGATGGCGAATCGCAGTCGCCCCCAGTCCAACAGTCCGGCCGCGGTGACCAGCAAAATTCCGCCCAGCGCCGCCTTGGGCACATAAGCGGCCAGCGGCGTGAATAAGATCATGATCGCGGCCGTCGCTCCGGCCGAGTAGACGCCCGACCAGCGACTCACCGCCCCCGCCTGAAAGTTAATTGCCGAGCGAGTCAGCGATCCGGAGCCGGGCATGCATTGAAAAAACCCACCGGTCAGGTTGGCCAGCCCCTCGGCCAGACATTGCCGATTGTAATCCAGCGATTGGCGCGTTTGAGTCGCGAGCGACTTGGCGATCGAAAGCGCTTCCAGGAGTCCCAAGAGCGCGATCGCCACGGCGCCGCCGCTCATTTGCTGAAGCCACGACAGTTTCAGCTCGGGGATATGCGGGGCGGGCAACCCGGCCGGCACATTGCCGACCACGGCCACCATCTGATGGCCGACGGCGTCGGGAGTCGACCAGCCCATGAAATGCGTAAGGGCGGCAGCGGCGATGAGCACGAACAGCATGTCGACGCGTGGCAGCCGATACCGGCGAACGATTCGTCGCAGCACGACGACCGACACGGTCACCCCGACGCTTATCCCCAAAGAATAGGGGTTCACCCGGCCCCCTTGCGTCACGGTCAACCACAGCCGATAGAGCAGATGCATATGGCCATCCCCCTGGTCTTTAAGACCCAGGATGTTGGCGATTTGCGTCAGCGCGATCAGCAATCCAGCGCCGGCCATAAACCCGATAATGACCGATTCGGAAACATATCGAGTCAGATCACCCAAGCGAAACAGCGCTATGGCGATTTGCAACAGGCCCACCATGATCGCCAGGACGAAAAGGGCCTCCAGCACGGCCGTAGAGCTGGCGGCCTCGGACGTCACGCCTGCCAGCGCGCTGAAGACGACCAGCGAGATTGCGTTAGTGGGCCCATTGATCAGAAACGACGACGAACCAAAAAACGATCCGACCGCGGTTACGACGATGGCCGCATAGAGGCCGCACTTCGGATCGACGCCGGCGATGAGTGCATAAGCCATCGCCTGGGGAACCGCGATCGCCGAAACCGTCAGACCGGCGATTGCGTCGCGACGAAAGCGCGCGCCCGCGCTCAAAGATCGCGCGGAATCAGAATCAGCCTGGCGCGATGCCGCGGTAGCCCGTCCCATGAACGCCCATTGGAGAAAAATGCGAAAACGGCGAATCGCCAATTATGTCGCGAAGGGACCGGCGGTTCAAAGATCAATTTGGCCCAAGGCGGGCGTAGGTCAGGCAATTGGCCTGACGCAGACTAATAGGTCAGGCATCCTACCTGACATGCGCGCCGGTCACGTCCTCATGCACCCGACGTCGAACTGTCAGGCCCAGAGAGCCTGACCTACTCCGTCTCGCTCGTCGTCGGCGCCGGGCGGATCACTCGCTTGCCGCCTGATTTCTTCGGAGCCTCACCCTCTTTCTTCGTCAAATCGCGAATGTTGGAGGCGATTTCGCTCAGCACGAAGACTTCCACGCGGCAATTCGGAATCGAGAGCACATCGTTCTGGGCGCTCGTGGCCGGTTCGTTCGCGGCGCTTTGACTCAAGCGAATCCGCGATGGCTCAATCCCCTTGGACAAAAGGTACTTCATCACGGCTTGGCTGCGGGCGTAACACAGGTCCCACGCATCGTGGTAAGCACTGCTGCTGGCCAAAGGTCGGGCGGAGGCGTGTCCGCGAATTTCGATTTTGGAGAGTTTTCCCAGCAGCCCGCCCGCCATGCGATCGAGGACTTGCTGGCCATGCTCGTCCAGATCGGCCGACTCCTCGGCGAATGGCACGAGCATCTCCACGGCTAAATTGTTGCCGTCGTGTAGACCGAGAATCGTCGGCTTTCGTCCGGCCCCTTTGCCTTTGCCCTCGTCGTCGGGCGACTTGGGCGCCGAGCCTTGCTTTTCTCTGGAGGCTGCCACATGCGGGGAGGCCGGTGGGGCGCCGTCGCTTTGAATCAAGCCGTTCGATTTGCCATTGCCGTTTCGCGAGACCTTGCCCGACGGATCGGTGAAATAGCCGGCGATTGCTTCGCGAACAGGCTTACTCTGTGCGACGATCCACATGACCATGAAGAAGGCCATCATGGCGGTCACGAAGTCCGCGTACGCTACTTTCCAGGCGCCGCCGCCACCCTTGCCTGCCATAGTTGGTTATCTCAATTTCAGAGTGTCGGAAAGAGGCTTGAGGCCTGACTATGCCGCGTCGGCCGCTTTGAACAGCGCGTCGAGCTCGTCGCGTGTCGGACGCAGATCGCTGGTTAAGCCACGACGGGCTTGGTCGATGGCCACTTTCGGCGGCAGGTTTTTGACGAACGCCAACACGATCGAGGCGATCGTACGGAAGAAGGCCATTTCTTCGTGGCCCAGGCTTTCCATCCGTCCGGCTAACGGACCGATGAATCCATAGGAGGCCAAGATGCCCAAGAACGTTCCGACCAGCGCGGCGCCGACCTTCTCGCCGATCTCATTCACCGGCCCGTCGATCGAGGCCATCGTGATCACAATCCCAAGCACGGCGGCGACGATTCCGAATCCGGGCAGTCCGTCGGCCGTTTTGGTGAGCACGGCCAGCGGAGCATGATGCTCTTCTTCGATCGTCTTGAGCTCGGTTTCCAGCAGCACTTCAAGCTGATCGGCGTTCACTGTCCCCTCAATCACCGGCGCCAGAGCGCCGCAGATGAAGTCGGTCACGTGATGATTTTTGGCGATCAGCGGGTACTTGTTGAGAATGGCGCTTTCGTGCGGGTTGGACACATGCGATTCCAGCGCGATCAGACCGTCGCGCCGCGCGACTTTCAGAAAATCGTACATCACCTTGAAGAGCTCGCCATAGGTCGCCTTGTTGAACGGCGAGCCTTTGAGCGTGGCGAGGATCCCCTTCATGAGATCCTTGAGCACCTTGATTGGCGACATGATCACCAGCGCGCCCAGCGCGGCGCCGCCGATCGTCAGCACTTCAGTGGGATGGATCAGGGCGCCGATCTGACCGCCGGACAAAACAAATCCAGCCAAGACGGCGACGACAACGATGACAGCTCCGGCGATGACAACCATGAGTGGCTTAAGTCCTGATGACGAATATTGAGTATTGAATTAAGGATGAAACTCGAACGACGAAAGACAAATGGCCTAGCTCGGTCAAGTTTTCGATTTTCGCGCCGGGTGGCCGGGGCTGGAGGCGCTTCGCCGAAGCCCCGGTTGGCAAACGCCCCACTGAGTCCGCAAGGGGATATAGCATGTAGCCGACTCACGGCAACTTGGCGCCTAGTTTTCCGGGCCAATACGGCTCGCAGTGAGGGGCGCGGCTGGTGGAATCGTGCCGCCGATGAGTGTTTTACAACCTAGATTTGAAGATACCATCGTTTATTCCCCCGAAGCCAGTTCGCCATTACAGTTGGCCCATCATCCATGCATCTAACGGACAACGAACTGCGATTCTTGTTGTTTGTCACCGGTTTATCGTTCGTCGCGCTGGGCGCCATCGTCCTGCTCGCCAATCGCCGCACGTCGGGCGAAAAGGCATGGCGATGGCTTGCGCTGGCCAGCGCGCTGGAGGGGGTCGCCGATTGGACCGCCGTGCTGAGATTGCCGGTCGGTGAGCCCGTGGCGATGAAAGTCGCGCGGCTGCTGTTGGCCGGTGGCTGCTTAATGGCGCTGATCGAATTTGGCCGAAATCGTTGGCCGCGCCGATGGTTGCTCGGCCGTTGGATTTATGCGCCGCTGATCGCCGCCCTGGTCATCGGCCCCGCATTGGGCTGGTTCGCAAGTCTCGAACTGGCGTGCCGAGTTCTGCTTGCCATTCAAGCCGGTGGCATGGCAGCGCTATTTTTCATCGCCGCTAATAGCCGGTTAACAGCCGCAATGATCGGCGTTTCCGCGCTGGCTGCGTATCTGCCGGCGCACTGTCTGCAGATCCACGTCTTGCGACTGCTCGCCGTTCTGGTCGCCGTCGTGGCGATTTGGATCGCCGACCGCGAGAGCCAGGCAGCCGGTCACCGCTGTCGGTGGGTCTTGCAATCCCGCCTGCCGGCCGTGTTTGTTCTCGCGCTCTTGGCCGGTTGGTTCTCGATTGGACGAGATTATGCCTCGGACGGATCGCTGTTTGTTAGACAAGATAGCCGCATGGCGGCGGTCGAATTCGTCGACGCGGCCCCGACGCCTTCGCCCAATTCGCCGGTGGCGGCTGTCTGGAAGATAGCCCTCATCACGGGCCCGATCGCCGCTTTTGTGCTGCTATTGCGAGCGGCGTCGAAGTTGCCATTCGTGCATTGACGGCCAATCGGAATCGCAATTTAACCAGCCACTCGGGCTTTGAATTCGCCAATCGTCGGCTGCGATTGATCTTCGGCGGCCGAGCGGAATTTAAGCGTCGCGCTCGTCGGTACCCGGCGTTCTTGCACGAAGCCGCGAGTTCCGCCCGTCAGAAATTCCGAATAAACGGCGGCCGGTCCTTCGGCAAACTCGATCTTGAGCTGAGCGAGCACTTCGCTCCACTTGAGGCCGCGACGATAAATTAACCGGTAAGCCATCTTCAATTGGGCAATGTCCTCGGCCGTGAACCCATTGCGCCGCAGCCCGACCTGATTCAGCCCCACCACGCAACCACTCACGCCATCGATCGTGACATACGGGGGCACGTCCTGCACCACCTTGGCATGAGCGCCGACCATCGCGAACCGGCCAACGCGGCAAAACTGATGGATCCCGACCGCGCCGGAAATGAACGCCCGATCTTCGATGATCACATGCCCGGCCAACAGGGCGCCGTTCGCGAAGATCACATTGTTGCCGACAGTGCAATCGTGAGCGATATGCGAGCTGGCCATGACATAGTTTTTGTCGCCGACGAGCGTGACGGCGTCGGCCTTCATCGCCCGGTGCATCGTGACATGCTCGCGGATGGTGTTTCCCGAGCCAATCGTGAGCAGGCCGGGTGTCTTGGGACGGTTGACGTGCTGCGGGAAGCCCCCCAGCACGGTCCCCTCGTGGATAATGTTGCCAGGACCGAGCCGCACGCCGTCCTTGATGACGACATGACTGGCGAGGATGCATCCGTCGCCGATCTCGACGTCCCCTTCGATCACCGCGAACGGGCCGATTTGGACGTCCCGACCGAGGCGGGCCTCGGGACTAACGATCGCCAAAGGGTGGATATTCACCGGCGAGTGCCTCAAGTCTCAAGGATGGCCCGATGATCAGGAACGACGTTTTTCGCTTGGGGCCGCCGATCCAAGCGTGAACCCGACTGGCGCGGGCCGCGCGAGCCGAGGCCGGCGGCAACGAGCTATCTGGGCCGACCCGATGGATTTTATCGGCCGTGCAACGGATAGCAGTTGACGCAGATCTAACGTCCGCGACGATTGTTAGGATTTTCCGCCTGTTACCGCAAGGCTAAAGATTCGCGCGTCGTGAGTATTCTTCGCGAGTTCGATTGACAGCAATCGCGATCAGACGGACGATAAGGACCCCGCGACGCTGCGATCAGGGCGAATGTGCGAAATTGGATAAGTTACTGGGAGGCTGGAGAACGATGGCGACGAACGTGCAACTTTACGACGAGGCGACTCGGCTCAAAGACGACGGCCAAGTCGATGAGGCGGCCGCAAAACTCAATGAACTGCTAGCACAGGACCCGAAATACTCGCTGGCCCATTCGGCCCTGGCTGTAGTTCTCACACGACTCAAGCGGCACGACGAAGCGATCGCCCACGCCAAACAGGTGACGGAACTCGAGCCCAACGACCCGTTCAGCTTCACGGCGTTCAGCGTGACGCTCCAGCGGGCCGGCAAGATTCCCGAGGCCGAAGACGCCATGGCCCGGGCTCGAATGCTCCAAGGCGGCCATCATCATTAGGAAGGCTTAAGGGGTGAGGCTTGAGGAAGCAAAACAGCCGCGGTCGTGCCGCGTCGTTCCCTAGTCCCCAGCCCCAAACCCCTCGCCCCTATTTCCTCAATTGGCAAAGATACCCGTCGCGTACCAAATGCCGTTCGATCCCTTTTGGATATCGTAGGCATAGCTGGAATGCCGCGTGCGGACCGCGTCCCAGTGGCCAGATGAGTGGCGCCAGCTATCCACGCAATCGATGCATGAGTCGACCAGGTTTTGGTTCGGCCAGCTTTCGGCCACGACCTCTCGCGGAGCGGCCGATTGATAGCCGCGACCGACAAGCCGTGAAATAATTCGGTGAAAGCGGCTTTCCCATTGATGGTGCCCTTGCACGCCGATGCGAGCCTGGAGATTCGACTGCTTGGCCGCTTCGTCCAGCAGCACCGGCTCTTGCAACGTCGATGTGCTCGCAGGCCGCTCCGGATGAATCCGGATCGCGAAGATCATCGTGCGCTGGGTCAGCGTTCCTTCAGGCAGGTCGAACAACACCGGCACATGGCTCGCCTGAAAGTGATAGTACTTGCCCGGGGTCATGGGAATGACACTCACGACTCGGGCATAATACGGAGTATTCGGGTGCGCCAGGTCGATCACCGCGACGCCGCCTGCGTTCCGCAACTCGGCGAAGGCGCCGTGGCCGAGCAACCGGACGGACTTTCCGTCTGCGCCCGATCCGGATGCATCGAGCGGCAAACGGGCACATACATAGTCCGCCAGTTTGTCGGCAATATCGGCTCCCGAGATCGCGGCCGATACGGAGTCGTCCGCAGGTCCGGCCGCCGTGGTTCGCGGTGTGGCCGTGGGGGAAAAATAGATCAGCAGCATCTTCTTGTCACGCTGGGCCGCTATGTAGGCGTCGTTGTAGTCCGTTTGCCATACGACGTAGTTCTTGAGAATCGCCGTTTTGAAGACCACCGCCTGGCTGCCGCCTCCCAAAACGAGAAGCAAGCCCAAAGACAATAGTCCGACACTCCGATGTCTAAGCACGATGAACTCCTTATACGGGCTGATTAGAAGACCGCGGCGAAAAATGTCTCCGCCGGATATTGGCCATTCAACGGAACGAGAGTTCTAGACCTCTTGAACCGTTCGGCTGACCGACTGTCGATCCCGACAGCGACGCCGATTCTTCAGCGGGGGGCCGACGTGGGTGATGTCGGGCTATCCCTGCTTGGTGAGCAAAGCGTAGTTATTAGGCCAAAGTCCGAAAGCATTGGGAAGGGGGTGAATGGTAGGATGGGTAATTTGAAGCGGATTTGCGGTAATGCGCAATGCTGACCGTGGCGCCGAACCTGCTTTCCTCAATTGACTTCGGAGGCATGGGTTGGCTAACGAAGATTCGTAGTTTTTTCCGATTTCGTAGGCCTAGGGGAGTAGTCAAAGCTTGAGAAGATGCGGTATCGTAGATGGCGCGCCGCGGCGGCGAGCCGACTCCCTTGGCTTGCGGGCGCGATATTGTTTAAGTTACGGAGGACGATACATATGCGTTACGGACTAGTGATCGTCGCGGTTTTTGCGGCCGCGGGCGTGGTTCTCATCTCGGCTAACTCAAACCGAGCGGCACAATTTTCCGAACCCACAGAGCTGCATCTATCGGCGGCATTCATGGGGATGCCGTTCAATCTGGGAGTCGCTGACGCGGATGACTCCTTCGTCGGCCGCAACTTCATGGCCCCGGACCTGGCCGCTGCGGCCACCAAACGCCTGCCCAACTGGTCCGGCCTGATAACGAAGACCTCGCGGATTGCCGCGGCAGTCGTTTACGATTCCGGCGAGAATGCCGCGCGTTCGCTGTTGTTAGCCGCCGGCGCCGGCCTCCTGCTCGCCGAACAGGCTGCGCTCAACGATGCTCCCCTCGATCCGTCCGCGCAAAAAGTACTGGACTCGATCCGCGCCGCCAAGTCGCAGTACCGTCCCGCGACAGTCACGGAACTCGACAGCGCCCGGGCCGAGGTCGAAACGGCCTGGAGTAAGCTGGAGCAATTCGTCGGCGCCGACAAGGCGACCCGCGAGGGCTGGGAGAGCTACCTGCGGGGCGATGACCTTGGGGCCGAGTTGGCCAAGGGCAAAGACGCCAAGCCCGAAGTCCTGCGCGACATTGCCGATCGGTATCGCAGCGGGGTTGCCGGGCTCGAACTACCGCAATTTGCCAATGTCCGGCATGCTCTGCGGCATTACAACGCCGTGCTTTCGGCGGTTCGTTCGCCCGACGCACGGGTAGGGTACGGACAAAAACTCGATAAATTAGCCGACAGTCTCGACCACTACTCGCGATCGGCCAACAGTGCGGACGCCGATGCGATCGGCATGACGCTAGGCGACTTGCAAGACACTCGTCAAGCCGACCCCGTTTTGCAAAACATTTGGGCTCAGTTCGATAAGCCAAACCTCTACGTTCGCGCCTCGGCCGATTTTCTAGCGACGATCAGCAGCGACGATCTCGACGAAAATGATCCGCATTTCGCCGACAATATCGAGGGCACGAGCATCACGGGCACGACGCACACGGTCGGTAAACGAACGGCGGTGCTGCTCGACGGGCAGGATCGCGCCGTGATGCAGATCAAATTGGTCGGCACGACCACCTCGCACACCGTCGGCGTGCATCCTCCCGTGACGGTTTACAACACGGGCACGACTACGTTCACCGGCTCGAAAATCGTCCGATTCGACGCCGACGGGTTCGTCGATTGTCCCGCCATCACGAGTGCGTGCACCCATACGAACATCGACAGACTGTGCATCTGCGGCGGCCGGTTGGTGCAGCGGATTGCGACCAAGAAGGTCTATCAGGCCAAGCCCGAGGCGGAGAGCATCGGCGCCCGGCACGCCGAGCAGCGGGTCAGCAAGCGGCTCGACGAAGGGTCGAAGGACAATCTGGAGACGCAAAACCGCAATTTCAAGGCAAAGATCCACGATCCGCTGATGCGTTGGGGCGCATATCCCAATCTGCGTTATTCATCCAAGCCCGACGCGATGTGGATCGTGGCTCGCGAGTCGGGACCCGCGCAGTTGGGCGCTCCGGCGGGGCCGACGCAAGAAATCGCCCCGGCGACATTGAATATTCAACTTCACGAGTCGTTCGTAAATAACCTGACGGCCCTCACGCTCGGCGGCCGCACGATCAACCGCGAACAACTCGAGGCCGCGCTGAACGACATGTTTGGCGAAGTCCCAAAGGAATTGGCCGACGACAAGGATCAGGAAAAGCAGTGGACGATCACGTTCGCCAAAGAGCATCCGGTCACGGCGACGTTTGCCGACAACGGCTATTCGATCACGATCCGCGGCACGCGTTACACATCGATCTCGCCCAATGTCGAGCGAGAATTCATCGGGGGTCCAATGAACGTCTCGGCCAAGTTTAAATTCGACAAAGGTCCGAATGGCCCGGTGGGCAAGCGTCAAGGGGACTTGGAGTTCGTTGTGCCCGGCATGGAGGGACAACAATTTAGCTCCAAACAGGTTGCCTTGAAGAAACTACTGCAAAATCGGTTCGGAAAGATCCTAAAGCCGACGATGGAGTTCAATGGCCTGGAGTTCAAGAAGGCGCCTTTTAGCAAGGCCGGCCGACTGGTATCATCGCAATTATCGTCCGACAGCGGATGGTTGACCGCCGGCTGGGTCAAGGAAACTGACGCCAAAAAATAACCGGTTTTCCACAACCGGCGGGGTCTGACCCGATTTTGCGATGTCCTAGAGCAAAATGGGAGCGCAAAATGGGTCTGGCCCCTTTGCCTAGCCGGTTCTCGGAAACGCTACGAGCAAGGTCGCCGTGAGTCGCTTCGTTGCCATTGAATTCGATTGTCTGCCGCTACGCACTGTGGGCCGGATGGACATCCCGCTGGATGCATCGCCAAAATATCGCGAGCGCGGCCTGCGAATCAAGGCGGCCCTCGAGAAGCACGGCTCGTTCAATACCTACTTTTTGTACAATGCCCGGTGCCGGTTCCATCTAACGAACCACGCCGATCTGGGACTGCTCGAGTTCAGCTTTGTCGGGACGTTGCTAACCGATCCGACTGACCGGCATTCGATCAACGCCGACCTCCAAGTGAAGCTGGAACGTGAGACTTGCGACTGGCTCACCGAGCCAGTCGTGCATTGGTTCCACGAAACCGTGTCGCGGGCCGTGATGGTCGAGTTCGATCGCTACATCGACGCCGGCGACCTGGCCCAGACGATCAAGCGGATCGCCGAGCTTCAAGCGAAAACCGATCAAACCGGCGGCTATGCGGGCATGTATCTCTGAGTGCGTGGCGAGCGGGCGGCTCACGCCCCCTGTCCTCGAGCTCGACGCCATGTGACGCTCAAAGATCGCTCAGAATCCGCGTTAAAAAGCGATCCAATTCGCGGAACTCTTGCACTTCGGGAGTCGTCTGCTAGGTTAAATGTTAGGACAGGGGGCTTACGCCCCCGCTCGCCTTTTCGCAGTCCGCCCATCTCGGAGTTCTCCCATGTGCTGCTTCTCGCGACCCGTGAAAGATGTTTCCGCCACGAAGATCTTCGCCCGGATGTCGGACAAGGCCCGGCAGTATGTCGTCTACAGCATGAAGCTCGACGCGGGAGAGGATTTGGCGATGATTCTGCCGATTCCCGTGCCGGCGCAGACTGCCGACGACGCGGTGAAGTTCATCAACTTGGAGAAATACGAGGATTTTTTTGCCGATTTGAAGAAAGGGTTTCCCGATCCTCCGGCGGGAGCCGCCGGCCATTCCAGAATTGCCTCAGGGGCCGTGACCGCCAAACCGATGCTTGAAGTCGTCAGCGTCGGCAGCTTCGAGGCGTCCTTTGTGCCGAGCATCAAGGATTTCTCCCGGCTCGACGATCGCTTCCGCTTGCCCCAGTCCGCTTGGGACGAACTGCCGCAGTACAAGCAGTTTGGCTTCGCGGTCTTCAAGCTCAAGAAGGGAAATAAGCGAATCCATCCGATGGCGTTCGATTTCCCGACTGCCGATCCGCAACATCTGTTCTTTCCGACCGTCCATATCCACGACGGCAAAGTACACGACAAGGCCGACTTCGACCACAATCTTTACGCCCAAGTTGACGACTCTCAAAACAAAAAGCAGATTCTCTACTGGCGCGAATCCGAGCAACATGCCGAAAACTTCGTCGACATCAAGCGCGCCCAGAATCTGGTCGAGCCGAAGGCACACGTCTATCTGAAAACGATCCACGGGATCGAGAAGAACGAGGATACGCTGCTTTAGAACCGCCCGCTAATCCGCCGGAGATTGTCCCCATTGTGTCGAGTCCGCGGAGCAAATTGGGGACCTTCGCCTCTCCCAGTCGGTTTCGTGGTTTGAAAGCATTTAGGAGCTGCGTGCCATGCGCCTCACTTTGGAAGAATTCGGAATCGATCGGCTCGATGCCCAACAGCGTGTCGAGTTGATCCGATTGATTTAGGATACGATTCCCGAAGAGACTCCTGTTCCGATGTCCGACTCCCAAACGCGCGAGCTGGACCGTCGTGTTGCTGCCGCCGATGCCAACCCTAAAGCCGGCGTTCCTTGGGAGTCCGTGCAAGCTCTCCTAATGAAGAAGTCATGAGCTTGCCGCTCATTCTTCGTCCCGAGGCAATTGGCGATTTCGAGCAAATCCGCGCCTATCTCGATTCTCAGCGATCGGGTCTGGGCACGCAATTTCTCGAGCGACTACGCGAATCTCGGTCGTATTTCTGACCGTCCGGAGTTGTACGGATCGGTGCGGAAGAAAATCCGGGCCGCGCGATTGCGAGAGTTTATGCAAGTCATCTTTTATCCATTTGCAGGCTCGCATCTAACGCGTTGTTAAATTGCGTTAGCCAGGGGCTTGTCGTAGATAGCGTTCTTCGAATCAACCCTTCCGGTTGCATCAATCGTAACGATTCCCCAAAGTTTGCTGCGGGCGTTGACGATACCAAAGGTGCCGATTATACCGCGCTGAGCATCGCGCCGTCGCGCAAGCTTTGCTAGCGGTCCATTTCGCTGCTGGGTTATCTCGAAGGGAATCAATCAATGAGCCGGCCGCTGCATACGCTGTGGATTGCCTCTGTTTTAGTCCCGATTCTGGCGACCGGCTGCCAACCGACGCAGCCTTTCTACTTCTTCGAGAAGGGGGACATGTCGCACTATGTCGGCGTGGCCACCAAGCTCGAAACGCCCGACCTCAAGACTTGCAGCTTGTCGGAGGTCTCCAATCCGCCGGCGCCGCTATCGCTGTCCAACAGCCATTACGACAAGATTTGGGACCTGCCGCTGGAAGAGGCCGTGCATCTGGCACTGGAGAACAGCAAGGTGATGCGGACGCTCGGCGCCCGATTCGCCTCGCAAGGCGGAACCCGGCCGCAGGTCGGCGATGCTCCGACCGTGCTGTTGTCATCCCCCAACGCCGTGCAAACGACATACGACCCGGGTATTATCGAATCCAATCCGACCCTGGGTGTGGAAGGCGCGCTCTCGTCATTCGACGCCGAGCTGGCTAGCAGCTTTACTTGGGAACACGATAACACGCCGCAAAATTCGCGAATCGCGGCAGGCTCCATCCAAAACCGCGTTTCCCGGCAAGATATCGACACCTTTATCACTGGCATCACCAAGCGAACTGCCGTGGGCACGACGGTCGGCATTCAGCAGACCAGCACCTACACGGATAGTAACAGCCCCCTGCGTGAATCGCCGCACGACAATTCGATCGCCCTCGACTTCACGTTGACGCAACGGCTGTTGCGTGGCGGCGGTCTGCTGTTCAACGAGATCCACGGTCCGCTCGACGCCGGCACTCCGGGCATCGGCGGCGGATTCAACGGCGTGATGATCGCCCGAATCAACATGGATATCAGCCTCGCGGATTTCGAGGCGGGCGTGCGCAACCTGGTCAGCGATACGGAAAACGCCTATTGGGAGCTGTACTTCGCCTATCGAGCGCTCGATGCGGCCAAGGTCGGCCGCGACAGTGCTCTCTCGACATGGACGAAGATTCACGCTTTGGCGATCGCCAACGCCCGAGGGGGCGAGGCCGACAAGGAAGCTCAATCGCGGAACCAATACTTCACATTCCGGGCGCAGGTCGAGCAGTCGCTCAACGATCTGTATCGAATGGAAAATCGGCTGCGCTATCTGATGGGTCTGGCGGCGACCGATGGTCGGCTGATTCGACCCAAGGATGAGCCGACGACGGCCCACGTCGCGTTCGAGTGGTGCGACACGCACGAAGAGGCCCTGGCCCGCAGCATCGAGCTCCGCAGGGAAAAATGGCGGATCAAACAGCTCGAACTGGAGCTGGTCGCCTCGAAGAATCTATTGCTGCCCAATCTCGATCTGACGGCCCGATATCGAGCCTTTGGCTTGGGTGAAGACTTGGTCGCCAACGAGGGCGCCTATCGCGGGACGCCGTCCGATACGATCATCGGCACGTCGGCAACCTCATCGCTGGCCGACGCGCCGTTCGGCTCGTTCAACCTCGGTTTGAATTTCAGCATGCCGTTCGGCTTCCGCCGCGAACTGACGACGATCCGCAATCAGCAGCTCTTGCTGGTTCGCGAAAAATCCGTGCTACAGGACCAGGAATTGGAATTGTCGCACCAGATCGCCGACGCCGTGCGGCTGCTCGACACGCAGTATCATTTGATGCAAACCAACTACAATCGCCGGTTGGCCAGCGAACAGGAAGTCTCCGCGGTCGAAGCGGCTTATCTGGCGGGAACGGTGACGTTGGATCTGTTGCTCCAAGCTCAGCAGCGGCGGTCCGACGCCGAGTCGGCCTATTACCGATCGCTCGTCGATTACAACCGAGGTATCAGCCAAGTCCACTACGTCAAAGGCTCGCTGCTGGAATACAACAACGTGTATCTGGCGGAAGGCCCTTGGCCGGGCAAGGCGTATTTCGACGCTCACCGGCTGGCGCGGTCGCGCGACGCTGCCTATTATCTCAACTACGGAGTCAGCCGGCCGAGTGTGTTCAGCCAAGGGCCGCTGGAACAGCACGAAGAGGCGACCGACCAGGAGCCGCAAGGCGAAAATGTGCCGCCGGGCAAGCCGACTCCGGCGGAAATGAACACGCTGCCGATCCCCACGCCGGCGGCGACCAGCGACCAGCCGCAGCGACGACCGTCGACGGCTCGGCGGCTCAAGCCGGCCGGCGAAGGCCCGATGCTGGGCTCGGCGATCGGCAGCCGCGGCGATGTCGCTGATATTTCGATGGCCCAGCGGACCTCGGCGGTCGACACGAGTGGCTCGGGCGGTTGGACGGCGGCTGGTCAGCGGACCTCGACGAGCCGGGGCGATTTCGAGTCCGACGCGAGCTCGACGACGGCTCAAGCTGATCATTCTGCGTCAAGCTGGAAGAAAATCCAACGTTAGTCGGTGAAACAGCCTTCGGCTCGCAGCATCATACGGAGTTCTTGGACTTGTCGTTCGGATCCTTGTTCCGATTGTCGCGACTGCCGTCGCGCCCATTGCTGGGCCCGGACCGCGCGGCGCCCGTGTCCTTAGTTGCGGCGTTGTCTTTAACGGCCGGGCCGACCGTGGATTTCGGTTGCGGTTGCGGTTGGCTCAAAATCATCGGCCGCACTGGGTCTTTGCCACTTGCCGCCTGACCCCCACTGGGCCTTATCGATGGTTGAACGACGGCCCTCGATTCGGTGCTCAAAGTCGGACCTGTCGGACCGGTGGTGAATGCCCGCGGGACGTCCTTGGCTTTGATCACCGGCTGATCGGCGACGGGGCGACGGTCGGTTTCGGAACGGCGGGCGTTGGGATCGACCGACTGAAACAAAAGCTTGCCCGCTCTCGGATCATCCTTGCTGGGGTCCTTGGGCTTCTTGCTCGGGTCACCGCCCGACGATGGAACTCGGCCGTGGCCGGTGTCGCCTGAGCCCGGCTGGATGCCGCTACCACTGGGCTTATTGCCGCTGGGGCCGCCCGTCGGTCCCGTAGGACCCGCTGCCGGGGCCGGTTTGTTGATGTCTCCCAGTTTCGGACCAACGAGCGGCCTGATCGTGTCATTCAATTTCGGTCCAGTGATCGGCTTGCTCGTGTCACCCGATTTCGGTCCTGTGATCGGCTTGCTTGTGTCTCCTAATTTTGGTCCCGCGAGGGGCCCAGTTTTTGAAGGCCCAAGCGTGGTATTGGACGTATCGCCCCCCTTCAGCGTCTCGCCCGTCTTCAAGTGGAATGCGTCGGGGCTAGTTGTCGTCGGGCCGCTTCGCGTGGGGCCTCCCGTTGTAGTTGGGCCCCCCGTGCTGCTCGGCCCACCGGTCGTTGTCGGACCGGGCGACGTCGACGGGACATGTCCGTCCAGTCGTGTCTTGCTTCCGCCAACGATAGCTTCCCCGGGCGACCCCCCAGGAAGTTTGCCGCCCGTCGCTTGAGTCAGCTTCTGGAGGTTCAGGCTCTTCGGGGGCGATCCACTCGGATTGCTTCCGACGCCGATGTTTGGTTTCGTTCCGCCCGTCGAAGCTTCCAGCTTGGCCCGCTCGTTGGCTAGGCCCTGTTCTTTGACCGCTTGGGTGGCGAAGTCTTGGCGCTGATTCTTCGACAGATCGACGAACTTGACGTTGCGGGCGCCGCCGCCGGCGCTCGTGTTGTTGACGTTCTTGACGTACTGATTCAGCGTCGAGCCGATCTGCACGTTGTTGACAGTCGTGTTGTTGACCGTCGTGTGATTGACCGTCGTGTGATTGACCGTCGTGTTGTTGTTGACGATCGTCGTCTGTTGGACGAACGTGTGCGGCGGCCTGGAATCGGGATGCCGGTCCATGTAGGTAAAATGCTCTTGGATGTGATCGTGCCAATGCGGCTCGTCTCGATGCTCCCAGCGATAATAGGAGAACAACGGATCGTAGCCGCTATGCACGCCGACCGAGAACCAGGGGTGGAAGCCCAGCGTTACGAACGATTGGCCATAATAATCGCCAAAGTAATAATGGCACGTGCTCGGGCGCACGAAGAAGTTCACCGTGAGCAAATTCGCATCGATCACGACGCTCGGCGAGAAGACGAAGTGCCGACGCTCATAGATCGGCTCGCTAAAGGCGATCGGCGCGAACAACACGCCGCGATTGGCCAGCAGATAATCCCAGTGTCCGGGAATGAACACGTAACCGCTCGGGGTCCATGAATAATGGGCCGGCGACCAAATCCAGTTGGCTTGGCCCGCCGTCCAGTAACCCGGACGCCAGACGAAATGGCTCTCGTGCCATTGTTGCACGCCCGGCACCCAAAAATCTCTCGGGTCGGGCGCGGGCGTCGTCGGACCTTCCTCGAGCGATTCCGGTGGCTGCGGCAAGTAGCTTACTTCCGATTGCTGCTGCGGGGACCAGAACCCGGGCGTCCACTGCGAGCCCGCGTTCGTCTTCGTCCAATAGCCGGGAACCCAGATAAACCCCGGAGGGGCGTCTCGCCAAATTCCGCTGATCCACAAAAATCGGTTCGACGACTCGTCCCAGCCCCAGTAGCCGGAAATCCAGACGACGTTGTTTCCCTCCGGCTTCACGTCCGGCGGCAACTCTTCGATCGGCGCCGGGGCCTCGGCGGCGATCGCCAGCGGCGGGACCGGATTGGCGATCGTCGGCTCGGCGAACGCTTCGTGAACCGGGCCGCGAGTTAACGCCTCTTGACCATTCTCTTGAGCCAATAAGGGTCGCGATGTCAGGCAGCATACACTCGCGAGCCCAAAGACTAAGCACACTTTCCAGCGCATGGCGCTCATGACAAAATCCTTTTCAACAGAGTGTTTAGAAGCATCGCCGACAGGGGCGAGCTGTTTCAGGCGGGGAGACCGATTTCCAAGGCGAGACTGAGTCGGCCTACAATTCTAACCCGTAACCAAGGCGCCGGTGTCGAATGCATTTCGCATACCCATGCGAATTATCGAGCCGCCGAACGAAGCGATTTCGCCGAAGGCCCGAGCGGATGTAATTATAACGCTCGATGGGATAAGTGTGATAGAGAATCTGAAAAAGAAACTAGGGGTGATGGGGCGAGGGACCAGGGGAAGAGTAGCGGCGCCGCCGTGCCGACGGCTGGCCGGGGAGCTGGGCGCCCGTCGTTTTCTTCGTCCCTAGTCCCGCCCCACCACCCCCAGCCCCTATTCCCGCCACCGCTAGTTCCACCACCCCCATACCAGCGACCAATCCCGGAGACATCCCGATGTCCAACGTCCTCACAACCGTCGGCTTGCTCATTTGCTCAAACGCATTCATGAACGTCGCCTGGTATGGCCACTTGAAGTTCAAGCAAGCGCCGCTGATGGCAGCCATCGCCGTGAGTTGGCTGATCGCTTTGCCCGAATACGCTCTGCAAGTGCCGGCCAACCGCATTGGGCACGAACAACTCTCCGCGCCGCAATTGAAAATTATTCAAGAAGCTATTTCAATCGGCGTGTTCGTCGCGCTCGACTTCGTCTACCTGAAAGAAGCAATCCGTCCGACCGATTGGCTGGCGTTCGCCCTGATCCTGAGCGCGGTGGCGCTCGTCATGGTCCCACGATTCGCCACGGCCGGGTAACGCTGACACACCACTGCTCGCCTTCCTCGTCGGCGAGGGGGGAGTGTAATCTCCCAGTCCCTTAGCCAACACTTCCAATGAATTGCCAGGTTCCGAGTTGCCTTCGCCTATGTTTCCCCGGGCCATCAGCGGTTCTATACTGGACAGAGAAAACAATTCCCGAATCTCGCGACTTCAATATGCTCCCAATCCGTGATCGCTCCGCATCGCTTGACGTCGAGGGTTGGTGGGCCGTGCCCAGCCTACGCCGCGGCGATGGGCGACTGGTCGCGCTCTGGTCGGCGGTTGCTGTCGTTAGTCTGCTTTTCATTACAGCACGAGCAGCCAATGCCCAGTTCGGCTTCACCGGTCCGGCCGAGCTTTCCGACGCATTGCAGGTCGACGAGGCCGACTCGGCGGCCCGCACGCTGCTCCAGCGGGCAAAAGCCCACGCCGCCGAGAAGCAGTGGGACGAGGCCATCGAGACGCTACGGCAAGTGATGGAGCATCATGGCGAGCGACTCGTGCGGGTCGATCCGCATCGGTATCTCTCCATGCGCGAGTATTGCCAGATGCAGTTGTCGCAGTTGCCGGCCGAAGGGCTGGCGATGTATCGCGGACGCATCGATGCGCAGGCGAAGCGACTGTATGAGCAAGGAGTGGCCGAGCGCGACGAGAAATTGCTGCGCCGGGTTGTCGATGAGTTGTTCGTCAGTTCTTGGGGAGACAAGGCTTTGTGGATGCTAGGAGAGATGGAGCTGGAGCGCGGGAATTACGAGCAGGCTCGCGGTTGTTGGCAGCGAATAAAATTTGAGTCTGGCGGGCCTGGGGAAATCGAACGTGAGGGGACCGCAGGCTTACGCCCCCCGCTCGCCGACGAGGATAAGAAGAAGTATCCGCCGCCGTATTGGCTGGCTTATCCCGATTCGCAGATCGATTTGGCCGAGGCGCGGGCGCGGCTGGCGCTCGTGTCGATTATGGAAGGATCGCTCGTGCGGGCGGAAAAAGAGTTGGCCGAGCTCGAGCGGCTGCATCCTCGCGCCCGGGACCGAATGGCGGGGCGCGACGCGCAGTATGCCGAGACGCTACGGCGACTGTTTGCGCTGGCTCAGCAGCGGCCTGAAATGCCACTGGGCAAGGATTGGGCGACATTCGCCGGCGCCACCACGCGGACTGCCCGCGCGGCGTTGCGGTCTAGGTTCGGCGCTGTGGCCTGGGAAGTTCCGCTCGCATCGCGGCCGTTTCAAGCGGATATGGCCGTCGTGCATAATCCGGAATTCAAGCTGCCCGAGTTTCGTGTCGGCGAGGAGCAGCGGGGCCTGCTCAGTTTTCATCCACTCGTTGTCGACGATATCGTGCTATTCAACACGGCCGAGAAAGTGTTCGCGCTGAAACTCAAGACGGGCAAACCCGCTTGGCCTGTTGCCCCGAACAATAATCTGCCGGCGCGCGAGCCGGGCGAAATTTTCAATAGCGCCTCGGGCCACGACATTCGGCCCGACCCGATTGGCGGCGGCGTGGTATATCATGCGTATGGCGCCCCACGATTCACGATGACCGCCCGCGACCATCGGCTGTACGCACGGCTGGGTTCGCCGATTACGGCCCATCCGGTCGACCAACCGTTTGTCGGCGGCGGCAGCTATTTGGTCTGCCTCGACCTTGCCGCCGAAGGTTATTTGCGGTGGCGGATTCCCGAGCCCGGCAAAGAAGACGAACGCTGGGCCTTCGAAGGCTCGCCGGTTTGCGACGGCGTGAACGTCTATGTGGCGATGCGGCGGAGCGATATTCGGCCGCAAGAGCATGTGGCCTGTTTCGACGCTCAGACCGGCGCCATGCGCTGGCGACGGCTGGTGTGCGCGGCCGAGTCGCCCGCCCGGGGGCAGATCGAAGAGATGACGCACAATTTGCTGACGCTCGCCGAGGGCGTGCTCTACTTGAATACGAATCTCGGCGCCATTGCCGCGCTCTCCACGAGCGACGGCCACATCAATTGGCTTTATCGCTACGAACGATCGAAGCATTCAACCGATGCGGGCGGCCGGCAGTTCTATCGCGACTTGAATCCGTGTGTCTTCGACCGGGGGCGCGTGTTCGCTGCGCCGGCGGACACGCCCGCGATTTTCGCGCTCGACGCGGCGACCGGTGAACTGCTTTGGGAAAATCGAAAGGCCGGCGACGCGACGCAATTGCTCGGCGTTGTCGGCGAGAATCTGATCGCCAGTGGACGACGGTTATATTGGCTCGACATCGAGCATGGCGACCGGCGAATGGAGATGGCGCCGGATCAGCCGACGATCTCCGGCTACGGCCGCGGCGCATTGATCGGCGATTTAATTTATTGGCCGACGCGATCGGAGCTTCGGATCTATCGGCAAGATTACGCTGCGGCCAGATCGCAAGACGTTCCTGATCCGATTCCGATCGGCGGCGGAAATCTGGTCGCGGCCGGCGAGTATTTGCTCGTCGCGACTCCGGATAGGTTGATTGCATACGGTCCGAGTAACGGCCAGCCGGCGATGGGGGAGCGGCCGCTGGTTATACGTCAGAGTTCGCCAGGCGCCAGCGTCGCATCGGGAATGATCGGTACTTTGATGAGCTTCAGTAACGCCGCGCCGAGGACAGGGGGCTTACGCCCCCCGCTCGCCTTTCACTCCCGACTCCCGTCTCCCGACTCCCGACTCCCCCACCGCTAATTCCCATGCCCGACGATATCGAAGCCGTTCAGAAACTCAGCGACGCTTACCGCCGCATCGTGGCGGAGCTCGGCAAAGCGATCGTCGGTCAACAGCGAGTGATCGAAGAACTGCTGATCGCCATGTTCGCCCGCGGCCATTGTCTGCTGGTGGGCGTGCCCGGGCTGGCGAAGACGCTGATGATTCGCACGCTGGCCGATGCGTTGTCGCTCAAGTTCAATCGCATTCAGTTTACGCCGGACCTCATGCCCTCGGACATCACGGGCACGGAAGTGATTCAAGAGGACAAAGCCAGCGGCGCCCGGGCGTTCAAGTTTCTCGAGGGACCGGTTTTCGCGAATGTGATTCTCGCGGACGAGATCAATCGCACGCCTCCCAAGACGCAGGCGGCGCTGCTGGAGGCCATGCAGGAGCATCAGATCACCGTCGGCGGAACTCGGCACACGCTGTCGGAACCGTTCTTCGTGCTCGCCACTCAGAATCCGATCGAGCAAGAGGGAACCTACCCGCTGCCCGAGGCGCAGCTCGACCGATTCATGTTCAACGTGCTGGTCGACTACCCGAGCGAGGAAGAGGAATTTCAGATCGTCAAACAAACGACGACCGATGTGCCGACGAACATCACTCGCACGCTGACGGCGGAGGAGATCATCGAGCTATCGCGGATCGTGCGCCGCGTGCCGGTGGCCGATCATGTGACTCGCTATGCCCTACAGTTCACGCGTCTGACGCGAAAGGATCACGGCCCCGTGCCGGATTTCATTCGCGAATATGTCAGTTGGGGCGCCGGGCCGCGGGCGAGCCAGTTTTTGGTGCTCGGAGCAAAAGCCCGGGCCGTCCTGCATGGCCGGTATTTCGCCACATGCGACGACATTCGGGCCGTCGCCGCGCCCGTGCTGCGGCACCGAATCGTGACGAACTTCAACGCCGAGGCCGAAGGGATCAAGCCCGACGAAATCATCCGCCGCTTGATCGCGCACATACCGGTCGACGATTACGAAAAGTCGTTGGGCGGAAAATTGCCCGACGTGTTCCGCTCGAAAGAGGCGTCGTAGGGAGCGGTCTGCGACTAAGCGACGCCGTTCTTCTTGAACCAGGTCAAGAGCCGCTTCCAACCGTCGTCAGCCGGCCCCTTGCGATAGCTTTCGCGATAGTCGGCGTTGAACGCATGAGGTGTATCGGGGTACACGACGATCTCAGTCGCCGCCTTGGTGGTCTTCAGCGCCGTTCGCATTTGCTCGATCGACTCGACCGGAATTCCCTGGTCGGCGCCGCCATAGAGTCCCAGCACGGGGGCCTTGAGCTGCGTGGCGAGGTCGATCGGGTTTTTGGGATGCAAGTCGTCTGGCTTGCCAACCAGCTTGCCGTACCAGGCGACGCCCGCCTTAAGATTGTCGCTATGGGCGGCATAGAGCCAGACGATGCGGCCGCCCCAACAAAAACCCGTAATTCCGAGCTTGTCGATATTGCCCATCCCCGATTCCTTCGCGAATTTCATCGTCGCGTCGAGGTCCGACATGACCTGAGCATCGGGCACTTTGGAGACCACCTTTTGGATGATCTCCTTGATTTCCATCTTCGAGACATCTCCTTCGCGCGAGTACAATTCGGGCGCGATCGCGTAGTACCCGAGCTTCGCGAACCGGCGGCAGATGTCCTTAATATGCTCGTGGACGCCGAAGATTTCTTGCACGACGAGCACGACGGGAAATGGGCCCCCCTTGGTTGGCATCGCTCGATAGGCAGGGACCGTGCCGTCCTTGACCGGGACTTTAACTTCGCCCGTTTCGAGACCTTCGACGTCGGTCTTGATCGTCTCGGCGGAAATCGGTTGAACGGCCAGCGCGAAGCCGGTCGCCAGCGAGGTGACGACGAAGGCCCTGCGGCTGACGTCTTGAGAGGCGAGCGGCGTAGTGGATTGCGTGGGCATGTTAGTTTCCATTTGCTGGGGATGTTGGATCAATTGTCTCGGCGGCGACGTTACTTTGCACGCAGCCAACCTTGTGCGGCGAGCCACTCGGCAGCCCGGTCCGGCCAATGCGAAACGACGTTTTGCGAGGGCCGCAGTCCGTAGCCGTGTCCACCCGTCGGGTAAATGTGCAGTTCCGCCGAGACCTTGGCGTTCTTGAGCGCCAGGGCGTAGGCGTAGGCGTTTTCGACGTGCACCGGATCGTCGGCCGTCATCGTGACGAAGGCCGGTGGAGTCTCGCCGGTGACCTTTAGCTCCGGATTTAGCTTCGCGACGTTTTCGTGGTCGGCCAAATAGGCCGGATAAATCAAGATGGTGAAATCGGGGCGGCAACTCACTCGGTCCGCGTCGTCGATGGGCGGGTACGTCCGCGACTGAAAAGTATTGCTGGCCGCCGCCGCCAGATGCCCGCCGGCCGAGAAACCCAGGATGCCGATCCGCTTCGGATCGAGGTTCCATTCTTTCGCGCGGCTGCGGACCAGTCCCATTGCGCGCTGCGCGTCTTGGAGCGAGGCCGAGTGCCGGCTCTCGCCGCGGCCGGGCACGCGATATTTGAGCAGCACGCCCGTGACGCCGATCGAATTGAGCCATTCGCAAACTTCGGTTCCCTCGAGATCGTAAGCCAAGATGCTGTAGCCGCCGCCCGGGCAAACGATCGCGGCCGCGCCGTTGGCTTTTTCGGCAGGGCGAAAGATGGTAATCGTCGGCTTGGAAACGTTCCCGAGCCGAATCACTTCCGTTCGCGGTTTGGCGTCCGGCTTGTGAACCGTCTCGTCCTTCTCGGGGCCGATGGCGCCCTTCTCGCCGGGCGCCACGTCGGGCCAGAGCGCGATCACCGGCCGCTCGGCCTTCGTGGGCTTTTCGGGCTTCGTGGGCGTTTCGGAGTTGCCCGACGTTTCGGGCTCCGCGGCGACGATCGGAGGAACCGCCGTTACGACCAATAACGACGCGAGTACAATGCAGCAACAGAATCTGGGAATCGGCATCTCGGCGGCTCCGGCAAAGGTGTTCGATCGGCGTGGTCCGGCGGGTTGGTAAGTCTTTGTGTACCGACCGGCCATGGGGGATGCAAGCCCCGAGGATGCTAGAGTAAGAGGTGCTCATTTCCGCTCGTAAACAACATTTGGCATTCGCTTTCGTCGCGGGTAGACTACCGCCGTCGATTTATTTTTCATTTTTTTGAAATACATATGGGCATTTTGGCGCTGACGGCTGAAACGCTCGAAGGGGCGTAGCCGTAAATGACCACTCCGGATGAGAATGCCAAACGCGCGAAGCGGGCACAGATCGCCATGAGCAAGCCCAACGGCTTGCGATCGGTGTCCGCGGTCGACTCTGGCGATTCGCTGGCCCTAGTCGTGCGATTGATGGCGATCCACGGACTCAGCGGCCAGGAAGGCGCCGTCGCCCGGTTCATTACGGACCGACTCCTCGAAGCGGGGGCCAATCCGGCGGCCATTCGCACGGATCGAGCGAACAAGCGTACTCCGATCGCCGGCCAAGTCGGTAATCTGATCTTCCGCTTGCCGGGCACAATCCGCGGACCCCGGCGGCTGCTCATGGCTCACATGGATACCGTGCCGGTATGCGTGGGCGCGAAGCCGGTGATCGACGGTGATTTCATCAAATCGGCCGATCCGGCGACGGGCCTTGGCGCCGACGATCGAGCCGGCGTGGCCGTGACTCTGTCGGCAGCGCTGGCGATTTTGAATCGGAAGTTGCCCCACCCGCCGCTCACTTTCTTTTGGCCGATTCAAGAAGAGACCGGATTGCATGGCGCCCGGCACGCCGAATTGAATCTTCTCGGCTCGCCCAAGCTGGCCTTCAACTGGGACGGAGGCACGCTCGAGCGGATCACGATCGGGGCCACCGGTGGCTATCGAATGCAGATCGATGTTCGCGGACTTGGCAGCCACGCGGGCGCGGCGCCAGAAATGGGAATCAGCGCCATCGCGATCGCCGGCCTCGCGATCGCCGAGTTGCAAACCGGCGGCTGGCATGGCGATGTTCGCAAGGGAAAGCGCCGAGGCACGAGCAATATCGGCGTCATCCAAGGAGGGGCCGCCACCAATGTCGTCACCGATCGCGTACAAGTGCAAGCCGAAGCTCGTAGCCACGACCCGGCCTTTCGCCAAAAGATCACGGACGCTTTCGAGAAGGCATTTCGGCGGGCCGCGAAGCAGGTCAAGAACACGGTCGGCATTTCGGGAACGGTCGAGTTCGAGGGCCGGCTGGACTACGAAGCGTTCAGGTTGGGCAACGACGAGCCATGCGTCCTGACTGCCGAAACAGCACTGGCCAGTTTAGGGATTACCTCGCGCCGGGCTGTCAGCAACGGCGGACTCGACGCCAATTGGATGTCAGCCCGGGGCATTCCGACGGTCACGCTCGGATGCGGACAGATGAATGCCCACACGGTGAGCGAGCGGCTCGATATTCGCGCATTTCACGGCGCGTGCGAGATTGCCCTGCGGTTGGCTACGGCTCGTGAAGGACAAAATCGAGAATAGACAGGACCGACGGGATTTTGAGGTTTTTTGGATTGCAACCCAGGCGGAGAAAACATGGATAAGAAAGCGAAGAAGCGGATCGAACTCTTGCAGCCGAAGTTGCAGAAGCTGCGGCAACAGCTTGCCGGGACGAAGAAACAGATGGACGAACCGGAGGATGTGAAGCGGTTGGAAAAGGAAATCGCTCAGATTGAAGCCGAACTGAGTAAATTGAAAGATTGAGTTGGCCGCCGCATCTATGCGTCGCTCGAGGACTAACCCGCGCCGCATGAATGGGACGGCTGAAAATTGCCCGCGGCAAGGCAAATTGCCGGCTCGCGGAATCGAATTTGCTTGTGGCCCAGCGCCGCGCCGGCATAATGAAGCCAGTAACAATTCTTCAAGCGATTTTACCGCCGGGCGCCGGAGCGATTAGACAACCGTGGCAAAGATTCCTCCCGTGATCGGTTCCTCGATCGAACTTAAGGTGCTCACCGGCTCCGTGGTCGGGGCCATCGTCGTACTCTGCCTGTACTGGGCTCAGGCGATTTTCATTCCGTTGATTTTGGCCCTGTATCTTTCGTTTCTACTCGGTCCGCTCGTGATCGGGCTCCAGCAGCGACATGGGCTGGGGCGCGTGCCGGCCGTGCTTGGGGTCGTGGCGCTGCTGGGCATCGTGCTGGGCTCGATCGGCTGGATGCTCACCCGACAATTCAGCTCCCTCGTCGAAGAGTTGCCCCAGTACTCGGGAAACGTCAAGAATCGAATCAATGATCTTCAATTAACGATCGGCGCCGGCCCGATGCATGCGATCGATCGTATGTATCGCGAACTCTCCGGCGAAATGGATTCGAGTCCCAAGCCGATCAAAGACTCGGAGGAGCACGATGCAGCCAAGGACCCGAATCGTTCGGCCAAAATCGAGAAGCCCTTGCCGGTCGCCATCACGCCGGCCACTCCCCCTTGGATTTCTCGCTTGCCGGGGTTTCTCGGCTCGGTGGCGGAAATGCTCGGGGCGCTGGCGCTCACGCTGGTGCTCACCGTCTTTATGCTTCTCAAACGCGAAGACCTGCGCAATCGCGTGATCTGGCTGATCGGGAGCGGGCGATTGACCCACACCACGCGGGCCGTCGACGATGCGACTCGCCGCATCAGCAAGTTCTTCGTCCGGCAAGCGATGATCAATGGCGGTTTTGGCGTAGTCATGGCGGTGGGCCTGTTTTTGATCGGCGTGCAATACGCCCTGCTGTGGGGATTTTTCGCGGCTCTGCTGCGTTATATCCCGTATGTCGGCGCCGTTTTGGCCGCGATTCCGCCCCTGCTGGTGAGCTTGGCCATGTCGTCCGGTTGGTTGTCGCCCATCTTCGTCGCGGTCTTGTTTGCCGCCGGAGAGTTGACCACCGGCAACGCCATCGAGCCCCGCGTGTTCGGACAAAGCTTGGGCGTGTCGGAGGTGGCGCTGTTGGTCATGTCGGCGTTCTGGGCCTTTTTGTGGGGACCGATCGGGCTCGTGCTGGCCAATCCGCTCACCGTCTGTCTCGTGGTCATGGGCAAGTACGTACCGCATATGGAATTTTTCAATGTGCTGCTGGGAGACCAACCGGCACTGTCGCCCGATGTCAGTTTCTATCAGCGGTTATATGCTCGCGATCAGGACGAATCGCTGCAATTAGTCGACGCTCATATCAAAGCCACTTCGCTCGACCAGGTGTACGACGACCTGTTGATCCCGGCCCTGACGATGATGAAGCGTGATCGAGAGCGCGACGAGCTCACCGAGCAGGACGAGGAGTTTATCGTTCAGGCGATGCGCGAACTCGTCGTCGACCTCGGCTTGCGGCGGGCGAAGCAGGCCGTGCTGACGGCCGTGACCGCGCCCGCGGTCGAGGAAAACGGCGCGGCGATGGCCAAGGTGAAAATTTTGGCCTGTCCCGCGCGCGACGCGGCCGACGAACTGGCCCTGGAGATGCTCGCACAGCTACTCGATTCCGACAAATGGGAACTCAAGATCACGGCCACGGAAATGTTGTCGGCCGAACTGGTCGCCGAGGCCGAGCGCTGGAACCCGGGTCTGATTTGTATTGCCGCCCTCCCAGCCGGTGGATTGGCTCATACGCGTTACCTGTGCAAACGTCTGCGGGTCCCGCTCCCGGAAACGCGAATCCTGATCGGCCGCTGGGGCCTGCTGACGGGCATCGAGCAAAATCAGGAACAGCTTCGCGAAGCGGGCGCCGAGGAGATGGACACCACGATCCTGGCGACGCGAACTCGCTTGACTGCTTGGTTTGGATTCCTATCGCAAGCGGCGCCTGCGAAGGAGGCCGCCGTGGCTGAGAGGTCCTAACAAAACTGTGAGAGTCGGGGGCTGGAGGCGTCCTCGCCGAAGCCCCGGGATTTTTCAAATGACGAATGACGAAGCACGAATGACGAAGGACTGAAATCGGGAATTGCGGCAAGTTAAGTGTTTCATCACTCGTCATTTCACGACGCCGCACATGCGGCTACGCGAATGCCTTACCCGTGAGCCGCTCGTAGGCCTCGATATATTTCCGCCGCGTCTGGTCGACGACTTCACCAGGCAGTTCCGGCGGTGGGCTGTTTTTGTCCCAGCCGCTGCCTGCGAGCCAGTCGCGGACGAATTGTTTGTCGAACGACGACTGGCCGCGACCGGGCCGATATTGGTCGGCCGGCCAAAACCGGGAACTGTCCGGCGTCAGCACTTCGTCGATCAAGATCAATCGGTCACCAAATCGTCCCCATTCGAACTTGGTGTCGGCGATGATGATCCCTCGCGACTTGGCCCAATCCGCGCCGCGGCGATAGAGCTCGAGACTGCGGCGGCGCAATTCGGTCGCCAAGTCGCCGCCGACCCGCTCGACCATTTGGTCCAGCGCGATATTGATATCGTGGCCGCTCTCCTCTTTTGTCGCCGGAGTAAAAATCGGCTGCTCGAGCCGGTCGCTTTCTTGGAGCCCAGCCGGCAGACGAATCCCGCAGACTTCGCCGCTGGTCTGATACTCCTTCCAGCCCGATCCGGAAAGATAGCCCCGGACGACACATTCAATCGGCACGACGTCCGTCTTTTTCACCAGCATCGATCGGCCGGCGAGCGGCTTGGGATCGACGCCAGGCGGCAGGCCAAAGTCGGCGACGTCGCCCGATAGCAGATGATTCGGTTCTTTCAGTTGCTCGAACCAGAACAGGCTGATTTCGGTCAGCACGCGGCCCTTGTCGGGGATGCCGGTCGGCAGCACCCAGTCGAACGCGCTGATTCGGTCGGTGGCCACCAGCAGCAGCCGATCGCCCAAATCGTAAACGTCGCGGACCTTCCCCCGGCGCAAGGGCCAGTTAGGAATCTTCGTCTCAAGGAGCGGAGCGAACATGTGTCAAGAAAGCGTGCAAAACGTGCAATGGGAAGACAACACAACTAGCGGCCATCGTTATCTTTTCCGATCGCGACCGCCAGTCCCCGCGCCGTCTTTAACGATCGTGCGGGTGCATTCGCGGTTTGTTCGTATCGACCCGCCCTCGTCCGGTCCGGCCACTCACCACTCACCGCTCGCTCGCCCCGCGCTCAAACTTGACACCCCAATTGGCCCCATTTACTATGAATTTGGTCACCCGGAGCTCTTCGCTCCGCGGTAGATCTCGTCATCGTTCCCGCATCGCGGAACCCCCTTCAAAGTCGAACCGGCTATGGAATATCTCTGGGTTGGGGCCTGCGGCCTGCTGCTGATCTTGGGGCTCGTGAGCATCGTCATGAGCCGCAATATTTGGCGGGCGACGCAAATGATCGCGACCGTTTTGGTACTCATCAGTTCGCTGGCGTTTTTCTACCTTGCGGCGCGGACTCTCAGGCTCCACAAAAACTGGCAGGATGAAGTCAATCTTTATGAAAAGGCGCTGACTAGCGTCAAGAAAGAGATCGGCAAGGACGAACATTCGCCGGCCGATAATCTGATCGTGCAGCGGAACGATCTGCGGCAACAATTCAACGCGGCCTTGAATCTGCGCGGCCGAGTTTGGTCGGACGGACAGAAGAGCAAGTTCAACGCTCAGACTGGCGCGCTCACGGTCCTGTTTGAGAATCCGCCCGCTGGGCTCGACGCGATCAAACGACCCGTGTTCGTGTTCCAAAAGGACAGTGAAAAAAGCAAGAACGGTCATTATCTCGGCGAGTTCGTGGTGTCGGCGGCAAAGGACCGGGAGATTTCGCTCACGCCGGTCGCCACGCTCTTGCAGAGCGAACTCAACAACATCGACTCCGCCCGCGGGGACGTCGTGCTCTACGAGGTGATGCCGATCGACAGTCACACGTTGTTCGCGACGGCCGATCCGAACGATTTGAAGATTTGGTTTCCGGACCCGGCTGTGTTGGCCAACTTCAAGCGCGACGGCAAGCCAGCGACCGCCGATGACGAGAAAGAGCATCCCGAAAGCGTGCAGGTCCGGTTGAAGTTCTTACAGGCCTGGGCGCCGAAGCAAACCGCGGCCGCTCCCGCCGTGGGAAAAGACGCCGCGGCCAAAGACGCGGTCCCGCCAGCCGAAGCCCCGCCGGCGACCGATGACGCAGGCAAGCCAGGGCCAGCCCGCGGGTTTGCCGCCGGCCGATCGTACTATTTGCCGCTCGAAGCCGCGAAGGAACTCGTCGATCAGAAGATCGCCGAATACGATACCTCGGAGCCGGAGAAGAGTCGCATTTACGTCCGGCCACTGTGGGATTACGCGCAGCTATTTCGCGAGGCGTATCGAGCCCGGACGCAGTTGTTCGCCCAAAAGAATGAGATTTCCGCGCAGGCCGATCAACTCGAAGGCGCACTGACCCAGGTGACGGAGGACTTGGCCGCGACAAAGATCATCACCGACGGATTGAAATCGGACCTAGCGAATTTCAAGGCCGAGGCCCAAATCTTGGACCAGTACGCTCAAACGCTAGGCGCGAAGTTGGACAAGACGAAGGCCGAGTTGTCGGACACGTATCGATCCAATCTCAAGCTGGCCGCGGCGCTCGGAGACGCTCAGCGGCAACTTTCTGAAAAGCTGCGCGCCGCCCCGCCGGCTCAAGCTAGCGCCTCGGTCGATCTGCGGTCCGGCCGCTAGTCCATTGGTCCTTTTCGTTATAGGCGCCTGCCGGGCGCCCGGGGCTGGAGGCGCCTCGCCGAAGCCCCGGAGGGTGGACTCGAATTCAAGAGCGGCGCCCCGGCACTTCCCCTTCGGCGCGAGCCCCGCCAGCCTAGAATCGCTATCTCAGCGTACCTGAACCTCTAGTTCCTATTGAATTAGCCGACAGGGCAGCACGACGAGGATCCACGCGCAAGCTGAGGTCAGCACAAGGGCCGTGAAAATCCAGCCGATGCGGGTCGAACGCTTGGCGACCAATCGGGCGAGCAAAGTTCCGAGCGTTCCCGCCAAACCGGCGGCCATCGCCGATTGCCAACCAAGAAACAACCCCAGACACGCGAGCACGCCCCAGTTTCTTGAGCGTCCACCATCGGAGCGCCGACCCATCAGTCGGTCATAAACGCCGCCGACCGCCAATCCGGCCGCGGCGCCAACGCCGGCGACCGAGATCGATTTGGCGGCCGACTCGCTGAACCAGGCGATGCTCGATAACCACGTTGCGATCGGCGCCGCCAAATCGGCCTGATGCACGGCTGGCGACAGGACCGTCACCGCGGCGCCGATGAGAGCGGCCATCGCAAGCACGTTCCAAGACGCCGGATGGCCATCGAAATCGATGAGCGCCGCCGCCAGCAACGTGGCAATTAGCCATGAATGGAATGCCCAGCGTGTCAGCAGCAGCCATCCCTCGACCTGATTGATGTTTCCATGGGGCTGGCCGTAGTGACTCAGCGCAGGCCAAATATCGGCGTGAGCGATCGCCAAAAACAGCAAAGCGAGCGTTAGCTCGACGAGAGGATAACGGATCGAAATCCGATGTCGGCAGTCGTAACACAGCCCTCCGAGCAGCAACCAACCCAGGATCGGCAGATTGTGGCGACCGCGAATGGCATGACCGCAGTTCGGGCAGTGAGAGCCGGGATGCACAATGCTCTTCCCAGCCGGCAGGCGATAAACCACAACATTCAAAAAACTGCCAACAATGCCTCCCAGCGCGAACACCCAGGCGTCGAACAGCCAGCCGAGCCGGAGGATGGTTTCGCTGATGGGCATGGCGGGCGAAGTCGGGAGACGGGAGACGGGAGACGGGAGACGGGGGTCGGGGGTCGGGAATCCAGCAAGAAGCCGCGGCTCTGCGACGTCCTTCTCTACCCCCCAACTCCTACCTCCCAGCTCTTCGTCTCCAGCCACTTGAGACTATCTTCCGTTCTCACGGAATTTTAACGGAACCCGAGAGGCCACGGAGGGTTTGATCGGATAGGTGATTGTACCGCGAATTGCCCTGGATTGCCCCGGAGCGAATGCTTGTGTTGGCTCCGGGGCCGGTTATAGTACAGGGAGATCGGTCCTTCGGGGCCGATTCCTGCCCAGCGATTCCCACCTTTTTTCCCACCCCGTTTTTCTGGAGGAGCGTTTCATGGTGTCCCGCATCGCGTCGATCGGTTTGATGTTTTTGGCCGTCTGCCTAATGGTCAGTTCGGCTAGCGCCAAAGAGAAGAAGAAGGGCGAGCATGGCACGGTCGTGTCGGCTACCGCTAAGCAGTTGGTCGTCAACGTGAAGGCCGGCAAGGACGACAAGGTCGGCGCCGAGAAGACTCTCGACGTCAGCGACGCCGTCAGCGTCGTGGTTGAAGAGAACCCCGCCAAGATCGAAGACATCAAGGCTGGCGATCACATTGCCTTCACGCTCGGCGACGACGGCAAGGTCGTCACGATCCACAAGGGTCACAAGAAGAAGGTCTAATTGACCAGCTGCGAAATTTCGCGTGCAAAAGTTTGAATGCAAAATCGACAAGCCCCGGTTAGAGCAACGGCTCTTTCCGGGGCTTGTGTGTTTTTGCACTGGCGCGGCCTACGCGCGGCACGAATGCTCGCGGCTCAGGGGCGAACTCACTCGCTTGAGCAATGTGGTGACGCCGCCGTCCGCCACGCTTCACGCATCACGCTTCACGCATCACGCTTCACGCTTCACGCTTCACGCATCACGCTTCACGCCGTTAGAACGTGTCGAGGATGAACTGATGTCCCATGTGGTACTTCGCGCCGGTGGGATAAAAATTGTGCCACTGCTTGTTGTAGACCGGGATCTGCATTTCTGGCGGATAACGGTAATACAAACTGTTGGAGCTGCGGTAGTATTCGCTGCCCCAGAAGTTTTGCGGATAATAGACGTACGGGTAGTGGTAGAACCGCTCCCAGTCTTGAGTCCCATAGGTATTGCCCCAGGAACGATTGAAAGCTTGGTCCTGAGCGTGGGCCTGCTGACCGGCGAGGCACGCGAAGGCGGCCGCGCAGCAGAGCGCAAGGATTGTCCGGCGGATCATCGCTATTCCCCCCTGGAATCAATGAAATCGTGAGCGGCCTGCTGGCGCGGCTGGCGCCAAGCAGTGCGTCACTGGGTCGTTCGAGTGCGATCAAGCGCGGCAAGGTGGACAGAGTTTGCGGAACTCTCGGCCCAGGCTACGACCGGCTAAATACACCATCGGCGCTTCCGCCGGGCCGCATTGAGGGAATATCCGCTAGAACCGGCATAGGCGGAAAAGGTGGCGGCGAGTGGCGAGTCGTGAGCGGCGGGTCGCGAGAAAGAGAGGACGGGGCCGCGGATTCAAACGCGCCGAAGCGTTGACCGACCTTCGTAGTCGCTCGGGTCGGTAGGCGGCGAATTCGCGATCGCATCTCCCCGCGTCCCGCGTCTGCCCACTCGCCACTCGCCACCCGCCTCGGCTCCCTCCCCGTCCTCCCTTGCACGCTCTTAGCCGGCACTCGACAATGACCGCTCGCCGCCGGCCGGGATTTGCCCGCGCCGTCGGGCGGTTTTTCTCGGGAGAATTTGCAATATGTCCGGCGCTCCGCAGGTAATCGTTAGTGGTTTCGGTGACGAAGCGGCCTTGAACAAGACGGCGGTCGAGCAGTTCGCCGCGATGGCCGCCTTGGGATTGCAATACTACAGCTTGCGGTTCATCGACGTCGGCCGGGGCGTAAAAAACGTCATGAAGCTGACCACGGCCGAGATCCAAAAAATCCGCCATCTCGAAGACGACTACGATCTGAGCGTGTCGTCGCTGGGCTCCCCGATCGGCAAAGTGAAACTGCTGGACGAGGACGATGGCACGACGAACGTCTTCGTGCCATTCAAGAAATATCTGGCGAAGGATGTGGCTCTGGCGTGTCAGTTGGCTCACGCATTCGAGACTAAGCTAATCCGCGGCTTCTCGTTCTATCCGCCCCGCGGCGCCGATCCCTGGCCCCATGTGCCGCAGGCGGTCGAGCAGCTTGGGCAGATCGTCGAGGCCTGTCATCGTTCGGATCTGACATTCGGCCTCGAGGTCGAGGCGAATCTAGTCGGGCAAAATGGTCTCGTCTTGGCCGAAATCTATCGGCAAGTGAACCACCCGGCGCTGGTCTTGGTGTTCGATGCCGGCAACCTGACATCGCAGGGATTCACGACCCGCGAGGTCTTCGAGCACTATCAAGCCATGAAGCCGGGAATCGGCTGGATGCATATCAAGGACTATCGCCGCGGGCCGACGAAGCGAAAGAAGCCCGTGGACGAATCGTCGCTCAAAAATTTCGTGCCGGCCGACATGGGGGACAGCGCCTACGACGCGATCCTCCGCGACTTCCGCGACTCGATTCCGACGCTGGAGAAACGCCTCAAGCGCCGCGGCATTCCTGGCGTGTTTTTAGAACTCGAGCCGCACGTCAAAGGCGGCGGGCAATTCGGCGGCGTCAGCGGCCCGGACGGGATGGGCGTCGCCCTGCGCGGACTGCTGCGAGTGCTCGACTTCGTCGACCTCGGCTATCACCTGCGCGATTTCGACGACGTGCTGGCGACTAGGAAGTGAGAAAGGGTGGCGAGTGGTGGTTGGCGATGATCGAGCATCGGCTTGTCGAATCGCTTAGCCGCGTTAGCGGTGTGACGCGAATAACCGGGAGTGATCGAAGCGCAGCGCAGTGAACCCCCGGCCACTCACATCACGCCGCTACCGCGGCTAAGCAATCGCGGCATGCTAGTCATGCCATCCGCTACTAGTCACGCCACCCGCTTCGCTTCACGCATTACCCTCCACGCCCGTCCGCGTCCTCTTCTCCCTTGGGCGCAAAGAACTTCTCCGTCCGCTTGGCGGCTTGCCGCGAGGCGCGGAGGAGCATGGCCGCTTTGGAGAAGAAATAGGCGCCGGCGGCGATGCCCGCGCCGCCGGTCGCTTGAGAGAGGATGCCCAGCGAGGTGGGATGAACGGCCAAGAAAATGCCCAGCGCCGTGGTCACGCCGCCGGCGCCCAGGCGTTCGATGACCGCGCGGCTCGACCGGCCCTGAGCGTGTTTGTCGATGGCGCCGCGGGCCGTCATGTTGGCGATCTCGCGCATTGCCTTCAGATCGACGGTCGGCGCGGGCGCCGTGGGCCGGCGGACCCAGGCCGCCGGCGCGGGTTCGAGAACATCGGCTTCGGCCAATTCGATGACCGTGTCGCTGGTGGGCGCCGGGTCGGCCTGAGTTGACGATGTGGCCCGCGGGTCGTTTGTCGTCGCGGGCGCGGAGGGCGGAATCTTGGCAGCCGGCATTTCGGCCACCGGCTGGGATTCGCCCGATTTCGGAGCCGGCTTGGTTTCGACGTTAACGCCGCCCCGCATCCGGTTGAGCAGCCGGGCCATGTAGTCTTCGACCGATTCTTCGGATTCCGCGGACGCCGGAGCGGCTGGCGTCTTTGAATGAGCCGTCACGGGCTCGGGGGTCCGCGAATGAGCCGGTTCGGCGACCGGCGCCGTCGTGGCCGGTCCCTCGGCGTTTATCTCGAGCGTCGGTTCGGATTCGGCGTTCTCGCCGGTGGCCGGACGATCGTCTTTCAGTAGCGAAAGCGATCGGAGGCGCGCGAACACGTCGTCGTCGCCCGCTTTGTCAGCCGGTTCCTCGTCGTTCGCGATTTCCTCCGAAGCCGATACAGCTTGTGTGTCGAAGGTCGGTCGTCCAGACGGTTCAGAATGGATAGGGGTCGTGGCGGCGTGGGCCGGTTGCCCCGTCAGCGATCGCTGGCGCTCGTCGAGTTGACGCGAGTAATCTTCGACCTCCGAGACACGCTGTTCGAGCATCCGCTGTCGCTGGTTGAGCGCCATTTCGGTTGCGCGGCGATGCTCATTCCAATCGGCTTGCTGCCGGGCATGTTCCTGCCGAAGCTGGTCCAATTCGGTCGCTTGCTGACTACTCCGCTCGATTTCGTCGTTCAGTTGCGTCTGAATTCGTCCCCGTTCGACGTCCCAATTCTGTCGCTGGCGATCAAAGGCCTCGCGGCAGGCATTGAACGCCGCCTGCTGTTCGGCCAGCCGCTGCTGCGCTTGGGAGCCTTCGGCGGAGAGTTGGCTTTGCTTGCCTAGCAGATCGCGGCGCTCCGATTCCAACTGCTGCCGAGAGGAATCGAGCGATTGCCGATCGCTGGTCATGCGTTGAAGCTGGAGTTCGAGCGATTGGCGCTGCGAGTCGATGATTTGATGGTCGGCCGCCAAGCTCTGCGACTCGACGGCGAAAGTCTGTCGCTGTAAATCCAGCGTGTATCGCTGCGACTCAAGCTGCTGGCTCTGAGCGGCTAAGTTTTCACGCTCGGCGAGGATTCGGCTGTTTTCGGCCGCCAGGCGTTGACGTTCGATGTCCGCCTGCTGCCGCTCAGTCTCTAAACCCTGGCGGTCGGCATCCAGTTCCTGTCGCTCGGCAGTCAAGCGATCGCGATGAGTTCCCAAGCCGGATTGCTCGGCCGCGAATGCCTCGCGCTCGGCGGTCAATTGTTGCTGCAGGTGTTCCAGAGCTTGCAAGTCGGCGCTAATGTTTCCGCGGCCGCTCTCGAAGGATAGCCGCTCGGCTTCAATTGCCCCGCGGAGGATGGCAAGTTGGTCCCGTTCCTCTTCGACGGCCCGCCGCTCATCGACGACCGCTTGGCGGTCGGCGTCGACGGACTGCCGGTCCGCCTTCGCGGTTGTCCGGTCCACATCGAGTGCATGTCGCTCGCCATCGAGCGATTCCCGCTGGGCCGCAAACGATTCGCGCTGGGCGGCAATTATCTCACGGTCGTGCTCGATCGCTTGCCGATCCTCGACAATGGCCTGCCGCTGCGCGTCCAGAGTCCGGCGATCCGCATTCAGCGCGGCGCGCTGGACATCGAACGCATGGGTTTCGGCATGGAGTGTCTGTCGGTCGCTATCCAACGTATGTCGATCGGCGAGGATGCCGTGTCGCTCGGTTTCGATCGTTTCCCGTTCGGTCGCCAACCATCGCTGCCGCTGGCCGAATCGCTCGAGGTCAGCGTCTAACGCTTCGCGTCGGGCGGCGAGATCCGCCGCCTCGGACGACAATGCATTTCGCGAATCGTCGATCGCGTGACGCTCGGCGGCGAGCCCGTCTTGGGCGGCTGCAAGAGCGGCGCGATCGGCGTTCAATTGATTCCGCTCATCGCTCAGCGTCGACCCATCGGCGGATCGTTGTGTTCGTTCGGTTTCCAGCGCCTGTTGGCGGATCGAAAAGGCAACTCGGGCCGCTTGGAAATCGCATTGAGCCTCGTCCAGCAAGTGGCTCTGGCTCTCGATCGCCCGGCGGTCGTCGACATTGAGCCGCTGGATTCGTTCGTGCTCCTCGGTCAATAATCGCCGCTGGTCGGCGAGCGCCTGTTGATCGGCGGCCAATTGCCCCCGCAGCACGTCGAGCGATTGCTGCTCGGTGGTGAGCAATTGCTGATTCTCATGGGTCCAAGCCTGCCGGGCCGCGGCAAACGCATTGGCTTCTGCCTCCAGAGCCAAGCGGCGCTGTTCGATCAATCGTTGCTCGTTCTCGAGCCCAGCCTGTTGCTCGGCCGATAACTGCCCCGCAGCGGCAAGTTCCAGATCGCGTCGGCTCGATTCCTCCCGATCAACGTCGTGTATTCGCTTAGCTTCGGCCAGCGATTCCCGTTCGTCGGCCATCGCTTCGCGAGCCCCTTCGAGCGACTTTCTCTCGGCCGCGAATTTATCGCGCAGTCGGCATTGCTCGGCGTTCCAATCTTCGGCGGCGGCGGCTAACGATTGTCGTTCGCGCTCGATCTTGGCCAGCGTATCGTCCCAATGTCGATTGGCGGCGGCGCTAGCGTCTCGCTCGCTGGTCAGGTCGTGGACTTGCCGTTCGAGCTGAGCCAAACGAGCGATCAATTGCTCACGTTCGTCGTGCAAGTGCTCTTGAACCAACCGAGCACCGCGGACATGTTCGATGAGTCGATGCAGACGCCGCCGCCGGGACCCGCGGTTGAGTCGCGGTGGGCATTGTTGCAAAGCCTCTAGCGGCGCTTCGGCAGTCCAGGTTGCGTCACCGTCAATAACTCCCGACTTCCGCTCCTCGTCTCCCGACTGCTGCGACTCCGGAACGACTTCCAACTCCAACGGCCCAATACCCAATCGATCGCCAATCTCCAGCCGAGCGTCGTCGAAGCTGCGATCGTTCAGCCGGGTGTCTTCCGACCATCGACGAATGAACGTTCCGTTGGCGCCGCGCAAGATGAGGCAATGCAGCGGCGCTACGCCGTCGGCCCGCAATCGCAGCGAGCATTGGCTGCCCGAGCCAATGGTGAACTTGGGAAGCGAGAGCGAAAACACTTCGCCCCGGCAAGCGGGATTCTGAATCCGCAGGGCCAGCGCATCCCGAGGGTTGCCCAGGAGCACGGCGGGAGCGGAGTTCGAATCAGATGTCGGATAGCTGGTCACGTTTGTTTCCCAACTGGCTTATGGATTTCCATTTCAAGGCAGCGTTTTCCTTCGCTTGCCAGTGCGGCGGGCTGCGAAGTCGGTCGTAAGACCAACGGGCGCAAGGTCGCACAAGGAGATGTAGCTTAAGCGCGAGGTAAGTCAAAAGCGGCCGGTTTTGCCGTTTCCTCGGTCTGAAGCGGTATCGAGGGTCACGGCCGTTTACCCGGTTTGCCCAAGCTTAATCCGGCCGGCCCTGGCGATCGCATTTCAATTGAGGAATCAGCAAAATCTGCTGGATGTTTGGGCCGGATTTGCCGATTATCCCTTTGCCCAAAACAAAGCTGGCCATCGACGGCCGAACTGGCGACTTTTGGGAAGCCGTGTTAGCAGCCTCACGCGAGGCTGGAAGCCCATACAAATGCGTGGCCTGGGCTTCCAGCCCATGCGTCAGTAACTCGCGAACGTTTTCCTCGGAAGAAAGGATCGTGAATCGTTTCACGAACTTCCACGGGTTAGCCATCAAATCAAGATTTACAAGGTGTCCATTCACGAAAATTGATCGATTTTTGACATCCAACTAGACCGTTGCAGTGGCGTCAAGCGATTTCTTGCGACATTTTGCGGCAAAAGTTGGGCACGTAATGGTGGCGGAAGCCACGAAGATTGGTCCTTTGGGTAAAAATCGCGACCCCCCTTGGACAGCATGCGTACTATATTTTGGTTGCGGCGCAGAGGCCGGGACGACCGGGCGAGTTGAGCCGCATTTTCCTACAGGGAACTAGGCACACAAGTTCGACGCTGAGGCGGTGTTCGCTAGGGGGGATGGGTGGTGGCGCCGGGACAGGCGCTTCCGCGAGCCACCTCGAACGAGCCATCTGATCGGACAACCGAAGGTGGAACTCACATGGCACGTAAAGATGCGTTGTTCAATATGCGGCAAATTCTCGTCATGCGCCGTGACGCGCTGCGCCAAGCCTTGGCCGGCGACTTGAGTTTGCTCAAGGAGCTTCGGGCTCAGACGGCGGGCGATGTCGTGGATGCCGCCCTCGACTCGGCTCAGGACGAAATCAGCTCGCAATTGGCCGAAGTGGAAAGTCGCGAACTGGCTCGGATCGAAAACGCTCTCGAGCGGATGCGAACCGGCAACTACGGCGTTTGCGAAGGTTGCAATATCAAGATTCCGTTGGCTCGGCTCAACGCTCTGCCTTACGCGACCTATTGCATCGAATGCCAACGCGAAGCGGAACGTTCCGGCGGCTCGCTCGGCGGCGACTCCGATTGGGGCCGGCTCAACGATTCCGGCTCCGGGGAGTCCGAAGTCTCGATCAACGACATCGAGATGGACGTATCTTAAGACAGAGGGGCTAGGGACTGGGGGACTAGGGAATTCGGCGGCTTCGCCGCCGCACGCTGCCGTCCCTAGTCCCTAGCCCCACCACCCCTAGCCCCTTTTCAGCGGCGAGGTTGACGCCTTGACTGGCGCGGTTGGCTGGAAGAACTGCGTGACTTGACCGATCGCGTCGATCAGTCGCCAAGCGGCGCTGTAGTGACCCGCGTCATACCAGCGGATCGTCGGTCGACCGAGCGATTGCCACAAGGCCTCGGTGCAGACCTTCGGGATCACTTCGTCGTGGCTCGCGTTGAGCATCAAGATCTCTCGGCCGCGGGCGCAGTCGCCATAGCTGCACGGATCGACCGTCTTCATCAGCGCCAGCAGCGTTTCGCGGGTGCCCCCGCCCGATTCCCAACGCCGTCGAGCCTCGGCCATGTGCGGCTCCGGCGAGTCCCAGAGCATTTGATGAATGCCTCCGCCGGCGAGCACGGGGCAAATCTTGTGAAACCGCGGCTCGGCCTCGCCCGCCAGCGCGGCGGTAATCCCGCCGAGGCTGATTCCAAAGATTCCCAGTTGCTCGCGATCGACTTCTTCCTGTGCGGCCAACCAAGCGGCGGCGTAGCGGATGTCTTTGACCGCCTGCGTCATGCCCTCCACCGTTTGTCGAGGATCGGCCGATACCATCCGCATCTTGCCGTCCGCCGGCCGGCGCGGTCCGTAATAGGGCATGATGACGAACATCGCCGCGACCCCTCGATGCGCCAGGGCCATCGCAAACGTGCGCGAGAGCGGGAAATCGCCTCCCAAGATATGCAGCACGACGCAGGCCGGATACTTGCCCGGCGCCTTCGGGCGATAGTATTCGCAGTGAACCGTATTATTCTCCGGATACGGCGTCTTGACCGGCGAAGGGAACGTCACCGTCGACCACGCGACATCGTCCGCCACGCCGGGCTGGGAAGTCTGCTCGAACGCAAACGTGCTGTCCGGCAATCGAAATGGCGCCGGCACGAGGTCCGCTTCTTTGACTGCCGGCTCGAATTTGATTTCACCCCGGCGGATGCTGGGCTGAGCGGCCGCGGCGCTTTTCATGCTCCCCAGAGCTAGCAACGCCAGCATGGGGGGGAAAGCCAGACGACGCGAAACGTCAAATTGGGTTGCGGTCATAGGTTGCTAGATTCCGCCTGGTTTCTCGAACGACTATCTTCCACGCGCGCCGACTGACATTGATTCCGGCCGCCATCGCCAGTATATACTCTCCGCGCATCGGCTGGGCCATACACGGTAGCGTTCGCGCCCATTTCGTTATCGGCGACCGGCAGTTGCTTGCCTCTCATCGCCCCTTCAGTCCCCTTGGTTCCTACCCACCCGACGACTATGAATGTATTGATCGTGCGACTTAGCGCCATTGGCGATGCGGTTCACGGCTTGCCGGTGTTGTGCGCCTTGCGCGAATTTTTGCCGACGGCCCGCTTGACCTGGGTCGCGGAAGAGCGGGCGGCGGCGATTCTATCCGGCCACAAGGATCTGGATCGATTGATCGTCGTGCCCCGCCGGTGGTGGCGCAGCCCTTCGGCGATCTTAAAATTGCGGCGCGAACTGCGGCAGTTTCCCCAAGAAGTGTCGATCGACTTGCAGGGGCTGACCAAGAGCGCCGCAGTCGCCCGGCTCTCCGGCGCCGATCTCCGCATCGGCTTCGCCAAGCCCGAAGGTCGCGAACTGAGCCGCTGGCTGAACAATCGGTTAATCAAAACGACGGCGGCTCACGTGGTCGACCGCTATTTGGAATTGCTCGAGCCGCTGGGAATCAGCCGTCCGCCCGTGCGATTCGACGTGCCTCGCCGACCCGCCGACGAAACGACGATCAGCAGCTTCATTCGTCAGCGCGGATTGGGGAGCGGTTTTGTCGTCCTCAATCCGGGCGCGGGCTGGCCCTCGAAGCGTTGGCCGACCGAGCGCTATGCCGCGGTGGCCCGCTACCTCGGGCAGCAGCGGCATCTGCAAACGGTCGTCGTCTGGGCCGGGGCGCAGGAACGGGCCTGGGCCGATCAGATCATCACAACCTCCGGCGGCGTGGCCCACATGGCGCCGCAGACGTCGCTCTCTGAACTCGGCGAACTGTGCCGCCGCGCAAGACTGTTCGTCGGCTCGGACACGGGCCCTTTGCACTTGGCCGCCGCCGTCGGCACGCAGTGCGTCGGCCTGTTTGGCCCAATGCCCGGCAGTCGGAACGGGCCCTACGGAGAAGGACACATCACGCTGCAAAAGATGTGTCTCGAAGGTTCCAGCCGCGCTCGCCGCACCGCCAGCGACGAATCGATGCGCGCGATCACCGTCGAAGATGTCACGACGGCCTGCGACCAAATTCTCGACCAGCAGTTAATCGACTGGTCCGCCGACTGCATCCTGCCGTACTTCAGCGATCAGACCGCGGCCGCGGCGTAACAGAGCCGCGCACGATGGTAAGGGCTGAGCTGCGCTACATCGGCGGCGACGACCGATTAGGCCATCCGACGTTCTGCTTCGCCGACGACTTCGCTTACGCTTTCGTGGTCGAAAAGCGTGGGGACGCCCGCTGCACTCAAATAGACGGCAACGCCCCCCCCGCGTGATCAAGGCTTCAGGGTGGTCCACGTCGAAATGCTCGCCGCTGACGAAGCGAACTAAAAACGACCGAAAGGGTCGGCGTCGTTGGTACGCTTGTAGCGACTTGTCGAATTGTTCGGTCGTCATGAGTGTATTATATTACAGTTAAATCGATCTCCCCAAAGAGAAAGTTCGCCCTTCACTCGAAATCGGTTTTTGGGTCAAGCGATTGGTTGGGCGGCGCGGCCGTTCAATGAAAATAGCCGCGACTCTCGTCGCGGCTAGGATTGCGATCACTCGAGTTTTTTTCGCGCGAGAACCTCGTTAGTGAATTGTTGGGAGCCGCCCCTTAACACGACCATCCACCGCTTACTTTGTGCACGGCTCTGTGTTATGCACACGGCGACTACTTGTGGGCGTGAGCGAATCTTTGGCCGACGGCGTCCCAGTCGATCACGTTGTAAAACGCCGCGACGTATTCTGCCCGGCGGTTCTGATACTTCAAATAATAGGCGTGTTCCCAAATGTCGACGCCTAAGATCGGTGCGTTGCCTTCCATAATCGGGCTGTCTTGATTGGGCATCTTGCCGACAACCAACTTGCCCGTCTTGTGATCGACATATAACCAAGCCCAGCCGCTGCCGAACTGCGTCATGGCCGCCTGGGTAAACGCCTCGCTGAATTTCTCGAAACCGCCCAGATCGGCGGTGATGGCATCGGCCAGCTTTCCGCTCGGCTTGCCACCCTTTTTCGGCCCGATCGTGACCCAGAACATCGAATGATTGGCGTGGCCGCCGCCGTTGTTGCGGACCGTCGTGCGAATCTTCTCGGGCACGCTATCGAGCTTGGCGATGAGCTGCTCGACCGGCAGGCTTGCCAACTCGCTGCCTTCGAGCGCCTTGTTCAAATTGGTGACATACGCCCCGTGATGCTTGTCGTGATGGATCTCCATCGTCTTGGCATCGACATACGGTTCCAGCGCGTCGAAAGCATAAGGAAGGGGGGGAACGGTGTAGGCCATGGCTGCTGTCCTCCTGTCGCCGGGGTGGGTGTGAAAGAAAGGGGACAGGCGCGGCAGGCGAGAGGCGGCAAAACGAGGCCGAGGCGGGCGGGGCCGATCCCCTATCTTTCCTCGCGCAGTCTACCGAATGGGCTTGTCGGTGACAACCGGCTGGAGCGGGTGGTGAGTGGTGAGTAAGCATACGAAACGAGGCGTGGGCAAACTTGGCGGCTGTAAGCCGCTTCGTCTCTCGCCACTCACCACTCGCCACGATCCCCCGCCCCCTAGCGATCGTCAACCTTCTTCAACGCCCACGGCAACAGCATGTGCGATGCCCGTTGGAATACGCTGTCGTCGGTTTGCGAGTAATCCTCGGCCGCCATCAGATAAGAACGCAAGCTGCTCAATAGCTGCCTAGCCCTGGCTACGGCGTCGGCGCGGCGGCGATCTCGACTACGACGCGGCCGCGCGACGACTCGAATTTTGGTCCGCGTAATGGACGGCGCCGAAACGGCCGCCGAGGTGTTGTTCGTCGGTTCCGCGCGGCTGCGCTCCTCGGCAAACGCAAGTTCCAAAACCAGGGCGATGGGCCGGTCGGATGTCCGCCGATACAAGGGACCTGCGTCGCCCTGAACGTGCATCACGATTTGGTTGTCCTCGATCGAATGGACGTGGGCCGCGTGATCGGCGATGAACCCGCGCAGCTTTTCGATCGCCACCTTGATCGGAACCGTTGTCACCAGATTTTGCTCGAGCACGGGTTCGGTCAGCGCGGCCTGCCAGATTTTCCACCAGGGCCGGGCCTTGTCTCGCTGGCTATCGGTCTTGCCCGCTCCGAGTTGCACGACCATGTTGCGGCCCGATTCCTTGGCCATCAACAGCGCGCGGTCGGCTCGATTGAGCATGATCTCCGGCGTGTCGCCGGGCTGTGTTTGCGTGATTCCGAAGCTGGCCGAAACGGGCTGGCCGCCGCACATCGGCTGGGGCAACTCGGCGAACGCCCGGCGAATCTTCTCGGCCCGTTCGAAGCCGGTCGCGATCCCGCAATCCGCGCACAGCATCACGAATTCCTCGCCGCCGTAGCGGGCCACGAGATCGCCCGAGCGGCAGCAGGACTTCAGCAATTGAGCGAAGCTCTTGATCACTTCATCGCCGGCCGGATGGCCATACGTATCGTTGACCCGCTTGAATCGATCGATGTCGCAGATGATCAGGCTGCAGGGCAGCCCGCGTTGCGTGTGCGTTTCGACGAACAGTCCATGCACGCGGTCGAACTCGGCTCGATTGGCGACCTGCGTGAGCGGATCGCGGATCGCCTTCTCGTGCAGCCGCTGACAACGCTCTTCCAGCGAAGCCTCGGGCGACGCATCGTGCAGCAGCAGGGTCACGCCATGAACGGTTCCCTGGGCCGTGACGACCGGCATGAGATGGGCGTCGATCGTGACTTCATGGCCGCTGCGACCTCGAATGCTGGCTCGGATCAGCGATTGCACGCCGGATTGCAGCGCGTGGGCCACCGGACATTCTTCATTGTGAAACAGAATCCCCTTTTCATCCCGCATCTCCAGCATCGACGGCTGAAAGTGCCGATTGCAAATCGCAGTCGACTCGATTCCCGTCAGCCGTTCGGCGCCGTGATTCCAGAGCGTGACCTGCAAGTTGTTGTCCAGGAACACAACCGCGTCGTACATGTTGTCGAGCAGCTTTTTCTGGAACAGCGAATCGGCCACGAGCGGCGTTTGGTCGGCGAAACTATGCGAGAGTTGCCAGCCCGATGTGACGGAAGTCGACGGCGATTCGAGTTCTTGAAGCCATTCGGCCGCCATCCGGCTTTGCAAATGCTCGAGATCGCTTTCGCGCATTTCGGCGAAACCGCGCACCAATCGCGGATCGAACTGCTTGCCGGCGAATTCGAACAGTTGCTGCACGGCCCGTTCGTGCGACAAGGCAGGCCGATAGATCTGTCCGCAGGTCATCGCGTCGAAGGCGTCCATGATCGCGATCAGCCGAGCCCCGAGCGGCAGATTCTCGCCGACGAGGTTGCTATAGGGTCGGCTGCCGTCGTACCAAGACGATGAATTTTGCGCAAGGCTCAGCACGAGCGGCGATGCACAGCAGGCCGTCAGAATCTCGATCGTCATCTGACGATACCGATCCATGAGCAGCAGCTCTTCGTTGGTGAGCGGGCCCGGCTTGAGCAGCACGCGATCGGGGACGCCGAGCTTGCCAACGTCGTGAAGCAGCGCGGCGACTTCGATCGCCTCGCGCTCTTCGCGGGGCATTTGCAACGCGGTGGCCCAGGCCGAGCAGCCCAGCGCCACGCGGAGCGAGTGACTGGCCGTGGGGGCGTGTTTGCAGCGCAGGGCGACGAACAGGCTGCTCGCCACGCCCAGCCGCACCTGCACCAGGCAATTTTCGAGGGTCTGGTTGGCCGAAGACCCCGAGCCCGCGAGCCGGCGCTTCGCTCCACTCTGTTGCCAATTTTCCAATAGCGATGTGAGTTCGGCATAGCGCTGCTCGCCCATCTCATTGGCTAGCGAAGGCCCAGTGGCAGACGGCGTGGCGATTTCTAATTGCTGCGAGTCGATCATGGGCAAGGCAAGGAAAAATTGTCGGGGTGAGAAACCCAAGCGGCCATCATCGCCGCCACTGTGGAATTCGGAGGCCGATCCTCACTGGAAAAGCTACGTCGCTGCCAATCGGCGTGCAAATTCGACCCAAGATGCGGAATTGCCCATTGGGTCGAAACGGGGCGAACGATCCGAACTTACCGCTCATGACGATTGGAACGCGCCCCCTGAAGCCGCGCACGAAGTAAGCGCGTGTGATCGTCAAGTAACTCAACAGTTCAAAATCCATTGTTTCGGCGTGAGTGGCAGGCGATTAGTCGGATAAGCTCGACGACTGCCGTATCCCAGCGATTGCTCGGTAGCCCCGACGCTTATTTCGTGCGCGGCTCTAGGGGGCGCTTCAAGCGAGGCTCTCGGCGTCGCTGCATAGGCTCCGCACGAGGCCGCTATACCCCCGGCGGACCGCCTGCTAACATTTCCAGATATGCGAAAGGGAATCGGGGTATCGCCGGGCGTGGCCGTTGGAACGGCGTATTGCATTCACGAGATTTTCGTGAACCCCAACACGCGTCAATTGGCCGCCGATCAGGTGTTTCCCGAGTTGGCCCGATACGAAGCCGCTCGCGACGCGGCGGCCACCGATTTGCGCTCGCTCTACACGAAGGTCGCTAGCCAAGTCGGCAAGCACGAGGCGGCCATCCTTCAGGCCCACGAGTCGATCCTCCGCGATCCGGCCTTCAACGAAAAGATTCGACACTGGATCGTCGATCGCCGGCAAACCGCGCCCTATGCGCTCGACCAGGTGCTCCGCGAGTACACCAAACTGTTCGCTCGCACCAAAGATCAGTACCTTCGCGAGCGGATGGCCGACGTTCGCGACGTCGTCGTGCGAATCAGCGGCCACTTGTCCGAAGTGCTCAACAGTCCCGTCGACGAAACGAGCGGGCCGTTGATCCTAGTCGCCGACGAACTGCTGCCCTCGCACGTCGTGTTCCTCGGGACTCGCGAAGTGGCTGGCATCGCGACCCAGGCCGGCGGGCAAACATCGCACGCCGCCATCTTGGCTCGCAGTCGCGGCATTCCCGCCGTCTCGGGAGTGCGAGGGCTACTGAAATTGATCAAGAACGGCGACCTGGTCGTCATCGACGGCCGCGAAGGCGCAGTCGAGATCAATCCCAACTCGCAGGTCGAAAGCGCTTATCGCAAATTACAGCGAGAATTTTTCGATCTGAAGGACCATCTGGCCGCGAACCGTGACCTACCGGCGATCACCGCCGACGGCGTAAAGGTCGAGCTCTTGGCCAATATCAACAGCCTCAGCGACACGCGGGCGGCCACCGCGATGGGCGCCGCGGGCATTGGCCTGTATCGCACCGAATATCTGTTTCTGACGCATCCCGACGTGCCCAACGAAGACGAGCAGTGCGCGAACTATAAAAAAGTCATCGCCGGCAGTCCCAATAACCGAATCACGATTCGCACGCTCGATCTGGGCGGCGACAAAACGATTCCCTACCTGGGCCACGATCGCGAGGCCAATCCGTTCATGGGTTGGCGGTCCATTCGTCTGTCGTTCGAGCACCCGGAATTTTTTGCCACGCAAATTCGGGCCGTGCTGTGCGCCGCCGCCGGTAAGAAAAAAGATGTCCGGCTCATGTTCCCGATGATTACGACGCTCGAAGAGATTCGCAAAGTGCGCGGGATGGTGGCCAAAGTCAAACGGGATTTGGATCGGGATCATAAGCCGTATGGCAAAGTGCCGATCGGCCTAATGGTCGAAGTGCCGGCCGCCGCGATTTGCATCGACTCGATGCTGCCGGAGGTCGATTTCGTGTCGATCGGATCGAACGACTTGGTTCAGTACCTTATGGCCGCGGATCGCGATAATCCGCGGGTCAGCCATTTGTGCCAACCGCTCAGCCCGGCGGTGCTCAAAGTGCTCGCGGCGACGATCAAGGCGTGCGTGGCGGCCGGCAAACCTTGCACGCTGTGCGGCGAGATGGCCGGCGCCCCGCGAGCGTTCGTGCTCCTGCTGGGCATGGGCCTGCGGAGCTTCAGCATGAGCCCGGCGTTCATTCCGTCGATCAAAGAATTGACGAGTCACCTGACGATCGAGCGCGCCGAGCAGATCGTTCAGCGGACGATGAAACTGCGAACGACCTCGGAGGTGAAGCGGTACCTCTGCGATCAGGTGACGCAATTGGCGCCGAATCTTAAGCTGCTCGATACCGCCTAGGCGAGCGGGGCGGCGCTAGCCCCCTGTCCGTGAGCTCAAATCAGCAGGGGCGCCCATTACCAACGTTGATTTTGGAAACCACGCTTGCGGCTGCGCCGATTGTGCGGCGCGAGCTCTTCTCTGCTTAAAAACGCACCTCAGGGACTAACGCCCCCCGCTCGGGATTTGCTAAAACGGTGAGGTTGCCACGCTAAATTTCCATCACCTGCGATTCGAGGAGCACTTCTGTCATGGCCACTAATGGGACTCTCGGCCGCAAACTGCGGATGGCGCTGGTCGGCGGCGGACAAGGTTCATTCATCGGCCGCGTGCATGCCACCGCCGCGGTGCTCGACAATCGCGCCGCGCTTGTCGCCGGCGCCCTGTCCAGCGATCCGCAGCGAGCCAAGGCCTCGGCCGCCGATTACGATATCGCGCCGGCGCGGGCCTATACGTCCTACCGCGAGTTGATCGACAAAGAGCGGGCCCTCCCGGCCGATCGGCGGATCGACTTCATCTCCATCGCGACGCCGAATCACACGCATTTCGAAATCGCGAAGGCCGCCGTTGAAGCCGGCTTCAACGTGATCTGCGACAAGCCGATGACTTTCGACCTGGCCCAGGCCGAGCAATTGGCCGACATGGTCGATCGCTCGGGAGTCGTGTTCGCCGTTTCGCACAACTACTCCGGATACCCGCTGGTCCGGCAGGCGCGGCAGATGATTCTCGGGGGCGAACTGGGCGAGATCAACGCGATCCGTTCGTCGTATATTCAGGGTTGGCTGCGAACACGACTCGAAGAGAGCGATCAAAAGCAGGCCGCCTGGCGCACCGATCCCACGAAGAGTGGCGCTGCGGGTTGCTTTGGCGATATCGCGACGCACGCCTACAACCTCGGCCGATATATGACCGGTTTGCTGCCCGACTCGATCAGTTGCCATCTCAAGACATTCGAGGCCGGCCGCAAGTTGGACGACTATGGCACGGCGATCATTCGGTTCGACAACGGCGGCTTGGGCACGGTTACCGCGTCGCAGATCACGCACGGCCGCGAAAACGATCTGGCGATCGAGATCGACGGCACAAAGGGCTCGATCGAGTGGCGTCAGGAGGAGCCCAATAAAATGCTCGTGCGCCGCAACGGCCAGCCGCACTCGATCTACACCCGCGATCCGAATGCGCCGTACATGAACGACGCCGGACGGGCGGCCTGCCGCCTGCCCAGCGGTCATCCGGAGGCGTTTTTCGAGGCGTTCGCCAACGTTTATCGCTCGGCGTACGACGCGATGGTCGCGCGTGCCGCCGGCGAAAAAATCGATCGCGTCGATACAATCTATCCCAACGTCAACGACGGCGTGGAGGGGATGTACTTCATCCAGCAGTCGGTGGCCAGCAGCCGCGAGAATGGGGCTTGGCTGCCGCTGCGGCATAAACGTGCGAGAAAGTAACGGCGCGTGCCGAATGGCAAATGGCGAGGGCCCGTGGCGGGCGGCGGGTGGCGGGTAAACGAGGACAATGCCGGGGGCGGATTGGCCGGTAAAACCGTCTTTGCAATATTTGCCATCGATGGCTCCCAGGCATTAACATCGACGTAGTATTGAGCGGTTATCTTGCGCGTAATCCTGCGCGAGAAACCATCGAGACGAGCCGTTTATGAGCATTCCCATCACCTGCGGCGACTGCGGCCAAAAATTGGCGGCCCCTCCGAAATTCGCGGGCCGCCAAGTGGCGTGTCCCAAGTGCAAAGCACCGATTCGTGTTCCCGGCGATCCGATCGAGCCGCCGGTTCCCGTCGCCCAAGTGATTCCCGAGGCGGCTGGAATCGCGGGCTTCGATTCGAGACTCGCGCCCGGGCCTCCCCCGATGCCGTCCTCCGGCGTGCGAATGACGCCCGCGCCGGTCGCAGTCGACGCACATGAAGCGATTCTCCCGCCGCAGCACACGGCCAAGAGTTTTCGTTCGGCGCGGAATGGGGGCAAGAGTTTCAATTCCATGGTGATCGTGGCGGCGGTGGCCGCTCTCGCCGTGGTCGGCGGCGGATTCGCCGCCTTTCACTGGCTCGGCCGCGACGGCGTCGGCAGTGACCTTCGATATCTGCCCGACGACTGCGATGTCATTGCGACCGTGGACGTCAGGGCTTTGTGGAACAGCGGTGTCAGCCAAAAGCTAAAATCCGCCAACCCCGACGCATTCAACCGGCTGACCGCGCAGATGGAGCACCAAGGAAACGTGAAGCCAGAGGACTTTGGCCGCATGACTTGGGGCTTCAAGGTCGACGGCGCCCACTGGTCGGGAGTCCTCCACCTAAATAAGGCCATCACCGACGCCGACCTAGTTCGCCCAGGTGGGCCGCCGCCGATTCAGAAGCAAGTCGGGCCGTACAAACTTCAAATCGTCAACTCCGTGGCCTTTTGTTTGGTCGACGGCACAACGATGGCGATGGGGGACGAAAGTTCGTTGAACACGGTCCTTCCGCGCACCGCGAATGCGCGAGTGCCGTCCGATTTGGAAGCGGCGATGAAGGAGGTCGATTTCTCCAAGCCGATATCGATGGCCGTCGCCACGAGCGGGATCCTTAAAGCGCCCAGCGCAAGTGCGATGGCCGCGAGCATGAAGACGATTCCCGGCGGAACGGACGGGGTGCGCTGCGCCGGTATTCAAGCCGATGTCAACGACGACATTCGGATCAAAGCCGTTTCGCTTTGCAAGGACGCCGCGATCGCCGATCAATTCAAGAAGATGGGCGAAGGACTGCTGGCGATGGCGAAAATGAACACCACGGCGATGCCGCCCGCCACGACAAAGATCATGGATTCGATCGCCATTTCGGTTTCGGGGGCGCAACTCACCGCCACGATGACGATCGACAAAGACACGATCGCGAACGCCGCCGGGTCGCTGGGCAGCCTCGGTGGCTTGTCGGGTAACAGTGGGTCCAGCACTCCTTCCATGTCGCTACCCACGCCGGGTGCTCGTTTAACTCCGCCAATTGGCTCGGGCACGATCAATTCGTCGTTGACGAGCCCGGTAGTTGACCCGCAGCGGGCCCGCGTCTCGAACGATCTGCGGCAGATTGGGATCGCACTACTGACGGCCGAATCGAAGGACCATCACTTGCCCGCCCCTGCGATCTGCGACGCTCAGGGGAATCCGCTGCTGAGTTGGCGGGTAGCGATCCTCCCATATATCGGCCAGCAGGATCTTTACGACAAATTTAGTTTGAACGAGTCCTGGAACAGCGACAACAACAAAAAGCTACTTGGACGGATGCCAAATATTTACCGTCCGCTGCCAGGAAAAGCCCACGGCTTGGGGAAGACCTGTTATTTGGCCATCACCGGTGAACAGGCCGCGTTCTTCGGCCAGCAGGGGCGGACGATCGCCGATTTCAAAGACGGCACGTCGCGAACGATTGTCGTCGTCGAGGCGGGACCGAGCCGAGCGGTCGAATGGACCAAGCCCGACGATCTACCGATCGCCGAAGCGAATCTGGCCGGCGGCCTGTTCGGGCAGCGCGACGCTGGGGCAATGGTCTTGTTCGGCGACTGTCATATCGGCGTGGTACGACCCAATACGCCGGCCGAAGTAATCCACGCCGCATGTACGATCGCCGGCGGCGAAACAACCGTGCCGCCGACCTTCGGCAACGAGTGACCTACATCGCCGCGGCGTCCTGCTGCGTCGTCTACGACTGGGGCTGGCGGTTTAGCAATCCAAATCCGCGATCTCACTTCCCGCTGCGATTCCAATAAATCACCAAGTTGTGCGTCGCTCGGCCGGAAGCGATGATGTCCGGCTTGCCGTCGCCGTCCAGGTCGGCGACCTTCAGGTCCTCGCAAGCCATTTGATTTTCGTCGATCCAGTGCGTCGACCATTTTTCTCCCTTGTCGTCGAGCGGAACGTAGAGCTTGATCCCTACTTTCTTGTCTATGTTGGGCATCCGCCAACCGGCGACGATTTGCGGGCGATGAAGGCCGAGCAGATCGGCCGCGGCTAAGGCGTGCCCTTCGGCGAAATCGTCGGCAAGCACTTTTCGCGAGATACCGTGGAGATCGATGGAGTAATACACGACCTGGTTGCCGTGCATTGGTTCGATCGTCGTCATCGTGGCCCCGTCATCCGAACGAGAGCAAACGCGAATTTCACCGGCGCCAGTGGGCATCTGCTTGTCGGTCAAGGTCAGTGTCGTTCTCCAATCCTTTTCGCCTGGAAAAATTTTTGAGGAACGAATCCCCTCTTTGCCCGCAATGAGCAGCGTTTCCTCTTTGTCGCCCTCTTTGACGACCTCCAGATTGTGCGTCATATGCATTGTGTCGTCGACCACATGCGCCGTCCACTCGCCGTGCGGATCCTTGGGCACGTCGTAAGCCAAGATCCGCACGCCGGCGCCTTCGCCGTTCTTGTTCCCAAGGCCATGCAGCGGGACGACGACCAATTGGAACCGCCCGTCGGCCAGCTTGACCCACCGCATCCGGTGCGTGGTCACTTCGTGATGCAGTCGCACGGCCTCCCAGCGCTGTGTCGGATCGGCGGGGCGAATCAGATAGAAAACCGCCCCGCTCTTGGTCACGTCGCTAGTCTCGCTCGGATTCCACCCCGCGCCGACCGCGACGGAGGCTTTGCCGCTGCCGTCGATATCCCGCGCGGCGATGCATACATTATCTTGCGACGTCAGGTCCTCGGCGATTACGAACCGCTTCCAATCTGGATTGCGATACCACACGATCTGCTTTTTGTCGGCCAGCAAAATGTCCGCCTTCCCGTCTCCATCCACATCGCCAATCGCCAACCCGTAGCCGATTTGCACCTTGGCATCAATAACCTGCCGCTCAAATTTCGGCGTCGGCGGCTCATCTTTGGCGGCCGCTTCGTCGGCCGCAAGCAAGGGTAGCGCCAATGACACGAGAAACAAGCCGGCAGCGGGCAAAACCAGTTTCATGGCACTCTCCGGATCGATGTAGGTCGACGAGATTTACGGAATGGCGATCGGCGAAGTTTGTCCGCCCGAACGGCGACTGCCATCCTATCCGCTGGCCGGCCTCGTTCGCCAGCATTCAAACGCGATTCGAGTCGAGCCGGACCGCTTTGCGCCAGTAGTCCATCGACTTCACGTTACCGACCTTCTTTTCCAGGAAGTAGACGAAGGCCAGGGCCTCGTCCGGCAGGCCGAGGATCGTCAGCGATTTGAGAATCCGGGTGAATCGCAACCAGTTGTGATTTAGGTGCATCCAGATTTCGACATTGCGGATCTGCCGCATTTCCCCCCGGTCGTAAACCAGTCCAAATACTTGCATGAATCGATCGAACGATTTGCGCAGATTTTCCCGCAATCGCGGATCGTCCCGAAAAGCATCGATCTGTTTCTCGGTCAGAACGGGCGCCCGGGAATTGAACTGGCTTGGCTCGGTCACCGGAAAGAGCCACTGCACGACATCGTGCGTGTCCATCAACTCGTCGTCGCTCATCTCCCAAACCTCGGCGAGCGTTCGAACCTCGCTATTCGGCGACGTATTCAGATAAAAACCAATGAGCTTGTTCATCGATCTGGCCCGCCAACCGATATTTAACCAAGCTCAGAAACCCATTTGGCCGAGCATTCCAGCCACGGCGCCGATCGTCGACGACAGCTCAGGGTGCGACTCTTCGAAGTGCATTCCCGCGCTGGTGAGACGCCCGACCAGGCCAGCGTTATCGGCGGGCCGCAATTGAGCCGTGGGGGGCGATTCGGCAAGCAGTCGCTGCACGTCGGCGAGCGCGGCCTGCAACCGCTCCGCCGCCGCGGGGTCGAGTCGTTGGACCTCCGGTAGTTCGTCGAGCAATTGATCGACGGTCGATTTCAGTTGTTCGCGGTCGGCGGTCATCGTCGGGTCCTCGTCGAATCGATCTGTTTTTCGCCTGGAAACTTGGCGCCATTATACCACTACGTTGTGGCGGCCGCAGTCTTTCGACTCGCCGGATTGCAAACATAACAGGCCAGCCGGAACGCGACGCGGCGCGGGGCCAGAAGCACGAGCAGGGCCCAGGCCGACAGCCCGAGCTTCTTCTTCAAGCTGTAGCCCGGCTGGAACCAGATGGCTTGCAGCAATCGGACCAGCGGGTCGCGGCTGTGAAGCAGGGCGGCGAAGTAAGACTGGGCCATGACGCCTTGGGCATAGACGGATTTCTGCACCGAGAAGTCGAGAAATCGCGGTGGATATTGAATCGCCCCATCCGTTCGCTGCGAAATCCACTCGCGCAGCCGCGCGTAGCGCGTGGCGACCTTGCTGGCTTCGTCGTTGCCCAAGGCGGCGTTGCCGAAAATCAAGTCGTCGCCAGTCGTCTGCGGCTTGCGGTGCAGACGGTAGCGGGCCAGCGTCTCGTCGCAGGCCGCGACGGCGCCATAGGCCACCGCGCCGTAGATCAAAAAAAAGTCGGCGGCGATGCGGTCGGCGGCGTCCACGGGCAGTGGCATCAGCTGCTCGAGCGCCGAGCGCCGATATACGTTGCCGGTCCCGGGCGCGGACGGGTAAAGCAGGCCATGCCGCACAAGCGGCTTAAGCACGTCGCCACGGGCCAACGTGGCCGGCGCGGCCGCGCCCAAGGGGTGGCCATCCTCGTCGACCATTGCCATGCGGAAATGCGCTTTGACGACGCCTTGGTCGAACAGCGCGGCAGCCGTCCGCGCGGCGTGTGGCTCCAGAGCGTCATCGGCGTCGAGGAAGATTACCAGATCGCCAGTGCAGCGGGCGAACCCGGCGTTGTAAGCCGCGAGTTGGCCGCCGTTGTCCTGTAGCACGACGTCGACACACGATGGAGCCCGCGACAAAATCTCCCGCGACTGGTCGGTCGAACCATCGTCGACGACGATCACTTGGCAGGGCGGCGATTGCGCCAGCGCCGAATCGATGGCCTCCGGCAGGAACCGCGCGTAGTTGAAATTGCAGATGACAATCGAAACGGCGGGCGCGACGAGTCCGGGCAGAGCCAGCGGCGGAGCGCCGGCGGCCTTAGTGGCGTAGTCTGATCTCACGTCGATGCGCCGCCGGTCGGCCCCAAAAAGACTCGCCTCAACGCGCCCATTTTCCAGAGCAGCACGCCTAACGCCACGGCGCCCAGAACGTCGGCCGCCGATCTCGCGATCGCCGCTCCCACGCCCGCCAGCGGACCCGCCAGCGCCACTAACAGCACGAGTTGCACGGCGGTGCAAGCCAACGTCACGCGCACGGCGGAATGCTCCCGGCACAATGGCACCAGAATATACACCGATGTCGCTTGCACGAACGCGGCGAACGGGAAGCCAATCGCCAATAATTGCAATACCTGGGCGCTGGCCTCGAAGCCCGGACCGAAGACAATCCGCACCACCAGCGGAGCCGTTAGCAATGTACCGATCGTGGCCGCCAAACCGAATCCGGTGAGCCACAGCACTCCCTTACGCATCAACGCATAGGCCGCATCGCCGTTGCCGATTTTGATTCGCGCCGAAACGATGCCGAGCATGACTTGATGGGCCGGCCCTAGCATGGCGAGCAGCGCCGTGGCCAATCGTTCGGCCGATCCGAATTTGCCCACGTCCAGCGCCGCTTGTTCGGCGCCGTGCTGGGCGCCGACGATCAGACTGAGCAAGTAGGACGACGCGATCAGCGTGATCGTCGGCACGACTCCGAGCAAGAATAGCGATGTCGATTCACGGACCAGCGAGCCCGCTCCGCACAGCCGGGGCCACCGACCGTTCAACTGGCGCAGCACGGTTGCATAGGCCACCACCAACACCACGGCGTTGGCCACGGCTAGCGAAACGAGCACATAAATCCCGTCGCTCTGCCGCTTGACCAAACACAAGACGAGCACGACGTTGACGACGAAAACGGCGACCTCAAGCAGGATCGACCGGGTGAATTGCTGCGTGCCCTGAAAATACCAACCCAAGTTGAATGCGGACAAAACGCCGATGACGATCGCCAGCACCCCCAGCGCGGGCTCGACGCGCAGCACAGGCGACGCCACGATTGCCGCGGCGCCGATTGGCAAGGCCAAGCCCAGCAGCCGCAACCGGGCGTGGATGTGGCGGCCAATTTCAGCCGCCACCTTCTTGCGATCGCCGACGCCGGCCACGTTCCGACTTCCGACCGGCGAAAAACCGTAGTTCACCAACATCCAGATCACGCCCATAAGCGACATGGCCGTAAGCACTTTGCCGTACTCGGTGATACCGAGCACCCGCCCATAATACGGGATCAGAATGATGAGCGAGAGATACCGGACGCAATAGCCGGCGTAGACGACGATCAGCGCCGAGCGCGTCGAACGCGCGACGCCACCGAGCGCCAGACCGACTGCGCCTTCATTGGATGCGCAGGCCAAGTCTGTCGCGACAATAGGCGGCTCGGCAATCGTCATGCGTACGAAGATCCCTGGCGCCGCCTATCAGTTTAACACGGATTGCGCTAGGCGTCCCGCCCCGCGCAACGTGCATTATCTTGGTTGCGCAGCTGTGCGAAGTCAATAAACGTGCGGTACATCACACTGACTTGCAAACGACGATCCAGCCGTTCGCGCGCAGGTCGCCCAGCAGCCACGGCCAGCGAAGCGGCTGATGCCGGCGCGGATCGAGGCGAATCAATTCGGTGACGCGGAAGCCGGCGCGCCGCAGGGCGCCGAGCAACTCGCGGCGGCGAAAGGCGTGCAGGAACATGTTGGGGATCAGGCGGTAATCGAAGAATTTATCGCCCGCTTCGATGTCGCGGCGCACTATGGCTCGCCACAAATTCTTGAGCAGCCACCACGGTCCGCCCGGATCGTAAAGGTTGTACCAGAGGTTATGCACATGAATGACAAACATGCCGCCCGTTTTGAGAATTCGCCGCGTGTGATCGAGCACCCGCCCGCGGTTGTCTCGGCCGCGAATCATTCCGAGCGTGCTGAATAGGCACATGCAATAATCGGCCGAGGCGTCGGCGAGACAACCGAGCTCGACGAGATTGGCGCACACCCGGTCGATCGAAAGCGACTCCTCGTCCGCCTTGTCGCGAATCACATCGAGCATCTCGCGCGACAGATCGACGGCTACGCCCCGATGCCCACGCCGCACCAGCGGCACGAGCGCCCGACCGGTCCCGGCGCCCAAATCGACGACGACTCCCGGCGTCGGAAAGCTTCGGGCAAGCACCGCCTCGTCCAACTCGAACATCCGGTTGTGGGCAAAATACTCGTCGTAATCCTGGGCGATATGCTCGGCCTGGGCGTATTCCCAAACGCCGCGAGTCACGCCGGACGGCAATTGCCAGCTAGGTCGGGTGTGCGGCGCGGCGGACAAACGGTGGACTCGAGAGGGGCGGGAATAACGAATGACTAAGCCCGAATGTCTAACCAATGACGAATGTTTAGATGACGAACGACGCTGGCTCGAACCGGCATTTGTCGCTAAAACTTGTGGCGCTCGCTGCGCTCAATCTCAAACCTTCGTCATTCGTGCTTCGTCATGAGTCAATGAATATACATTGGGTATTTCGTCATTCGATTTTGGACGTCCGGGACAGGGAGCTTACGCTCCCCCGTCACCTACGCGATCGGCGGCGCGGGCGGGGCGGCGATCTCTTCGGCGATGAAGCCGCAATTTTTGTGGGCGCCATCGCAAAACGGTTTCCTGGCCGACTGACCGCAGCGGCACAGCGCGATGACCGGCTTGTTCGCCGGCAGCGTGAACAGGTTCCCCTGATGATCGAATATCTTGACTTGTCCCTCGGCCAAGCCCGGGCCCTCAATGACCATCGGGCCGTTGGGTCGCATACGAATCGTGATTTCGCTCATGGATAAACCTTGCCGGTGATTTCAATATTAGATAGGCGCTGATTAGCTTTTATCAGGCTGGCCGTAGTTCCCACAAGGACTAACGCGCCGGCTTCTCGTCCATCGGCAGTTGGATGCTGTATTGCCAGCGGAACGTGTGGGGCAAGTCGGTCGAGCGACTCTCGACGTGAATCGTGAGCAGTTCGGGCGTTTCGCTAAAAACGCATTGTCCGTCGGCCGACGGACTGCAAACGCTTAGCCAATCGGTCGGCGGCGCCGCGAATAGTCCGACATCGATGATCCGATAAGCGCTACCCAAATGATCCGGCGCGGCGCCGGCGCGACAGGCGATATCGAACTTCAAAAGTCCATTGGCGGCATCGGCCGTGATTGCCGCGGACCAATGGCTTTTGCCCGCCATTCCAACCAAGAGCACGCCGCGCGAGCCATCGGGCAAATCCGATTGGTTCAGATTCTGAAGCGCGGGGCTCGGCGGCCAATCGTCGGCCGGCGTGCCCTCGATCGACTCCAAAGCCCGCCGCCAGTGGCCGCTGGCGTTAATCTCGATCGCGTGCATCCATCGGTCCTCCTCGCGGCGAAACACGACGCGCACTCGATCCGCGGCGGTAAGGCAGACGCTATTCATCGTCGTCCGCCCCCTTGGAAGTCTCAGGCGATTTGCCGTCCCCGGGCTTCGCGCCTACGCGCCATTGCAGATAAGCATCCAGAAAGCCCTGAATATTGCCATCCAGCACGCTTTGAAAACTGCCCACGTAGTGGCCGGTGCGCTGGTCCTTCACGCGCTGATCGGGGTGCAGAAAATAATTGCGAATTTGCGAGCCGAAACCGGTCTTGGCCTGCTGTTTGTATTTAGCGAATTGCTCGGCTTCGCGTCGCTCTTCTTCCCGGCGCGCCAATCGAGAGCGAAGCATTTTCAGCGCGGTCGCCCGGTTCTTGTGCTGGCTCCGTTCGGCTTGGCACTGGACGACGATACCGCTGGGAAAGTGCGTGAGCCGGATCGCGCTCGAGGTCTTGTTGACGTGCTGTCCGCCGGCGCCGCTGGCCCTAAAAACGTCTTCGCGAATGTCTTCGTCGCGAAGCTCGACCTCGGCATCCTCTGGAACCTCGGGCGAGACGTCTACCGCCGCGAAGCTCGTTTGCCGCTTGCCTTCGGCGTTGAACGGGCTGATCCGCACCAGCCGATGCATGCCGGTCTCGCCTTTGAGATAGCCATAGGCCATCGGTCCGCGAATCGCGATCGTCGCGCTCTGGATACCCGCCACGCCGTCGTCTTGGCGGTCGAGCAGTTCGGCCGAATAACCTTGCTTCTGGGCCCACTGGGAATACATCCGCAGCAGCATTTCGGCCCAGTCGTTGGCGTCGGTGCCACCATCCCGGGCGTTGATCGAGAGGATCGCCGGATTGCCATCGTGGGGACCGTTGAGCAGCGATTTGATCTCCAGATCGTCGATCTGCTTTTCGGTCCGATCGAGCGCGGATCGCAGCTCGGGCAAGAAGCTGTCGTCCTCGGCGCCCAATTCGGCCAGCGTCGCCAACTCCTGATCGGCGCGCATCGCTTCTTCGAGCGGCTTGATGACGGAATTCAGCCCCTTGAGTTCGCCGACCGTGGCTTGCGCTCGCTCTTGGTTGTTCCAGAAGTCGGGCTCAGCCATGCGGCCTTCGATGGCCGCGGCTTGCGATTGCTTGGTAGCGTAGTCAAAGAGAGTCCCGGAGTTTGACGATCCGATCGTGCAGAGCGTGGACGCGGTCGCTGAATTCTTTTTCCATGATGGGCGGACGTTTGCGTTCGAGAGCGATGAAGGATTGTTGGAGCGCCGCAGATGAGATTATAGCGTAGTCCAGAAAACCATGAAGGGCCGAAGCAGCCTGCGTGCTCAACTTCCAATCTTTCGTTGGCGGGCGGCTTTCACATATCCATGCGTCTTAAACCAGTCCCACGCCGCCTCCGCCGCCTCACGCGCTGGTCGAGGTCGATAGCCGAGTTCGGCCGCGGCGCGCGCGTAGGAATAATGATGCTCGAGCGCCGACATGGCCACGGCGGCGCTGTTGGTCGCCGGCTCGCGGCCGGTGATCTCCGTCCGCAAATCTCCCCAATTGCCGATGACCCACAGGGCCGGCCAGCGAGCTTTCCGCACCGGCGGACGCACTCCCGTGATCTCGGCCAACATGCGGAAGATTTCGACGAACGAGAGCGGTTCGCCCCCGAGGATATATCGCCGGCCGGTAGCGCCACGGTCGAGCGCTGCGAGGACTCCGGCCGCGACGTCGCGCACGTCGCATACGTCGTTGCCGCCGGGGGGGGCCATCAACGCCCAGCCGCTGGCGATTTCCAATAGCAGCTTGCCCGACGAGGGTTTCCAATCCCAAGGCCCGAGCATGAACGCGGGATTGACGATCACCGCATCGAGCCCGGCGGCGACTTCGGCGAGCAGGACTCGCTCGGCCTCGCGCTTGGTGATCACATAGGGGCAGGGCACCGAGCCGACCGGCGGCGAGTCTTCGTTGCCCGGCGTGGCGCGAGAGCCCAGCCCCAATGCGTTGACGCTCGACACATAGACCATCCGGGCGCCGGCGGCCCGAGCGGCCCCGGCGACGAGCTGCGTCCCGCGCACATTGATCTCGCGCTGCGACTGCATTCCAGTCCAGCCGATCCGCACTTCGGCAGCCGCATGCACGACATGCGTCACGCCGGCCATCGCCGCCTGCACGGAGGCCTGATCTCGAATGTCGCCGTGCGCAATCTCCAGCGGCAGCCCAGCCAGCGACGGCACGTTGGTTTGCTGGCGAACCAGCACGCGCACCTTGTCGCCCCGGGCGGTCAGCAACCGCGCGACATTGTTGCCGACCATTCCGGTTGCGCCAGTAACGAGTGTTAGCATACGGTCGGATGTCAGGCCAATGGGCGGTAGTTTAGTCGCTGAGGACACGATCGAGCGGCATCACTGATCCGGACGGACGCGGATGTCCTCGACCTTCTCGAAGGCCTGACGCCGCGTGCCGTATTTCAGAATGAACTCGGCCCGGGGATCGAACACATTGGTATCGGCGGACTGATTCTCCTCGCGCCCCTTGGCCAATCCCCCGTCGATCGACGTGGTATGCACATAGGCCAACCAAACTTTATCCGGCGCGAGGCCAAAGAACATGTCGCTCTTCGGGTCTTCTTGAAACGCGCCAAACAAGAAGTTACGGGCGAGCGGCGCCGTGTGCAGCGAAAAGAGCGTGAAGCAGACCATGATCCAGCCCACCCAAGCCGAGAAAAAAACTCCGCCCGCCCACTCGACTGGCAGCTTAAATTTGACTTTCACTCGCGAGACTTTGTCGGTCGCCAGCCGAAGGACGACGAGCGTGCCGCAGAAAATCAGCCAAATCGAGAGAAAGTCGAGCACGTACTTCCACGACTGATCCTTGAGCTCGATCCAATTGGCGAGCGGCTCGAAGTAGTTAGTCGCCAGTAGGGCCGCGGTCATCACGTTGACCAGCATGATGGCGCTCGACCAGAGACCCTCGCTGGCCATCATCGCCACGGAGGCGAAGAAGACGACCAGCAGCAGCAGCGGAAGGATGGAGGACATGGGGGGAAGAAGTCGGGAGACGGGAGTCGGAGGTCGGGAGTTAAAAAAACTTTAGCCGCCGCATTCATGCGGCGTTCGGACGGGGCGCAATTCCAGGATCGATCAAGATTTCAAAACGCGCTGAAGCTCCGCCAGCGAGGTTGCTCCTTTGACGACAAGGACGATCCCTTCTTCTTGAAGCGTGCGCATGCCGGCTTTGCGGGCGGCGAGACGAACCGCTTCGAGCTTCGGGGTCGTCGTGAGGGCTTGGCGAACACTGTCGTCGACAATCAGCAATTCGTAAATACCCGTTCGTCCGACATAACCCACGCCGCGGCATGCCGGACAGGGGGGCGGCGGTTTTTGGTCGGGCTGCGGCTGGAACGGACGATAAAACGCCTCGACCCGGCCGGCCGGAATGCCCAGCGCCTTGAGCGTCTCGGGAGGCGGCGGATAGGCTTCCTTGCAGGCCTCGCACAATTTGCGGATCAGCCGCACGTTGACCGCCGCCGTGACCGCCGGCGCGAATTTCGCTGCCGGGACCTTTAGCATCAGCATTCGCAGCAGCGCCTCGGCCGCCTCGCGGGCTCGAATACCACACAGACTCAGCCGCTCTTCGCCGACCTGCTCGATCAGAAATTCGACCGTCATGGCGTCCGGCAGATCGCGAACCACCAGCACGTTTGGATACGAGCGGATGAGCTTGGGAAGCACCGTGAGCGCCGTCTCTCCTTCGGCCTCGTTGAACGTCGTGACCTGGATGTTCTGAACGTCGTGCTCGCGGCGACCGGCCGCCTCCACGGCGACCACGTCGCGCATGAACCGGTCGAGCGATCGCACCGCCGTGTCGATCGTCACCGTGAGTCCGCCGGCCGGCAGCGACGAGAACAGCACAATCCCCTTCGGCTTTTCCAGAACTTCCTTTAGCTGCTCGATCAGTTTGTCGCGCAAGCCCAAGTCGGGCAGGGCCCACATCTTGTCCGTCGTGTCGGCGCATTGCATTACGACTCGCTCGCCCGTCTCGACCCCCTGGCTGACGAACCGGCAGGTCCGTTTGGCGCCGCGGTATTCGAAGCCGAAGGCGCCCTCTTGTTTCGCCCGACGTTCGTTGATGTTCAGATTCGCGAGTTTCTTGAAGACTTGGAGCATCAAGTCGCCGGCCGCCCGTTCGCGGGGCTGATTGTTGTGCCAAACGCCGTCGATCTGATAGCGAATGGCCACCTCGGCCTGCGTGTAGTCGAGCATCGTCGAGTCGGCCCGGTTGTCCATCAAGTCGGCAATCAACGACCGGGCCTCCGCATAGCCTTGCGACTGCCGCGCGAGCAGCATGTTGGCCGTATTCTCGCGATCGGTCTTGGCGCCCTTGGCGGTAAACGCGACGGGTGGGCCATCCGAACGACTCTCCCCTTTCTCATTCAATTTGACTTTGACGCCGACCCGTTTGAGCTGCCCGGAAAACCAGTGCCGGAGATGATCGGGCGTAAGGATTCGCTTTTCGGCGGACACGGCCGCGTTGCGGAAATAAATATAGGTTCCCAGCGGCGCCCCATAGGCAACGAGCAGCAAAAAGTACGACAGCCCAAACAGCGGCAACTCCCAAACCAAGACCATCGCCAGCATGAACGGCAACACCATCACGGAATTCCAGAGCACGTAGCTCATCTTCATCCGCTGCACGTCTTGGCTGATCTGATCGGCTGTCCGAACCCACAGCAGAAAGACAAACCAGACGAGCAAAATCTTGAACGTGCTGAGATAGCCGCCCGGCCCGCGACTGAACCGCTCGCTGGAGGCCGGCCAATCGGCCAGCGCCGATTGTGCATCGGCCAACACCAAGAGCGCAGCCGGCGGGAGCGCCAAGGCGGGAAAAGCTTTCCAAATGCGAGCCATCAAAGAATTCCAGGTTGCGAAACGTCGATGCCTTTGAGAGCCATCTTCAGGGCCTCCACATTCGGAGCCACCTCGAGGGCGACCGAGCGATCGATCAAGTCCTGATCGACCAGGCTTTTCAAACTTTGTGTGAAATCTTGCATCCCATCGCGGGCCGACATACGAATCAGATCCGACAGCTTCTCGTCCCGCTCTTCGAGAATCAGTTTTTTCGTCGTGGCATTGAACAGCAAGATCTCCACCGCCGGCACGCGCCCGACGCCAGGCTTGATCGAGGGCAGCAGCTTTTGCGACATGATGCCGCGCATGTTGAAGGCGATCGCGCTCCGCAGGGCGGGATGCATTTCTTGAGGAAACAGATCCAGGATACGACCGATCGTGGCCGGGGCGCTTGCCGCGTGAATCGTGCCGAATACCAAGTGGCCCGTCTCGGCCGCCTGGATCGCGGTGGCGAACGTCTCGCGATCGCGCATTTCGCCGACCAGCATGACGTCGGGATCTTCGCGAACGGCGTGTTTCATGCCTAGCTCAAAGTTTTTCACGTCCACCCCGATCTCGCGCTGATTGATCAGGCACTTGTCTTCGGTGAACGTGAACTCGATCGGGTCCTCGAGCGTGAGGATGTGCTTGCGGTAATTAGCGTTGATGTAGTTGAGCATCGACGCGATCGTCGTCGTTTTGCCGGAGCCGGTCACGCCGGCCAATAGCACCATGCCCTGATCGTATTTGCACAACTCTTCGACGATCGGAGGCAGGTTCAAACTGGCGAAGTCGGGAATGAAGCGGTTGACCCGCCGCGCGACCAGGCCCAAGTGTCCCTGCTGCTGCAAGACGTTGATTCGAAACCGCCACGTGTCGCCATCGACGTCGACCGTGTGGGCGAAGTCGGCGCCTCCCGTGTCGTCGAGCATGGCCCGGCGGAGACTGGTCATCAGCGGCATAATCATCCGCACGGCCTCGGCATCGTCCAGCGGCCCACGGTTCATCGGGCGGAGCGAGCCATTGACACGAACGTAGGGAGGCCGGCCGACCTTGAGATGCAGATCGCTGCCGCTCAATTTGACGAGCGCGCGAAACAGCTTGTCGATTTCCAGTTCCTGCCGTTTGACGAGGAATCGGTCATCGTCGCCGTTGCCTCCGGCGGCATCGCTGGTTCGATCGGGATTCATAGATTGACCGCTGCCGGTGTGATATTCGAAGACTGCCCCATATCTCTGATCGACCAGTCCGCAGAACACAGCCAGTCGCTGCTCAGAACTGCTAAAGATAGTCCGGGTGGCCAGGGCTGGAGGCCTCTTCGCCGAAGCCCTGGAGAGTGGTTGCGACTTCGAGAGCAGGCTACCCGGGCTTCCCTTCGGGCCAGCCCTAGCCAGCCACAATTCGTTAAGTTAGCGTTTCTCACAATCATGCTACGTTACGAGTCGATGGCATCCGGACCGGAATGCCTCGGGCCTGCATTTGCCGTTTGACCTCTGCGATCGTGTACTGCCCGAAGTGGAAAATTCCGGCCGCGAGCGCGGCGTCCGCATGGCCCAGCAGGATCGCATCGCATAAGTGTTCGGGCCGCCCCGCCCCGCCGCTGGCGACCACGGGAATCGAGACGGCTCGACTCACCGCGGCGGTGATTTCTAAATCATATCCATTCTGAGAGCCGTCGGCATCCATGCTGGTGAGCACGATTTCTCCGGCGCCCAGTCGCTCGACCTCTCGGGCCCAGGCGACCGTCTCTAGCCCCGTGCCGACACGCCCACCGTTGATATGCACTTCGAACAGGGTCTGCCCGTCTTTCTGGACTCGCTTGGGATCGATATTCACGACGATGCATTGGCTGCCGAATCGCTTGGCGGCCTGGCGCACGAAATCCGGATCGCGAACGGCCGCCGAATTGATCGAGACCTTGTCGCTGCCGGCGTTCAATAAATCGCGAATATCGTCGATGCCGCGAATGCCGCCACCGACCGTGAGCGGCATGAACACGACTTCGGCCGTGCGACGGACGACATCAAGGACAATATCGCGCCCCTCGTGGCTGGCGGTGATGTCGAGAAAGACCAGTTCGTCGGCCCCTTCACTCTCGTAGCGCATGGCCACTTCGACCGGATCGCCGGCGTCGCGCAGGTTCAGGAACTTGGTTCCCTTGACCACGCGTCCGCGATCGACGTCGAGACAGGGAATGACCCGTTTGGCGAGCATGGCGAGCAGCGAAAAGAGGCTGGATTAACCGCGAATGTTCACTCTAAGTAGCCCGCGCAGTCGGGTCAACCCGCCGGATACGAGCGTCCCCTGCCCCGGATATCACAGGCCCACACAAGGGGCGCCGGGTAACCGGGCTGCGCGGGCTATCGTTTGCGCGCTAGCGGTGTTGCCAGACGGGCGCTAATGGCGGTAAGCTAGGCCGTGGTCAATTTCGGATAGATTTATCGGACGAAAAAGGAGTTTCCCGCGTGTTTGTCACTGCTTCCACCGCGTGCTTTCCCGAACTGTCGCTCGATGACGCACTCCAGCGACTGGTCGGCCTGGAGTTCACCAGCGTCGAAATCGCCGTCAACGAATACGGCAATGGGCTGAAACCCTCGACCGTGCAGGCGAAGTTCGACGAGACCGTGGCCAAGTGCCGCGACACCTATCGGCTGACCCCCGCCGCCTATTCGGTCGACATCGCCCCGGGCGACGATTACTACAAGCAGTTCGCGGCTTGTTGCCGGCTGGCCAAAGCGACCAAGGTGATGACGATCTGCGTCCCAGGCGCCGAGCTCGGCACGCCGTTCAACGCCGAGATCGAGCGGCTCCGTGAACTAGTCCGCATCGCCGCTCAAGACGGCGTCATGGTCGGCGTGAAGACCGAAGTCGGCAAGATCACGCAAGACCCCGAGACGGCCGTCGTGCTGTGCAACAACGTCAAGGGGCTGGGCATCACGCTCGACCCGAGCCACTTCATCTGCGGACCGCATAAAGGTGGCAACTACGACCAGGTTTTCAAGCACGTCTATCACACGCATCTGCGCGACACGCGGAAGGACAAGTTCCAAGTCCGCGTCGGCCAAGGAGAAATCGAATACGGCCGATTGATCACGCAGCTCGCCATGGTGCATTACAACCGAGCGCTGTCGGTCTTGATCGAGCCCGTGCCGGACGTCGACCAAGTCGGCGAGCTGCGGAAGATGCGGCTGCTGCTGGAGAGTTTATTGTGACCACCGTTACCAGTGCGGTCTCAAACGTAAATTGACGTGTGCCGCTGGCTCTGCCAGCGCGGGGGGTATTGGCTGAGCTAGTGGCACACAAATCGCCAAATCGACATTGACGCATCACTAGCCTTCATCGAACAACTATCGGAATTGAGACCAATGACGGTAGAATAACTTCAACCGCCGCGGCGATGTTTACTATGTGCTTGAGGGCAAGACGAAGACCGGCAAGCCGAAATTTTATTGTGCCAAGAAGCTTGGCGAAAACGCCGCCACACGGTGGCCGCCGGAATTCGAGATTTGCGAGGATCCCGCCACGGCAATGGTTACGATCCGAAAACGCCGCCCATCGACGATCATGGCCACGGAGATTGCGCTCCTCAAATCGTTGGTGAAGCACTTCGTCAAGAGTTGCCCGACGATCGTGGACGTCAACGGCGACAGCCTTGTCGTCTACGGGGCGGACATAGATGTCGAATCCGCCGCGCCTGTCCGCTTCAATCCACCGCAAAGCGCTGAATCTCGGCGACATTCGCCCTAAACTTCCCGGTGTTGAATTCGTGCCTGTAAAATATCACACCGAAGTAACCCGCCTTGCATCCACCGATCTACTCGGCCCAGAGCTATTGGCCCAACTCGAGCGGCTCGAACTCGTCAGCCGAAAAATTTTTCGTGGCCGCATGAAGGGAGAGCGTCGCAGCAAACGGAAGGGGCAGAGCGTCGAGTTCGCCGATTTTCGCGGCTATGTGCCCGGCGACGACTTGCGGTTCATCGACTGGAATACCTACGCCCGGCTCGATCGGCTGTTCTTGAAGATGTTCCTCGAAGAAGAGGATTTGCATTTCTATGCCCTCGTCGACGCCAGCCCATCGATGGGTTTTGGCGATCCGACCAAGTTGCATTGTGCCAAGCAACTGGCAGCGGCGCTGAGTTTTATCGGTCTGGCCCGCGGCGATCGGGTGCGGATCGAAACGCTGGGGCAACCGGCGCGCGAGCGTGCGCCCGTCTATCGCGGCCGGCAGAGCCTGTGGCGGATGCTCGCCCAACTCGACGCCATCCAGCCGAGCCAAACCGCCTCGCTCGCCAGCGGCGTCAAGAACTTTTGCATCCGCAACTCGGGCAAAGGAATCCTGGTCCTGATCACCGATCTGATGGACAAGCAAGGCTACGAGTCGGCTCTGCGGTATCTCATCGCGCAGCAGATGGACGTTTATGTCATCCAGATGCTCAGCGTCGAAGAAGTCGAGCCCGCCATCAAAGGGGACTTGCGCCTCGTGGACTGCGAGGACGGCGATTCGGCGGAGATCACCGTCAGCGCCCCGCTCTTGGCCCGCTACCGCCGCACGCTGGCCGCGTTTGTCGATGGCGCGAAGACCTTTTGCAATCGCCGGGGAATGTCGTACTTGCTCGCCCGCAACGATCTGCCGGTCGACCAGCTGGTGCTGAGTTACCTGCGCGCCCGCGGGCTGATACGATAAAGGCCGCGTGGAAATGACTCATTGCCTAATGACGAAGCTCTAATGACGAAGGTTTGAAGTCGCGGTTCGGGGCAAAGTTGGCGTCCACCAACCGGGGCTTCGGCGAAGCGCCTCCAGCCCTTGTAATTACCCACATCTTTTTTTCATGGCTCGATGACCACGGACGCCAAGGAGGAGTTTATCCATGCCCCGCCAGATCGTGATCCAGCCGGGTTCGCCGTCGCCTTTGCGA
>JBBQWR010000009.1:0-122961 GCA_038210495.1 Pirellulales bacterium
CTCGCGTACACGCAGCGGCGCAATGCCGCAGCGCGCCGCAGCCACACCCGAACGACCCGCAAGAAACTCGCCGCGCTGGGCATCCGCCTGACCGGTCTGCCTCGTTGCGGATGGGGCAAAAGTTAGCGCTGTAGTATTAAAGGTCCTAACAAAACTATGGGCGACTGGGACTGGATGTGTCCTCGGCTCGTCACCGGGCGTCTTCACCCACCACTCTCCGTCGCCACCCGCCACCCGCCACCCGCCACCCGCCACGACCCTTCTCATTCCTTCCGCAATTCCACGCAAATCCCGCCGGCGCGGAATAGCTTGTGAACTGGCGTGAACCAAAGTTCCTTGTGCGGGATTAGCCCCAGGTCGCGGCAGGCCCCGTAGAGCTCTTGACGGTTGTAGGTCCGGCAGCACCAGACGCGGCTCGTCCAGGCGCCGCCAAAACTGTCTTCCGTCGTGAGCAGCAGCATCTTGCCGCCGGGAGTCATCACGCGGGCCAACTCCGCCAATCCGGCCCGAGCGTCGGGCAGATGTTCCAGCACATAACCGCACGTGACGCAATCGAACGTCTCGTCGGCGAACGGCAACTGGGATAGATCGGCGATCAGGAACCGAGGGCGCTCGGATTTGAGCAGCTTTTTCGCCCGCCGCAGCATCTCGGGTGACAGATCAAAACAAGTGAGTCTGGCATTCGGATCGGCGTACTTGATCAGATGCCCGGCGATCTGTCCGGCGCCGCTGCCGACGTCGAGGATTTCTTGGCAGCCGCTAAGATCGAACTTTCGCTCGCGTAGCAGGCGCTCTCCGAGTGGCTTGTGCAGCGAAATCAAACTGCATGTGGCAAGAATGGCGCCCTTGGGGCCAGCGTAGACGTTGCGAACGCGAGTTCGATATTCGTCGGAACTGGCTCGTTGGATAAACGTGTCTTCGACCAGGCGGTTGAAGACGTTCTTGGCCCGGCGAATCGGCCGGCGGTTTTCGGAGGGCTGTCGCATGGGATGTCGCGGAGAGAGCAAAGCAGATACCGAAGTCGACGACTCGCCGGAACTGCCTGAGGCTGGTATCGAACCGCGCCTGCCGGCTCCGCTGGTATTGGGCAGCACCCGTTTTACCAACGGCCAGGGGGATAATCTATCCGAAGTGCCAAAATCGGTCTCCCATCTAATACCAACCCGAAGCGTCAGCGAGGCTTTTTGTCTGAACGTCCACGAATCCTCGCTGACGCTTCGGGCTATTATGCCTGGCAAAATCAAGCTAAGCGGTCATGAGAAATCCCCCTCCCTTGATACCAAATCGCCGCTCGACCAATTAAGATAGATTGAACCTAAAGCCCCGCTAGGGGCGTCAGCAGATATTTTCGGCGAAAGGCACTTCCATGTTAAATCGCGATTGGCGGAATCCCGTGAGCTGTCGACTTTTTGGCGATTGGATCGCGCCAGCCGTATTGGTCCTGGCCGCGACGCTGGCGAGCGAAAGCGCCGCCCGGGCTGCCGATGCCAAGGACCTCTTGTTTCCGCAACAGGTCGCCGAGCGGCACGGGCTGACCCGAGCCTGGTATGCGCAGGTTCCCGTCGCCAACGGCCGGTCGAGAGTCAATTTCATCGTGCAGGACGAAGGACTGCTGCTCGTGCAAACCAGCTCCGCCATGGTCTATGCGTTCGACACGGAATCGGGCCATCTCGCGTGGTCGGCCGAGGTCGGCGACGCGCGGCTCCCCTCGCAGCGCCCCGGCGCCAACGGCAGGCCGGCCGATCTCAAAGACAATCGTTCGGAGATCGACAAGCTGCTTGGCCACGAAAGCGACAAATCGGACAAGGCGCTGTCCGAGCGAAACGACAAAGTGGTCGCCGTGGTCAACGGCTCGGCTCTGTATCTGCTCAATCGCGCCGACGGCTCGGCGTACGTCGATCCAAAAAACAATGTCGAATGGAAGGTCGGCCTCCGCGGCGCTCCGTCGAGCGGACCGCTGGTGACCGACAATATGGTCATCGTCCCCAACGTCGATGGCCAACTCGAATGCTATCCGACCTACGACAGCAAGGTTTCGCCGCTCTTTATGGCGTCGTCCGGACTCGACGAGACGCCGCCGATCGCGGTGGGCGAGCGAATCGCTTGGGCCTCGGCGCGGGGGGTCGTGCATATTACGCAACCCAAATCGATCAATGTGCGGTATCGCGTCGAGACGACCGGACCCATCACCGCGGCGGCGACCTCTCACGATCCGGTGGTTTTCGCGGGTTCGGTCGACGGCTATCTGTATGCGATCAACTCCACCACGGGCGACGTGCTCTGGAAACAGACGGTCGGGTCGGCGATTCGCCAACCGCCCGTCCCGATTCGCACGGCCGTATTCGCGGTTCTCGAAGACGGGGGCCTCTTCCGCGGGGCGATGTCGGACGGGCATCAGCAATGGATCAATCCGGCGCCCAAATTTTTCTTGGCGGCCAGCCCGACGAAGATTTACGCCGCCGACGAGTTCGGTCACCTTTTGGTCCTCAACGCCAAGACTGGCGCGACGATCGATTCGATGGCCATGCCGTCGCTGTGCTTGCCGATGGCGAACGAGCAGACCGATCGCATTTATTTGACCAGTGAATCGGGATTGATTCAGTGCCTGCACGAGACGCAGCTCGAGAAACCTGAGAATTACTTGCCGCCCAAGCCGGAGAAGGCCGTGGAGGAGGCGCCGAAAGCCAAGCCGAAAGCCGCGCCGAGCGACGATCCGGATAAGCCCAAAGCGGAACCGGCGCCCAAGGCCGTGCCGAAGCCCAAAGCCGACGTTCCGTCCGCCGATCCCGTGATGCCGAAGGTCGCGCCGGAAAAGAAAGCGCCGATACCCAGGACGCCGAAGGTGAAGAAGTAATCGGCCGGGCCAGCGGTGCAGTTGCTTGTTGGCGGCACGTTGTCGCCGCATCGATGAGCGGATACATTGGCTCGGAGCGACGACCATGTATGATTTCTTGTTTCGCGCCGCCGAGTAACGATTCGTGACTTCTCCTCCCGCCGCTGATTTGGCCGTTCAATTGGGCGGGCTGAGGCTGGCGAATCCGATTTTGGTGGCCTCCGGCACGTTTGGATACGCGCGCGAGATGGCCGGTTTGGTCGATCTCGCGCGGCTCGGCGGAATTCTGCCCAAGACAATCACTCGCGACCCACGCAAGGGCAACGCCCCTTGGCGAACGATCGAGACGCCGGCCGGAATGCTCAATTCCATCGGGCTCGATAACGACGGGATCGAGACGTTTATTGCCCATCATCTGCCGTATCTGGCGACGGTGGGCTCGCCGATCATTGTGAGCATCGCCGGGCGGACGGCCGACGAATTCGCCGAAATGGCGGCGCGGCTGGATCAAGCGCACGGCGTGGCGGCGATCGAGCTCAATATCTCTTGTCCCAACGTCAGTCACGGCGCCGATTTTGGCAAGGACGAGCGGCAGTGCGAGTCGGTTGTCGCGAAAACGCGGCAGGCCACCTCGCGGCCGATCATTGCCAAACTCACGCCCAGCGCCTCGGATATTTCGGCTATCGCGCGGGCCGCCGCCAATGCGGGCGCCGACGCCGTATCGCTGATCAATACCTGTCCCGGCATGGCGATCGACTGGCGACGGCGACGGCCGATGCTCGGCAACGTCATTGGCGGATTGAGCGGGCCGGCAATCAAGCCGATCGCCCTGCGGGCCGTCTATGAAGTCGCCCAACATGTCAGGATTCCGATCATTGGGATCGGCGGAATCGCCACGATCGACGACGTCATGGAATTTCTGGTGGCCGGAGCGACGGCCGTGCAGATCGGAACGGCGAATTTTTATCGGCCGACCGTTTCGATGGAGATTTTGGATGCGCTGCCAGGCGCTTTGGCGGAGATCGGGGCCAGTTGCATGACGGAAGTCGTCGGAACGCTCAAGACGCCGGCCGCCGAAAATGTGCTCGGTTCGCCTCGTGTTGATCAGGTGAAACGCAGTGCAGTCGAGTTGGGGGCGAACTTGAAAAAAACGTCCGTTGTCAAATAGTGCGTCTGGGACAGGGGGCTTTCGCCCCCTGTCCCAGTACATGACGCCCGTCTCCCGCTCAACTCCCTCGCGTCCCGTCATGCTCAACCTTCAATCCGCTACTTCCGAGCGTTGGCTCGACCAAGTCATCGGCCATCCCGACCTGCTGTTGATCGATCACGCACACTGCGAAAAGAAGGCCGCCGGCGCGGCGCTCAACCTGATTTTCGCCTACGTCGATCGATCGGAAATTTGCCGCGAACTGCCGGCCATCGTCACCGAAGAGCTCCAGCACTTTCAATTGGTGCTCGATTTGCTGGATCGCCGAGGGATTCGCTTCCGCCGGATCAACCCCAGCAACTACGGCGGGCAGTTGGCGGCGCTGGTCTCGAAGCAAGAACCCGACAGGGCCGTGGATCGGCTGCTGGTGGCCGGACTGATCGAAGCTCGCTCGTGCGAACGGTTCGGTATGCTACGCGCGCGATTGCCCGACCGGGAACTGGCGGCATTCTACGATACTTTGTTCGAGAGCGAAGCCCGGCATCACAGCATCTACGTGCGACTTGCCAAGCTGTTCGCGAGCGAAGAAACTGTGCATTCGCGTCTTGAATCGCTGGCGCGGGCCGAGGCCCAAATCATCGCTCGCGGCGACGACCAGCCGCGGATGCACTCGTAACGAATTTCGGGGAACATTAATCGACGCTGATTTCCACTAATGAGTCATTTATTGGCGACGATTTGCGCGATTTAATGTTCCACTTCATCGACCGTCGAAACGGCGAGGCATGAGAGCTGCAATCATGGCCTGGCTAGGAATCATCGTCGCGCTGCTGGTGATTCTGATCGTGTTGGTCGATACGTTTGAGGTGATGCTGCTGCCCCGCCGCGTCACGCACGGATTTCGCTTGGCGCGGATCTATTACCGATCCGCCTGGGTGGTCTGGCGAGCGTTCGCAAGACTCTATCCCGCCGGACGACGACGCAATGGAATTCTCGGGTGCTTTGGCCCCTTGTCCCTCATCGGACTGATGCTGCTTTGGGCGCTGGGACTCATTTTCGGCTTCGCGATCCTGTTCTGGTCGCTGAGAGACGGGCTATCGTTGCCATCTGGCGAGACCCATCGCTTCATAACGTTTTTCTATTTCAGCGGCACGAATTTTTTCACGCTCGGATATGGCGATGCTTTGCCGATCACCGGTTGGAGTCGTGCGCTGAGCATGTTGGAAGCCGGCATGGGTCTCGGGTTCTTGGCCGTGGTGATTAGCTATTTGCCCGTGCTGTATCAAGCTTTTTCGAAGCGCGAGATCACGATCTCGCTGCTCGACGCCCGGGCCGGCTCGCCACCGACGGCCGGCGAACTGCTCCGCCGATTCGCCGCGGCCGGAAGTCTGCCTCAGCTTCGGCCGCTACTGGTCGATTGGGAGCGCTGGGCGGCGGAGCTACTGGAGAGTCATTTATCGTTTCCCGTGCTCAGCTTCTATCGATCGCAGCACGACAATCAGTCTTGGCTCGCGACGCTCACTGTAATTCTCGACACGTCGGCCCTGCTCATCGCGGGCGCGACCGGCGCCGACAACCATCAAGCCCGGCTCACGTTCGCGATGGCTCGGCACGCGGCGGTCGATTTGTGCCTGATCTTCCAATCGCTGCCGTTGCCGCTGGACGCGAGTCGCGTGACCGCGGAGGATCTCGCCGACTTGCAGAACTCGCTACGTCAAGCCGGCGCGACAATCTCGGACAACCAGAATCTCCAGTCCGCAATCGCGGAGCTTCGGGCTCTCTACGAACCGTTTATTTTGGCCCTGGCAAAACACCTCCAGCTCGCGATTCCCAGAATCCAGCCCTCGAAGCCTCCGGTGGACAACTGGCAAACCAGCCCCTGGAAACAACAGTCGCCGGCGCTCGGCGATCTGCCGACTGCGATTACCGAGGCCGATCATTTTGGGTAAACGCTGGTGGGGCGCAAAATTTCTTTATCTGACTCGCATCGAGAACCGGTAATCCAAGGGACATTGCCGTAGCCAAGAGTTTTTTGTCGGCGGCCACGATCGCTGTTAAGGGATTTCGTCCATGCAACGACTTAGCGGTCGCCAATTGGATCGCATCGAGGGCGCGAATCGGTTGCGCTAGTCCTTGTGTGGCCAAGATATTCCTCGCGGCCGTCAAACGATGATTGCTCAAGGCAGCGAGTTCGAAGATTTTCGAAGCCGAATCTACCTCTCGGTCTCAGTCGATCGATCCAACGGCCACGATCGCGTGGTCGGCCTTCAGATTGGTCAATCGTCCCGGAATGTTAGTTCCAGAAGCTGCCGCATACGATTCCTCCGTCAGGCCGCGCATCTTGAGCCAGCGGTGGCGACGGACCCAATAAAAGCGGACCGGCAGGAACAGATCGACGACTTCGTCGGAGATGAGCAGGCCGCCAAGCACCGGGGCCGCCATTGCCGAGATCACTTCGTGGCCGACGCCGCTGGCCCAGAGCATCGGCGCGAGCGCAATGATCGCCACTCCCTCGGTCAATAGCTTCGGCCGGAGCCGATGTACGGCCCCCTCGACGACGGCCTTCTTCAACTCTTCGAGCGATTGGATATTTTCCAGCCCGCCGCGGCGGTCGATCGCCTCTCGCAAATAGACGAGCATGATAATGCCCGTCTCCGTCGCCATGCCGAAACAAGCGATGAATCCGACCTGCACGGCGACACTATAGCTGTGCCCCATCAGCCACAGAAAAAACACGCCGCCGAACAGCGCCTCGGGCACGGCCATCATCATCAACACGGCGTCCATCAGGTCGTGGTAGGTCAGATACAGGATGATGAAGATCAGCAGCATCACCAGTGGTAGCACAATCCGCATCGTACGATTAGCCCGGGCTTTGTGCTCGAATTCGCCGCTCCATTCCAGGTGCATTCCTTGCGGCAGCCGCACCTTCTGATCCACCAGCAACCTGGCTTGATCGACGTAGCCGATCAAGTCGGGTGTGTTAACTCTGGCTTGCACATACGACCGAAGCATGCCGTTTTCGCTCTTGATTTCCGAGGGTCCTTCGGTGATTTGCACATCGGCGACACTGGACAGCGGAATTTGCAAGGGCCGGGCCGATGTCGCCCCAGACGACTTGGCCGGCGCGCCCACGCCCATTGACGACGATGGATCGGCGCCCATCGCCGCTCCACCGCTCGAAGCGCTGATTAGCAGATTCTTGATCTGCTCGATGCCGGCGCGTGCGTCGCGGGCGTAGCGAATACGGATCGGATGCCGCTCGCGGCCTTGAACGGTCGACGTGATCGCCTTGCCACCGAGCGCCACTTCGATGACATCTTGAACATCGCCGACGTTGATGCCATAACGGGCAGCCTTCTCGCGGTCGATCGTGATTTCCAAATAGCCTTTGCCGAGAATTTGATCGGGCACGACGGCGACCGACCCCGGCACGGTTCGCAAAGTCTCGGCGACTTCTTGTGAAACCTTTTGAATTTGATCGGGATCGGCGCCAAACACCTTCACGCCGACTTCCGTGCGAATGCCGGTGGCCAACATTTCAATGCGATTGATAATCGGCTGAGTGAAGATGTTGCTCCAACCGGGGATTTGAATGGCGCTGTCCATCTCCTTGACGACTTCGTCTTTGGTTTTCCGCCATAGCAGCAGCCGACGGGCGAACTCCTTGTCGAGATCGGCTCGGAGCGATTCGGAATCGGCAGCCGAAATCGCCGACTCCGGCGCAGCGGTGATTTTCCCGTGATCGTCGCGCGGCGACGTCAACTCCTCGACGGCGAAGCGATCAAACGCCTCGACCGCTTGGTCAAATACCTCGTAATTCAACTTGCCGACCATTTCGCTCCAGGCGCTGGCGCGGCGATCTTGAACGAACGTCAGCATCGAAGTGAACAGCGTCGCCGGTGTCATGCCGAGTTGCTCGCCAACGCCAGCGAGCGCCTGCTGCAAGCCATTTCGCGGCAGCTCAAGCAGCTTTGGGTCGCGCAAATCGACGAGCCTTTTCTGATCGAGCGATTCGGCGACTTGCTTTAGCAGTTGATTGATGTCCGCCTGACCGGGGCCCACGGCCAAGATCGGTCCGTATTTTCCCGAGAATTTATTGGTAATCTCGACCATTTGCGTTTGATCGAGCGGCTTCGCGAAGCGGCCTGCCGCGTGCAAAATATCGGTCAGCTCGACGATGAAATCCCGAGTGAGCCGCAGTCCCAGCTCGCGCTCGAATTGGTCATATTTCCCGAGCACCATCGTCCGCAGCCGGGAATCGAATCGACCGAGGGCGGCCATCGTCGCGTCGTTGATCTTGTTTTGCCGCACCGCCGAGTCCGCGGCGGACTTGACGATGTGGCGGCTTTCCAAGGCTGAAAGCACGACATCGGTTTGGGCAAGCGCATCGCGATACGTCAACATCCGCTTCGGCCAATGCTCTTGCGGTCTGAGGTTGACGATCGTCTCGACCATCTCCAGCGGAGCCGGGTCGGTGGGTGTCTCGGCTCGTCCCGCTTTGCCGACGACCTGCTCGACTTCGGGAAACCGCCGCAGCATGGCGTCTCGGGTTTTCAGATCGTCGGCGGCCTCCGTCACCGACGCCCGTGGGATCGTAACCGGCATGTCCAAAATACTGCCTTCGTCGATCGTCGGCATGTATTGCTCGCCGATCCGCGGAAAGCCGGAGGCCACGAGGCCGAGCACGACCAGACTTACGAACGACAGCAACTGATTCCTAGCTCCCTTGATGAACCAGACCGTCAGGACGGTCACGACGGCGAACACGGCCAGAAACGAAAATTTCCACGAGAAGCCCGTCAGCGCGTTCAAGGGAAACAGGCCGGCGCCCATGATCAACAGCACCGCAAACATCCACAATACGACGTTGCAATGCGGCATCGCCCAGGTGAGCATCGGCTTGTAGATGTCGATCAGCGTGCGGACCAACCAACTCTCTTCCTCGCGCCGCAGTCGTCCGCGGATGAACGTCGGAATCAGCGCCGGCACGAGCGTGATCGACAACACCGCGACGCCGAGCATCGCAAAACTCTTGGTGAACGCCAGCGGATGGAATGTTTTTCCCTCTTGTCCGGAAAGCGCAAATACGGGAATGAACGAGATCAAAATGATCATGACGGAAAAAAAGATCGGGCGACCGACCGTGCGGCAGGCCGGAATCACCAGTTCGCGAATGTCTCCCGTCACCCGCCGATCGCCAAAATGCTCCGTCAGATGATGCGTCGCGTTTTCGACCATCACGATCGCCTGATCGACCAGAATGCCGATCGAGATCGCGATCCCGGCCAGCGACATGATGTTCGAGGGCACGTTGAACACCCGCATCAAGATGAACGACACGAGCACCGACAGTGGCAGCGTGAGGCAAATCACCAAGGCGCTGCCCAAGTGCATCAAGATCAGCAGTACCGCCAGCGACGCGATAATCATCTCGTGCGTCAACACTTCGGTAAGCGCATGGATGGCGCCGTGGATTAGCCGCGTGCGGTCGTAGAAAGGCACGATCCGCACTCCCTCGGGCAAGCCCGGCTGCAGCTCGACGATTTTTTGCTTGATCCGCTGCGTGACGTCGAGTGGGTTTTCACCTTGCCGCATCATCACGACGCCGCCGACCGCCTCGTTGCCGTTTTTTTCCAGGACGCTGCGGCGAAATTGCGTTCCCAAACTGACGGTGGCCAAATTGCCGATCGTAATCGGCGTGCCGGTCGCGGCGTCGGCTCGAATCACTATCTGCTCGATGTCGCGCTTCGACGTGATCCAGCCCACTCCGCGAACCAGATACTCGGCATTGCCTTGGTGGATGACCCGGCCGCCGACCGAAGAGTTCGATCGGGCGACGGCGGAGTACATATCGCCGAGCGTGACCCCATAGGCCCGCAGCTTCAGCGGGTCGACATCGATCTGATACTCGATCGGGTATCCACCGACGGAGGCGACCTGCGCGACGCCGGGCACGGAGTTGAGTTGATAGCGAACGGTCCAATCTTGCACGGCCCTGAGCCGGCCGAGATCGAGCCCGCCCCCTTCGACCGTGTACCAGAAGATTTGGCCTAGCGCCGTGGCGTCAGGCGCGAGATACGGCGTGACGCCTTGGGGCAGAAACGTATTGCTCAGAGCCAATCGCTCGGCGACCCGCTGCCGCGCAAAGTAGAAATCGATGTTGTCCTCGAAGATGATGTTGATCATCGAAAAATTGAACTCGCTCGACGAACGAACCGACTTCACTCCGGCCAGCCCCTGCAAGTTGACCGACAGCGGATAGGTGACCTGATCCTCGATCTCGCGCGGACTGCGGCCCATCCAATCGGTGAACACGATGACCTGATTCTCCGACAGATCGGGAATCGCATCGATGGGCGTATGGGCGACCGCATGAATGCCCCAGGCGACCATCGCCAGCGTGGCGGCGATCACGATGAACCGATTGCGGATCGAGAACTCGATGATTTTTTCGATCATGGGGAGGGGCTAGGGGCGTGGGGCTAGGAAGCACGGGTGGCCGGGGCTGGAGGCGCTTCGCCGAAGCCCCGGGTTTTCGTTGGTCGCCGGCCGCTAATTTTTCCCGGCCCGCATTTTCAAAGCACGCTCGATCTCAGTCAGCTTGCCGATTGTTTTTTGCGGGTCCTTCGTGGCGTCTTCGCGGCAACCGTCGCAGCAGAGGAAGATACTTTTGCCCGGCGCAAGTTCCACTTTGACGGGAACACCCATTTCGCCGAGCGCCGCTTCCGTGATCGGACAATTTTGCTGAGCGAGCGCCGCTGCGCGGTCGGCCGGCGGCAGTTTTTCCAAGTTGGCAAGCGCTTTGGCGGTCGGTTTTTCCAGCGTTATCGCCGGGCTCTTATCGGGATCGATGGGGCTGGGCGGCTTGTCGTCGACCGGCTCGGCGACAGGCGCGAGCCGGCGGCTGGGCGCGAGCGTCGATGAAGGAGCGGTCGATGAAGACCCACCGCTGGCGCCGACATACGCGCCGGCGGCCGGGTTGAGCCGCGTCTCGGCATCCACGAGAAATGCGCCGGCCGCCGCCACGCGGTCGCCGGCTCGCAGCCCTTTGACCACCGGAAAATAGCCTTTCGACTCCGGACCCAATTGGACTTCGATCCCGTCGAATGTTCCCGGCTCGCGCTCGATGTATACGACCTTCTTCGAGCCGGTGTCGATGACGGCTTGTTCGGGCACGGTGAGGACCATCCCTTGCGGCGGCGCCGCGAGGCTGGCCATGTAATCGTTCTTCGCCGTTTCGAATTTCTCGACACACAATTTACAGCACAGGAAAACGGTCTTGTCGCCGACTTGCTCTTTGATCGGCGCCCCCATGCTGCCGAGCTTGTTCCCAGTGACCGGACACGTCGCTTGAAAGGCGATCAGCGATTTGTCGTCTGTTCCCGCCGGCCCGCGCTCCGCCGCGGCCAATACGGTTTTGAATGGCTCCATTTCGTGAAACGGAACCTTGATCTTCACGGTGGCGTACATGCCCGGTCGCAACGCATGATCGGGATTGGGCAGATCGATGCGAATCCGGTTGGTGCGCGTCGTCGCCTCGACATGCGGATGCACCAGCAAGATCACGCCGTGAAGCGTTTGATTGGGCAGTCCTTCGAGCTTCACGTCGACTTCTTGGCCGGCGCGCAAGAGCGGAATGTCGGAATCGAACACTTCGGCCTCGATCCAGGCGTGCGAAAGATCGGCCACGTCGAATAGCGTCGCGCCGGCGTCGACCTTGGCGCCCTGCACGATGCCTTTGGAAATGACATGGCCGCTGAACGGAGAGCGAATCACCAGTCCCGAGGGCGCGCGCCGCGTCGAGCGGATCTCTTCGATTTCCTCGGCGGACGTCCCTAGACTCTTAAGCTCCTGCTCGGCACGATCCGCTCCGGCCGGGTCTTTGCGATTGAGGGCCGCGAGCAATTGCCGGGACGCGACAATTTCGGCGATCTCGTTGTCGCCGATGCCCAGCAGCTTGAGCCGCTGCTTGCCGCTCTCGACCAGATCGGCGCCACCGCGGTTGAGCGAGAGAGCCAAATCCGCCGCCGTGCTGGCCAAATCGGGGCTATAGAGCAAGGCCAAAGGTTGGCTCTGACTCACCTTCGCGAACGTTTTGTCGACATACAACTTTTCGATAAACCCCGAGACGCGGCTAACGATCTGCGACTGTCGCGACTGATCGTAATCGACGAAACCGACCGTCGTGATTTCTTTCACCAGGGGGCGATATTCCACTTCGGCCGTCTTGAGCCCGGCCATCTGGATTCGCTCGGGGGAAAGCTGCACGCGGGCCGTGACGCCGTCGGGCAAATGAGCCGCTTCGCCTTTGTGATGCAGCGAAAGGGGCATCCCGCAAATCGGGCACTTGGGAACCGAACCATCCGGCTCGAGCGAGTCGCGCACGACCGACGGGTGCATCGGGCAGAAATATTCCTTGTCCGATACTTTTCGCGCCTCGGAGACAGCAGGACGGGTCCATTTGTCCCAAAAGTTCTTGACGGTATCCCAGTTGCCGATCAAGACAAACGTCAGGACCAACACGAGGATGAACCGCAAGCGAATTTCAATCACTTTGAACAGAAACCGAATTCGCTTCCAGCCGGTAATCGGCGGCGCGGCCAACGCCTGGGACGCCGCGCCTTCGGAGATGTCTTCCGCAGCGACGATCTCCGTAGGCTTTATGGCATCGCTTGAGCGAGGATTAGGAAGAGTCATGTTCGAACCCGATACGATGAGGCGTGAACGAGGGGTGAAGCGGCATTGCGAACCAAATGCTACGAGTGCCGGTCTGGTAGAGGAACGTCAATTAGAACTGCTCACAAAACCGCCGGGGACTGTCCCCTTCTCCGAGGCGGCTTTGTAAGGCCTTCTTAGCAATTTCAGACGTGCTACATTCACCCTGAAATGCCCGTTGTCCACCAACTCGACTGGTGACCGTGCCGACGGATGGGCGGCCGCCATGTCCCGTTGCGAACACGGCGGCTCCCATCCGATCGACGGTCTCTCGGCAAATTCAACTACTTTTGCGTTCCCTTCTCGTCTTGAACCTTTTTCAGATAGAATTCGGGATTCGCCTTGACCTTGCTGACACATCCTTTGCAACAGACGAAAATCGTCTGGCCGCCGCCGACATCGACGGCGATCGGCTTGCCCATGTCGCCCAGCGTTTTGCCGGTGACGGGGCAGGTCTTCTGGCCGCCGAACGCATCGGCCGGCGCGGATGCGACGGACGGAGCAGTTCCTCTCGAATCGGCGGCTTTCGCCACCAGCGGAATCGCCAAAGCGATAGCCAGAAAACCAACAATCCATTTGGGTAACGTCTTTCCAGTCATTGCACTTACCAACCCTTTCGTAAGATCAAGTATCGCAATCCGGCGACGCGCCGGATCGGGATACTGACGGAATGAAACAAGCCAACTGTCCGCCTACCGCGGCTTCACAACAATGAGACAGCGTAGGCAGCCGCCAATTCGTTACAGAGGAAACGAAGTGGATGCCGTCGCCGATACGGCGCAAGAAGAGCGCCGCGAGAGATATTTAGATGACCAATCGACGCAGCGTCACAACCAAATCGACCGGCGGACCCGTGTCAAAGTAGATCGCGCGATCCGAATTCCGTTGGAGCGACTCGACCGGCGCGGGCAGTGGATGAAAATCCGTTACCGGCGAGATGTCGTCATCGGTGAACGTCGGAAGTTGAATGCTCGCGACCGACGAAATCGTCAACCGACAGCCATGAACGGGTGGACTGGTAAATCCGCTGCCGGGCAGATTCCGGCGACTGTGTTGCTTGAGAACGGCGTGCGCCGCGTGACAGCCGCAACCGCCTACCTCTGGTTCCAACGGGGCCGCGAACGAGCAATTTGGAGCATCGCGGGAAGCAATACCGCATCCGTCGGCGCAGTGGCATTTTACGCAGGCACAGGTCGCCATCGGCGCGCCGGCCCAGGCGGCTAGAGGAACCATTGCCCAGACGACGACGGCAATGGCCCGCCGGTGAATTAATCGGATTAGCGATCGACGAAACATACTGACTCGACAGGCACGGCGTTACCCACGAGCGCTCGTGGGGGTACAGCCTATTTTAGCTCGGCTCACCACTTGGGCAAGACAATTATCTAACCCCTTCTCTCCGCTCGTCTCGCTTGAACTCGCGCGCCGAGCCTTCTAACCCGGCCGCTTTGCTGCGACTTTCTTGGGGCTTGCCGACTTGACGAACCTTATTTCGACGCGATTTCCGAGCGCCGCGGCAATCCTTTCGAGCATCTTCAACGAATGGCTGTCGTAATCGGCGTCTTCCAAACGGGCGATCACGGATTGGTGCGTTCCGATCCTATCGGCCAACGGTTTTTGAGTCAGCCCCGCGCTTTCCCGCATCGCGAAGATTTCCGCGGCGACATGGGCGTTGAACCGCTCGCGATTCACCGCCGACATGCTTCTTTTGCGCGCTCATTCCTTGACGCTTTTCCTCGACGTTGATAGACTGCCCGGCTTATTTGATTGATATTTTTCGCGTATCCTAGTTCTAGCGAGGCGATCGAAAGCGTCGAGAATGGGTCGCCCGGGTGGGCGGCGTTCTCGCTGATGTTTGAGGCTCGCCCGCCGCGGGGCCGGCCGCTTTCGATCCGGCGCCTTGCTCGGTTTTTCAGGAGTTTTTCCACATGGCCACCGTCACGAAGCGCAAGAGTAGCTCGTCCGCCAATTCGTCCAGCAAGAGCGGTAAGGCCGCCGCCGATCGCATGATCTACTACTTCGGCGCGACGCGGACCGACGGTCGCGGCGACCAGAAACCGCTGCTGGGAGGCAAGGGCGCCAACTTGGCCGAGATGACGAGCATCGGTCTGCCCGTGCCGCCAGGCTTTACGATCACCACGGCCTGCTGCGACCTGTATTACAAGAGCAAGCAGCAACTGCCCGCCGGCCTGATGGACGAAGTCCGCAAGAACGTCGCCCTACTGGAAAAAGAGCTAGGCAAGAAATTCGGCGACAGCGACGACCCGTTGCTCGTTTCGGTTCGCTCCGGCGCCGCCGCTTCGATGCCCGGGATGATGAACACGATCTTGAACCTGGGCCTGAACGACGAGTCGGTCGCGGGCTTGGCGAAGGCGACCGGCAACTTGCGTTTCGCCTACGACTCCTATCGCCGGCTCATCAACATGTTTGGAGACGTGGTCGTCGGGGTGGATCACGAGCACTTCGAAGAGGCCTTCGACAAAATCAAAGCCAAGTACAAGGCCAAGGAAGACACCGATGTGCCGATGGAAGGCATGGTCGAGTTGTGCGAAGCCTACAAGACCGTGTATCAGCACCATCATGGCAAGCCATTTCCGCAGGAGCCGCTCGCACAGCTCGAGTTGTCGATCGAAGCGGTGTTCAAGAGCTGGATGCAGCCCCGGGCGGTCAAGTATCGCCAGGTCGAAAACATCAGCGGCCTCTTGGGAACGGCCGTTAATATCCAGTCGATGGTCTTCGGCAACATGGGAGACGACTCGGGCACGGGCGTGGCCTTCACGCGCAACCCGTCGACCGGCGAAAACAAGTTCTACGGCGAATTTTTGATCAATGCCCAGGGCGAAGACGTGGTGGCCGGCATCCGCACTCCGCTACCCGTCGATCAGATGCCCAAGTGGAACAAGCGGGTCTATCAGCAGCTTTTGGAGATTAAAAAGCTGCTGGAAAACCATTACCGCGACGTGCAGGATATCGAGTTCACGATCGAGCGCAACAAGCTATACATGCTGCAAACGCGAACCGGCAAACGGACCGGCGCGGCGGCGGTGAAGATCGCTTGCGACATGGTCAAGGAAAAGCTGATTGAGGAATTGACCGCGGTCAAACGGATTCCGGCCGGCGATCTTACTCAATTGCTGCTGCCCAGCTTCGACCCGGCCAAGAAGAAGACGGCCGTCGTGCTGACGACCGGTCTGCCGGCCTCGCCCGGCGCGGCGATCGGCGCCCTAGCGTTTACCGCGAAGGAAGCCGTCGAACGCACGCTGGCCGGCGAAACGGTGCTGCTCGTGCGCAAGGAAACCAATCCCGAGGATATCGAAGGGATGCACTTGGCGGCCGGCATTCTCACCAGCACCGGCGGCATGACGAGCCATGCGGCCGTCGTGGCTCGGGGCTGGGGTCGGTGTTGCGTGGCCGGCGCCGGCGCGATTCATATCGACGAGAAGGCGCGGAAAATCAGCGTCGGCGGCAAGACGTTCACGCACAAAGACGTGCTTTCGATCGACGGCTCGACCGGCGAGGTCATGGTCGGCGAAGTCGCTCGGCAGGAGCCCAAGCTCTCCAGTGATTTTACCACGGTCATGAAATGGGCCGACAAGTACCGCACGCTCAAGATTCGCACCAACGCCGACACGCCGGCCGACGCTCAGCGGGCTCGCGACTTCGGGGCCGAGGGGATCGGCCTGTGCCGCACCGAGCATATGTTCTTCGAGGGAGAGCGGATTCAGGCCATGCGGGAGATGATTCTAGCCGAGGAGAAACCGGCCCGGGTGGCCGCCTTGGCCAAACTACTGCCGTACCAGCGGGACGACTTCGAGGGCATTTTCAAGGCCATGAAGGGGCTGCCCGTCACGATCCGGCTACTCGACCCGCCGCTGCATGAATTTTTGCCCCAGGAAGACAAGAGCCAGAAAGAAATGGCTCAGCGGCTGGGCATTCCGCCGGCCAAAGTGAAGCAACGCGTCTCGCAACTGCACGAGATGAACCCCATGCTCGGCCATCGCGGCTGCCGCTTGGCGGTCACGTTTCCCGAGATCTTGGAAATGCAGGTCACGGCGATCGTCGAGGCGGCGATCAATTGCCGAAACCGCAAGATCGACGCCCAGCCCGAGATCATGATTCCGCTAGTCGTCGCGGCCAAGGAACTGGCCCTGCTGCGGGAGTTAACGCTGGCCACGATCGAAAAGGTCAAAGAGGCCAAAAAGTTCAAGGGGGAGCTGGACATCCCGGTCGGCACGATGATCGAAATCCCTCGCGCTGCCCTGACCGCCGACGCCGTGGCCGAGCACGCCGAGTTCTTCAGCTTCGGGACGAACGACCTGACGCAGATGACATTCGGGTTCAGCCGGGACGACATCAATTCGTTTTTGCCCGACTATCTCCGGGCAGAGCTCTTGGCCCGGGATCCGTTCCAAACGTTGGATGTCACCGGCGTGGGCCAATTGGTCGAAATGGCGGTCACCAAGGGGCGCTCGACGAAGAAGCACCTGAAGTGTGGGATTTGCGGCGAGCATGGCGGCGATCCGACATCGATCGCGTTCTGTCACAAGGTTGGACTGGATTACGTGAGCTGCTCGCCCTTCCGCGTGCCGATCGCTCGACTGGCGGCGGCCCAAGCGGCCGTGCGTTGAGGGGGCGAAATCGGCAACTCGGCAATTTTGTACATCCGGAACCGTCGCTGGCTTGCTAGAGCGGTTGGCGTGGGCCGCGACGCACGCTGGCGGGAAATGTGAGTTTAACAAACTGTTTCGCGCCAATTTTCCGCATGACAAGGATTCACCGGCGCCGATTAAGAGGATTGTGCCGTTCGGCCATTGTCGCATCGCCGGCAAAAACTGCTCCTCCGCGACGGGTAATTACCACCGCGCAACTGCGCATTTACCGAAATTACCCTTGATTGTTTCGCTTGGGCCGTGTGAAATAGTGACCTTGCCGTCGATTTCCTACCTTCCTGGTCGCATTGGCGAAGTCCGATGCGTTGTCAGCGGTCGTTAGCGTTCAGCGGCAATCCCGCCGGTTCGTTTCCCGCCTCGAAAATTCAAGCAGGTATATCCGATCGTGGTTTCCATTTGGCTCGAAACGTTGTCGATCGCACTGGCTGGTTCCGTGGCGGTCTTTGGAATGTTCCACGTCTTGCGGGACGGCGACGGCGCCGACGAGGATCAAAGCCATTCCAGCGGGCCTGCCATGAAAAAACGAGGCAAAATCGCACAGTCCGCAGTCGCCGTCAAGCTGCCTGAGCCCGAGTTCGAGTTCAGCGGGCGGCATCTGCTGGCCAGTTACTCTGGCTGCGACCCGGGCGCGATCCGCGATGTCAAAGGCCTCTCGGCGGCTATGCTGGCCGCGGTGAAGGCCTCGGGCGCGACGCTCCTGAGCGCCTCGGACCACATTTTTCCGCCCGATGGCATGACCGCCGTGCTGCTGTTGTCCGAAAGCCATGCCAGTATCCACACCTATCCCGAGCACAACTCGTGTTTCGTGGACATTTTCACCTGCGGGACGACCTGCAAGGTCGAGGCGTTCGACGCGGTGCTCCGCAGTTTCTTGCGGCCGCGAAAGCATTCGCGCCGGATCATCGCCCGGCACGACGAGATGACGGACGAATCGACCACCGCCGAAGCTGCCGCTTAGGCGAGCGGGGCGGCGTAAGCCAAACTTCTCACTCGCAAGTCGCCGTCGCCCGCGCAACCGGTCTTCTCCATTGCCGGGCTCACGACCCCATCCGCGCTCGCCGCCGTATTAGCTCTGGCGAAACGAGCCCGCGCCGATTATTCTCGACTTTCGGCCGCGACCGCCTCGGCCCCGAATGTGCGCGTCTACCCTTTGAACGGAGTTTGCGGAATCAACCTATGGACGTTCCTACGACCCCTCATTCGCCAACCGGCGCCCCGGGCAATTCGCAGTCGACTATCACCCGTCCCTATCCACTGCCTCCGCTTCCGCCGGATAGCTACTATGTCGAAGACGTCGATCCAGCGACGGTCGGCGACGGGGCGCTCGTGTTCGTCGAGGATTCGGACGATTTCGATTCGTTCACCTATCGGCTCTCGAAGGTCATCTTCCAGGGCAAGACGGCCTATCAAAACGTGCTCATCGCCGACACGTACAACTACGGCCGGGCGCTGATGCTCGACGGCGCGATTCAAAGCTCCGAGGACGACGAGGCGATCTATCACGAGCTACTGGTCCAGCCGGCTCTGCTGCGGCATCCCGATCCGCGGGACGTGCTGATCATTGGCGGCGGCGAAGGCGCCACGCTGCGGGAAGCGCTAGCCCACGCTTCCGTGAAGACGGCCACGATGGTCGATCTGGACCGCGAGGTCGTCGAGCTCTGTCGCGAGCATTTGGGCGCCTGGCACCGTGGCGCGTTCGACGATCCGCGGACTCGGCTGGCGTTCGACGATGGCCGCAAGTTCATCGAAAACACGGACGCCCGGTACGATGTGGTGATCATCGACGTGGTCGACATGCTCGACAACGGCCCGGCGCAGGCGCTTTATACGCGGCAGTTCTACGAGTTGCTGAAGCGACGGCTGCGGCCGGGCGGAATCGTCGTCGTGCAGGCGCTCGAGTTCTCGTTTCTCGACGACAAGGCTCACGCGGCCTTGGCCCGGACGCTGCGTACCGTATTTTCCGAGGTGCATAGCTACCGGGTACATGTGCCGTCGTTCTTGTCCTGCTGGGGGTTTTTGATCGCTAGCGATTGGTTCATGCCCTCGCAGTGGTCGCCGGAAGAGATCGATCGGGCGATCGAGACAAAGATTGGGACAGGGTGGTGCGAGCATTTGACGGGTGAATACTTGCGGGGCTGCTTTAGTCTGTGCAAGGAGACGCGGTTCTTGCTCTCCCTTCCCGGGCCGATTCTGGAAGACGGCGTGCCGTTTATTCCGCCGCCGCTAATCGAGGATATCGAGCCGCCAACTTACGAATATCCGGCATTGCGACCGGGCGGGTAGTGATGAATAGAGCCGCGCACGAAGCAAGCGCAGTTGGTTCGTTTCGGCGCCGCGAGCTTACTTCGTGCGCGGCTCTTTAGGAAACGCGCTTATGCCCGGCGACACAACTTCAACCGGACCGAATGAGTTGTCATTGTCCTCTCCGCAGGGCGGCATTCGAGCTCAGCGGATTCGATTCGTGCAAAACGCCGCCGGTCCATCGCCGATCGCACGGTTCGTCCATCCCTACCCACGATTTGCGATCGCCGAGGCGGTGGCGCCGGCCGATCTGCTTTCTTCGGCGCCATCCACCGACGCCCCTTCGAAAAATCAAACGGCTGCCGACGACGAACTGTTCCTGCTCGTCGTGCCATCCGGCGCGGTCACGGCGCTCGAAATTCAGCGGCAGGTCGAAAGCTGGATGCACTTCTCCGCGGTATCCGGCACGGCGCCGACCGTCGATTTGCTCATGCGAAGCGAGCGCGTGCTTTGGCGACCGGGCCGCGCAGCCCTGTTCGGAGCGCCTGAGCGCTGCGAGGAACTGCTTCCCGGCTTGATCGAGTTCGCGTTTTACGAGGGTGAGCTCCGCAAGCTGGAGCGCGAACTCGAGGCGCATTGGCCTGCGGCCGAGGCCGACGCTGAGCTGACGCACGGCGTAGGTCGCGCGGAGCTTGGGCGCCAATCGCGGATCGATGACATCACGGCGGCGATGACCCGGCGGCGAATTCGCTTCGCTAGAATCGAACCCTGTTTGGAAAAAGCGTCGATCGGGCTGCCCGGCCCGGCCCGGCGGCTGGCGGGAGAACTGGGCCAGCAGGCGGAAGTCGTGGATCGGCTCCGCTCGCTCGACGACCGGCTCGAAGTGTTTGAGGATCTCTACGAACTGGCCAACGACCGGTTAACGGAGTTCGCGTATTTCAGTCGCGAATTCCGGCTGGAACTATGGATCATCGTGCTGCTCGTGCTGGAAGTCATCGTAATGGGAGTCGATGCGTGGCTGACCTATCGCAGTGGCGGTTATGCGAGGTAGATATTTCCAGCGCCGGCCAAGACGCTTGCGGCGCCATTCTTTTCCGGAACTCTAGATGGCAAGAGAGACTGTGTTGATCACCGGCGCCTCGACGGGCATCGGCCGAGAGTTGGCCCGCCTGTTCGCCGCTGACGGGTCGCGGTTGGTGCTCGTGGCCCGTCGTGCCGACCGGCTTCAGGAATTGGCCGACGAGCTACGCGACCAGCACAAGACCGAGTCGATCGTGATTCCCGAGGACCTGTCCGATGTTAGCGCGCCGCGGAAGCTGCTCGACGAATTGGCGCGCAAGAACATCGAAATCGACGTGCTCGTGAACAACGCGGGCTTCGGCGCCATCGGATCGGTCGCCGAACTTGGCGACAAACAAGCGGCGATGATCAAAGTCAATGTCCTGGCGCTGGCCGAGCTGACACGGTCGCTCACGCCCGGCATGATCGCCCGGCGCAGCGGCGGAGTGTTGAACGTGGGCTCGACGGCCGGTTTTCAGCCCGGCCCGTTCATGGCCGTTTACTACGCCACGAAGGCGTTTGTCCTGTCGTATACCGAGGCGCTCGCCGAGGAGCTGAAAGACACCGGCGTGAAAGTCACGTGTCTCTGCCCCGGCCCCACGGCGACCGACTTCGCCAAGACGGCCAAAGTGGAAGACACGGTGCTATTCAACACGGGCCAGATGACCGCGGCCAAAGTCGCGAAAGTCGGCTATCGCGGATTCCGCCGCGGTCGCGCGATTGTGATTCCAGGCTTGCTCAACAAGATCGGCGCGCTGGCCGTGCGATTTGTGCCGCGGATTGTAGCTCGCAAGTACACCCGGCAATTGCAAAAGACGATTAAAAAGAAAACTACATAGCCGCGGCATCCTGCTGCGGCGTTTTGTTTTTTTTTGCATTTGGACGGAGATGGTTCCCGCGGCTATGTATTGTTGGCGAGCAGAGCGTCGAACTCGTCTTCGTTGAGGACACGAACGCCGAGTTTTTGGGCCTTCGCCAGTTTGCTTCCCGCGTCGGCGCCGACGACCAGATAATCGGTGCTCTTGGAAACGCTGGACGTCGCTCGGCCGCCGTGTGCGGCGATCAGGGCCTCGATCTCGTCGCGCTTGTATCGAGCCAACGTGCCGGTCACCACCAGGGTCTTGCCGGCGAGCGGTCCGCCGGGCGCCGCCGCGACTAGCTTTTTCGGCGACTCCATCTTCAGGCCGACCTTCGCGAGATCGGCGATCGTCTGACGACCGAACTGGCTATGCAGATACTCATGCACGCTTTCGGCGATCGTCGGCCCGATTTCCATTACGCTGCTTAGTTCATCGACCGACGCCGCCTGAAGCGCGTCGATCGAGCCAAAATGCTCGGCCAGCACATTGGCGACCCGGCCGCCGACGTGCCGGATGGACAGGGCATTGAGCAGCCGCGCCAGACCGCGCGACTTGCTGACCTCGATTTGGTCGAGCAGATTCTGCGACGACTTTTGCCCCATTCGCTCCAGGTCGTTCAATTGCTCGAGCGTCAGCCGATACAGATCTCCGTAGCTCACGACCAATCGATCCGCGACGAGTTGCTCGACCAGCTTGTCTCCCAGCCCTTCGATGTCCATCGCGTTGCGGGTAGCGTAATAGCGAATTCGTTCGCGAAGCTGCGCGGGACAGAGCGGATTCGGGCAGCGGATGTAAACGCCCCCTTCGTCCTTGACCACCGGCGTGGCGCACTCGGGACACCGCGTTGGAAACACGAACACCGGCGGCTCGCCCAGCCGCTCGTGTTTTTCCACGCGCACGATATGCGGGATCACCTTGCCGGCCTTCTCGACGATCACGACGTCGCCGATTCGGATGTCCTTTCGCTCGATCTCCTCGGCGTTGTGCAGACTGGCTCGCCGGACGACCGTGCCGGCCAGCTCGACCGGCTCGAGGTCGGCCACCGGCGTAATCGTCCCCGTCTTGCCGACTTGGACACGAATATCCTTGAGCCGCGTCGCCGCTTCGTACTTCTCGAACTTGTAAGCGATGATCCAGCGTGGGCTCTTCGACGTGCTACCGAGCTTGAGTCGCTGATCGAGCCGATTGACTTTGAGCACCAAGCCATCGACCTCGAAATCCAAAGCGTGCAGCCCGGCGATCATATCCTCGCAATGTTCGATCGCGGCGGTGAAATTCGGGAATGAGCGAGCGCCGGGAGTCGGCGTCAGTCCCCACCGCTTCGTCTCGGCGAGAAATTGCATGTGCGTTTCAAAATCGATTCCCTCCGAGTCACCCACTCCGTGGCACAACAATCGCAGCCGCCGCTCCGCGCAGATTCGCGGATCCAGCAGACGGATCGTTCCAGCGGCGACATTGCGTGTGTTGGCGTAGGGGGCCAATCCCTTGGCGCGCTGCTCCTCGTTGAGCCGCACGAGATCGGAATTGGTCATGTAGACTTCGCCCCGCACTTCCACGAGCGGCGGCGGATCGGCGATGGTCAGTCGTAGCGGCACGTTGAGGAGCGTGCGGACATTGTGCGTGATGTCGTCGCCAACTCGGCCATTGCCGCGCGTGGCGCCTTGCACGATTGCGCCCCGCTCGTAGATCGCCGACACGGCGACGCCGTCGATCTTGTATTCGACGACCCATTCGACTGGCTCGCCTGGGAGCAGCTTCTCGATCCGCCGGCCGTAGTTTTTTAGCTCCTCGAGATTGTAGGTGTTCTCGATCGACAGCATCGGCAAGCGATGCTCGACCGGCGCGAGCGACTCGATGGGTCGATCGCCGACCCGCTGCGTGGGACTATCGGGCGCGATGAACTGGGGATTGGCGGCTTCGAGTTTTTTCAGCCGATCCATCAGCCGGTCGTAGGCGCGATCATCGATCTCCGGCGCCGCTTCGACGTAATACTTGCGATCGTGGCGGCGAATTTCATCGCGAAGCCGTTCGATTTCCTTCGCAACATCGGGCATGGGGAGAGGAGAGTCGGGAGACGGTAGTCGGGAGTGAAGACTCCTTAGCCGCGGCGTTCACGCCGCGCTTTCGCGCGAGTCGCAATTATCTTCCGCATTCCGGCGCGATGGTGACGGCCTTGCCCGTCGCCGAGTTGGGGATCAAGCACAAAAACTTCAGCGGCGTGCCGCCCGTGTTACGGAATTGATGCACTTCGTTCGGCTTGATGAGCACGACGACGCCGGGTCGCAGCGGATGTTCATGGTCCTCTTCGAGCACCACGCCCGCGCCTTCGAGGACAAACACCTCGTGCTCGTAATCGTGAGAGTGCCGCGGCGTGTGACCGCCGGGGGCCACTTCGAATTGCCTCATGGCGAATGTCGGCGCTCCGTCGGGCTCACCCACTAGCGATCGCACTTGGCAGCCGGCGGCGCCCTCCATCGACACGGGCGCGGCGGCGATTTGCTCGTAGTGCTTGACTTTCATTTTCCCGGCTCCGAAGCGTGTGCGTCCGACTGTCGCGCGGCCCGCTCGCGAACCCCTCGAACGTGATCCAAATAGATGGCGGCGAAGGAAAACAGGGCCAGCCCGACCAATTCGCCGACCAGTATCGCCATGCCATGCCGATTGAGCAAGTCCATCAAGCCGTAGCCCGACTGCCCCGCCTCGGGCAGTCCCTCGGATCGATTCGCCCGAACCATCAGAACGCCAAAAGCGCAGGCCGTGATCGTGAACCCGAGGCCAAAAGCCATGGCGATGAGGTAGAACGGGTTGAGAGGTTCTTTGCGCTTGGACATGAACGAGAAGAGGTCGAATCGCAAATTGAGGGAGACGAAATCATGCGGCTGGCGGCGACCATCGACCCGAGCATATCCTAGGAGTTCGCTCTCTCATTTGGCAAGGATCGCCACCAATTCGACGAACGTTCGCCCTCGCTCGGCATAGTCGCGATACTGATCCAAGCTGGCGCCGCCGGGTGACAGTAGGATGGCGTCGCCCGAACTTGAACTTTGCCAACACCAATCGAGTGCGGCGGCGAGCGTTTCACTTCGATATTTTAGCAAGCGAGGTGCGTGGATCGAGAGGGCCTTATCGAGTTTGTCGGCGACGGCGCCGAATGTGGCCGCTCCACGAGCCCGCTGGCCGACGGCCGTCGCGATCGCCTTCCAATCGAGTCCTTTGTCGCTGCCGCCGAGCAGAATCCAGGTCGGGGTCGTCATCGCTGACAGGGCGGCGATCGCTGCTTCCGGGGTGGTGGCCTTTGAGTCGTTGTAGAATCGGCGGCCGGCGACTTCGGCGATGAAATTCAGCCGGTGCGGCAACGGTTGAAACTCACTTAACCCTCGTCTCACTGCCGCGCGCTCCACTCCAGCCGCGATCGTCGTCGCGCCAGCCAGCGCGGCGCAGCGGCGATTGTGTTCTCCCACAAGTTGCAGTGGCGGCACGTCGTTAAGCGACAGCGGCGCAACGTGGCGGCCACGAACGAGACTGCGCCACCCGGTCAGTGAGCCATCGTTGAAATCGCATACGGCAATGTCTTCGGGCCGCTGCTGGAGCAGCAATCGCTGCTTCGCCCGGCGATAGTCGGCCACATTCTCGTGCCAATCCAAATGGTTGGGGGCGAAATTGGTGACGACCGCTATTGCCGGCCAGCGCACGTTGGCGCCGAGCCAATGGAGTTGAAAACTGCTCAGTTCGAGTACCACGGCATCGCCCGATTGAATTCGCGGCAAGTCTTCCAGCAGACTGTGGCCGATGTTGCCTCCCAGCCATGTCGGTCGCCCAGACGCAGTGAAGATCGCGGCGATCATGGCCGCCGTTGTCGACTTGCCATTGCTGCCCGTAACTCCGATCACCGGCGCGGGGCAGCGCTCGAGAAACAATTCGATCTCGGACGTTATCGCGGCGCCGGCGGCCCTGGCCAGCGCGACGAGCCGGTTGTCCGACCGCACTGCCGGATTGACCACGACGAGCTCGGCCGTGCGAAAATCGTCCTCGGCGTGTTCGCCTAATCTGTAACGAGCGATGGAGGAATCGGCGAGCGCGGCGACTGACTCTCGAAGATCGTCAGTCGGGGCAAGATCGGTGACGGTCACTTGCGCGCCGGCGGCGGCCAAAAATCGCGCGGCCGCGACGCCGCCGCCGTGTCGGCCGAGACCCATCACCGTCGCGCGACGTCCATGGAGATTCATCACTTGGAGTCGATTGGCTGAAAAGACGTAATTTCCCAACCGGCGGGGGCGCTCGTTCCTTGGCTCCGCAGATACCTTAGCGGAATGCCGATAGTCGGGTCGAACTTGGCTTGTTGCACGATGGGCGCGGTCAGCGCATTGCCGCCATTCTCGTCGATAGCTTTCTCGTTCGCCCTGACATCCTCACCGATCACGGTCAGCAAACCATCGACCGACCAATAGCTCCAACTGAACTCGGGCGTGGCCATGCCGTTACGGGTCATTGCAGTCACCGCGCCCTGGCGAACTTCGACATGCACCTTGCCTTCGAGCATCACGTGCACGGCCAAATCGAGGTCGTAGCTCGGCGCCTTGTGCTCGCGCCAACGCTCCTTCGCCGCCGCGAAATCGGCCGCGTCCATCAGCGGCAAACCGTCGCGGGTCATGCGGACTAAAATGACAATCCAAACGACGGCGGATAGTAGCACGCCGGCAGCCAAGCCCAGCGCTACGCTCTTGAGCCGGAGCCGTGAACCTCGTCGACCGCCGTTTGATTGAACTGGCGGCTGGGCGTCATCCGCCGATTCGGATTCCCGCGTCTCGCCGCTGAATGGCTTGAGCGGGTCCGGATCATCCCAAGGTTCTACGTGGCTGCTCTTCATGCTTCGATCCCCAGTCGGCCCTTCGCTTGGCATGCAACTTCCCGCGGTCCCATAGTCGAATCGCCCGTGACAATGTAATCTGTTGAGCGATGCGAAGGGAGCGCGGAATAGTCCGGCATGGCCGCCGGATCGCTCCCCGGCGGCGCAGCTGTTGGATTGTTTTCGGTCGCAACGATTCCGCGGAGCCGTAGTTTTCTGCCAAGGAGACACGGATTTCCGAATAGCGCGGCAGGATGCCTCGGCGATGTCGTTGCGCCAAGCACGAACTCCGCCAATCAACTTCGTCTGAAGAGGAGCCCCCACATGTCGAGCGTGTTTACCGACGGCGCCAAGACTCGAGCCCGGACCAAAATCGTCGCCACCGTTGGGCCCGCTTGCCGGTCGGAGGATAAATTGGCCGATTTGGTCGACGCCGGTGTCGATGTCTTTCGCCTCAACATGGCCCACAGCAGCACCGAGCAGCATGGCGAAGTCGTCAAGTGGGTCCGGCGAATCAGCGCCAAGCTCAACCGACCGATTGGATTGCTGGCCGATCTTGCCGGGCCGAAAATTCGCGTCGGCGAAATTCCTGGCGGCCAGATGGAGTGTCAGCAAGGCGCCTCGATCCACATCATCCGCGGCGAGACGATCAAGGGGCCGGATCAACTCGTGAGCACCTACGCCCCGCTGATCGACGAACTGTCGATCGGCGACCGCGTGATGCTCGCCGACGGCACGATCGGTTTGACGGTCAAGGAAAAAGGGCCCGACTTCGTTCACTGCGTGGTCACCCAATCGGGCCTGCTCCGCAGTCGCCAGGGCCTCAATCTGCCCGGCGTCAAGCTCAGCGTTCCGTCGATGAGTCCGACCGATTGGGAACACGCCGAATGGGCCGCCAAAAACAAGATCGACTTCGTCGGCCTGAGCTTCGTGCGCTCGGCAGTCGAGGTTCGGCTGCTCAAAGAGCTACTTCGCACTCACGGCTCGAAGGCCCAGGTCGTCGCCAAGGTCGAAAAGCAGGAAGCCCTCGATCAACTCGAGCAGATCGTCGAAACGGCCGATGTCGTGATGGTCGCCCGCGGCGATCTGGGGGTCGAGATCGACGTGGCCCGAATGCCCGTTGTGCAGAAGCAGATCGTCGCCACATGCCAGGCCTACCAGCGGCCGGTGATCGTGGCTACGCAGATGCTCGACAGCATGCAGCACTCGCGGCAGCCGACCCGCGCCGAGGCGACCGACGTGGGCAACGCGATCCTCGACGGCTGCGATGCCTGTATGCTCTCGGGCGAAACGGCCATCGGCGAATTTCCACGGGCGGCCGTCGAGATGATGAACCGCATCGCGCTTTCGACCGAGACATTGTTCCGCGATCGCCCGGCCCCGCCGAAACCCAAGGTTTCCGCGCAGGGACTCAAGCCGATCACTCGGGCCGTCGTCTATGGGGCCAGTCGAATTGCGTCGGAAGTCGGCGCGCGGCTGATCGCGGTGGCAACCAAGAGCGGCGCCAGCGCGCTGGCCCTGTCGAAGATGCGGAGTCTCGTGCCGACGATCGGCGTCACCGATTTGGAAGAAACGCTACGGCAGATGTGCCTCTATTGGGGCGTCACGCCGCTCTCGGGTCAGCCGTCGGACGACGCGACCGCCATGCTGCAAAACGTGACCCGCTGGGGCAAGCAAACCGGCCAACTCGCCGACAACGATTTAATTCTAATGGTCACCGTCACGGCCGCCGGCGCGGGGCACAACATGGTCGTCGTGCATGAGGTGAAGTGAGCCGGAGTTAGCCAGATGCGCCCACATTCCCTGCGAGTTCTTTGAATCGCGATCTGCACGGCTGTGTGGCCGAGGTCGGACCGAAGGTAAGCCCGGTCGGCTGCTCTCGTAGACGCGCCCCCTCTCCGGGGCTTCGGCGAGTACGCCTCCAGCCCCGGCGCCGCGCCGATCTTCGCATCATCGCGGTAAATCGGCCCTCGTCCCCACTCCCTAAAGTCCAAATCCCAATTCCGCGAGCAGTACTCCGCAGCAGGATGCCACGGCTATATACCCCCCAACGAAAAAACCTGGCAGAGGGCGATCGCCTCTGCCAGGTTTTTACCTGTTTGACAAATCGGTCATCCACTCGCCCTAGCGATTTCGATTGCTTAACCGCGATCCCATGTGTTCCGGCGCCAGCTGCGGCGTTTGAACCTGAATCGGCTGGCGATAGTTGACTTGCCCTTCGATCAACTTGCCGTCCTGGTCCCAGTGAACGAACTTGCCGACGAGTTGGTCGTTCTGATACTCGCCGAGCGATTCCTTCTGACCGTTGGGATGCCAAGTGGTCCACGAGCCGATCTTCTTGCCGTTCTCGTAATCGCCTTCGGCTTGCGGCTGGCCGTTCTCGTACCACCACTGGAACTTACCGATCCGCGTTTCGTGGTCGTACTGGGCCTGTGTTTCCTTCGTCCCATTGCGGTGCCAAGTAATCCAAGTGCCGTGCTTTTGATCCGGGCCGGGGGCCGTCGCGGCCGCGGTCGTCACTGTCGAACGCCACCAATCGTAGGTCGGCTCCGGCATGCTCTCGGCATGCAGATGGTAGCCTTCGTACTGCTTCTGACCGAGCGTGTACCAGCCGACGACCTTCACCAGGTGCTTGCCGTCGATGTACGAGGCGCGAGACCCCTCCTTCTCGTCGCGATCGAATTCGACGACGTCGCCGTTCAAGGCGCCCGAGCGATAGGTGGCCTCGAGTCGCTTCTTGCCGTTGGAGTGCCACCAGGTCCAAATGCCCGAGCGGGAGTTCTTGTCGAAGCTCCACTCGACAATCTTCTGACCGGCCGAGTCTTTGATCGTCCACACGCCGTGCAGTTGACCGTCGAGGAATGTCGCCTCGGATGTGAACGGGCCGGTGTATTCGTTGTTAGGGCTTGGGGAGAATAAGTGGCCCTCGTCCTTAGCCAGCCGACGGGTCCATTTGCCCTGCTGCCGACCGTTGACGAAATCGCCCTCGCGGACGATCTGTCCGTCGGTGTCGTACATCTTGTACGAACCTTGGTTGATGTAGTTGCCCTTCGCGTCCAGACCCATCTCACGTTCGACGTGGATCTTGCCGTCGGGATAACGATCGACGACCTTCTCCACCTTGCCGACGTTGATCACTCCGTCGGCGACGGTCGGGACCCTGTCGGATTTGTCGAGCGCCAGGGGCTTGCCGTCAGCTCGATGCGCGATGGACACCGATGGGCCGGTTGTCGTCTTGGGCACGGCCGCGACGTCCACGGGCGCGAGCGTGCTCTCTTCGTCAGAGTTCGTGGGTTCGTCCGCTTTGGCCGATGCTCCGGCCAGCAGGATCGAGAAAATACCGAGGACCAGCTTCCATGCACTCATCGGTCAACTCCTAGGGTAAAAGTTCGAGCGGAATCCTCTGATGGATTTCGCCGTGAGTCCAAACTCGGCGGCCTCATGCCCACCGACAATCGACAATTTTTTTGTGTAACGTCAGGTTGCTCCGGCAGTCTCGGCTAACGGCGACCAACCCTCGTTCGCTCGGCGATCGAAGGCCAGCCCCCAGACCGGCGCCGCCGCGAATGCCGGGACTTTTACCCGAGTGTTAAATTCTTCACAAGAGGGGTTTTGCGGATGTTATCCGGAATTTTGCCGAAGCCGGACACACTGCCGCGGCATCCTGCCGCGCCGTAAAATGGCTTTTTGCCGGTATCAACGATTCGGACACATTGCAAATCTCGGAGCTAATAACCGATGCTGCTCGCCAAATTCAATTGGAAGCGCGAAGTGCTTGAATCCTCCGGCCCGGTGCTCGTCGACTTTTGGGCGTCCTGGTGTCCGCCCTGCCGGGCCATGTCGCCGACGATCGAGTCACTCGCCAAAGACTTCAAGGTCTGCAAGGTCAACGTCGACACCAACCAGCCACTCGCCGCGCGGTACGACATTGCGTCGATCCCCGTGCTGCTGATCTTCAAAGACGGCAAGATCGCGGCCAAGCACGTCGGCGTCACGCCAGAAAACGTGCTGCGGGCCGAATTAGAAAAGTTGCGATCGACGCAACCAGCCGGGTAAACAATCCGAGCGATCTCTACGCCGCCGCATTCATGCGGCATGGCGCCCGCCACTCGCCACTTGTCACTCGTCACGCTTTTTGCTTCACGCAAACAGTGCCGGCACCGGCTGCCCCTGCACCATCTCTCGCGGCTGATTGAGATGGTTATAGACGATCGTCCCCGGGCTGATTCCCACCGCATGATAGATCGTCGCCAAGAGTTCGGTCGGATGGACCGGATTCTCAAGCGGGGCGCTCGCCGTCTTGTCGCTCTTGCCGTAGACGAAGCCGCGTTTGACCCCGGTGCCGGCCAAGCAGGCCGTGTAGCAATACGGCCAATGGTCGCGGCCGTCCGGGCTGTTGCCGTTGCCGGACGTGCTGACGCCCCGCTGCGGCGAGCGGCCAAATTCGCCGACCGCCACGACCAGCGTCTCCGCGAGCAGACCCTTCTCATCCAGGTCGGAAATCAGCGCCGCCAGCGCCGAGTCGAGCATCGGCGCCGCTTGCGTCTTGATTCGCTTCGTTAGATCGACGTGCATGTCCCAGGAGTGATTGTCCGAATTGGCGACCTTGGGCCAGATCACTTCGACCACTCGCGTGCCCGCTTCGACCAGTCGCCGCGCGAGCAGGCAGCTTTGGCCAAATGTGTTGCGGCCATAGCGATCGCGCATCGCGTCGGTTTCTTTTTTCAGATCGAATGCATCGCGAGCCCGGCCCGACAGAATCAGCCCTAGCGCCTTGTCGTAATACGAATCGAGACTGTATTTCGCGGTCGCTTTTTCGATGTCGGGCATTCCTTGATCGATCAGCTCCCGCAGCTTCGCCCGGCGTTCCAGACGCGCCGCCGACACTTCCGGCCGCCGCTCGAGATCCTCGACTTTGATCCGATCCATCTTGTTCATGTCCATGTCGTCGCCGGACGGATACAGATAATACGGATCGTAGGCCCGGCCCAAGAAACCGGCGGTGCCCGACTTGCCCACGACGCCGCTCTCTTGCAGCGGCCGGGGCATCATCACGAACGGCAGCATCGGCACGGTGACCGGCTTGAGCCGGATAATGTTCGAGCCAAAATTCGGATAATCCTTGGGGCTCGGCGGCTCGAGCTGGCCCGAGGGGCTGACCTTGTCGGCCGTGTAGCCCGTGTGCATCTGATAGATGGCGGCCGTGTGGTTGAACAGGCCGGCGGGCGTGTAGCTCATCGAACGGATGAGGCTCACCTTGTCGGTGATTTCGGCGAACTTGGGCATCAACTCGGTGACCTGAATGCCGGGCGCCTTGGTGTTGATCGCCTTGAACGCGCTGCGAACATTGTCCGGCACGTTTTCCTTCGGATCCCACAGGTCGAGATGACTGGGACCTCCTTGGAGATAAAGCAAAATGACGCTCTTCGCCTTACCCCAGCCGGGCCCGCCGCCAACCGGCGCCTCCGCCGAAAGGGCCTGCTGCTTGAGCATGCCCCCCAGCGTCAGCCCAAGCACGGCCGAGCCACCGACGCGCAACAAATCGCGGCGCGTGATCCCCAATTGCGGGTCGCATAGATCCTTACCAGCCTGACCGGGAACGACGAGCATGGGACGCCTGTGAGTGGGAAGATGAGGCCGTTATTCGGGGAGCGACGATCGCAATGCGGCGGGGTGGGCGACACGGTTGAATATAGCGATTCGTCGAGAAGGATGTCAAATTTTCGTGGCGGTTTCCAATTCTGGCGGAGTGTTGACGCCAAGATCGGCATCAATCCGATCCCTTGAAATCGTCAAATTCAAACTGGCCCACTACCGATCCAAGAGGCAGCGATTATGGCGACCAGGCCACGACTTGCCCAATGGCTATCACGGAAACGAGGCGATGGCATCGAAAACGCACGCCGTCCAGGCCGCTGGCTGTCGCTACTTGCCTTTGCGTTATGTTTTCTGATCGGCTGCGTCGGCGTTCTCGTCAACGTGAAGTGTGTTCTGATCGCAATTCCCGAGATTGCTGTGGGTTGGCCGATTGCGGAGCGAAATGCACTAATTGCGCGTTTGCGAACGTGGCCGATACTCAGTCAATACATTGATTGGGACCGAGTGGAACGCGATTCTGTCGAGTAAATCTGACTGCGAATTCAAACTGGCCCCATACCAGATCGATCGACTCCCTGACCACTGGACAAGGAATTCCCTGTGACGCCGCCATGGACCAGCTAGCCGCCAACCTTCGATAGATTCGACTGCTAGCGGATGACTGTGGCGGTTGGAGTTGTCCCAAAAAACTTCTCGCGGCCTCGCGGTCGGCTATAATTCACCGATCGAATTCTCGATGCATGCGCGGTTCGCGCGTTCGCTCGCTTGAGAGGAGGCCTAACGCGAATGCGTCCGCCTATCTACAGAGTCGCAGGGCTGGGCAAATCTGCGGCTGGACGGCAAGGCTAGATTGGCGACGATCAACGGCAACGGAAATTTTGGCTGCTCTGATTTGAATCTTTGTGATTTGCCCTATCGCCTCGGCCGACGCGGTTGACACGCCGCGCCTAATCGCGTGGCGTTTCGATGCGCTGCGCCCATGGAGGAGCCTCGTATGCTCTTGCGACTTGTCCGCAACATGTTTTCCGCTCAGCCGGCCGCTCGCAGTCGTCGACGAACCTCGCGAAGAATTTTGCAGCGTCAGGTCGAGCAATTGGAGCCGCGGCTCTTGCTCGCGTTGCAGAGCTGGCAAATTTTTCCGGCCAACAATCCTTGGAACCAGAATATCAGCGCCGCGCCGCTGGCCTCGAACTCGGCGGCGATCATTGCCAATATCGGCGCCGGCACGAGTGTCCATCCCGACTGGGGCGCGGATAATCCGGCCAATGGCGCTAGTCCGCTGTATGGCATTCCGGTGAACATCGTCCACGGCGCCAGCACGACGAAGGTCAATGTCTCGATCGACAATTATCCAACCGAGAGCGATATCCTGCCGGTCCCGATTCCCGCCGGCGCGGTGCTGGAGGGGGATTTTCAAAACGGACCGAATCTCAACGGCGGCGGCTACGGCGAAAACGGCAACCCGAACCAGCGCGGCGATTCGCATTTGATCGTGTTCGACGAAGACAACAACGTCGCCTATGAACTGTATGGCGTGTCGCGGCCCAATGACCCGACGCTGTTTCCGAACAACAGCGATGTCGAGGTCGCGAAGAACGACATGCTTTGGCACGCGGCCCAGGAATCGGTCTGGGATTTCAAGACCAACACATTCCGCACGCTCGGCGCCACTTCGGCCGATGCGGCGGGCCTGTCGATTCTGGCCGGGCTGGCGCGACCCGACGAAGGGCTGACGGTCGCTCAAGGGGGCCAAGGCGTCATCAACCACGCCCTGCGCGTCACGCTCCCCTCGAGCGTGATCGACGGCCAATATATCTATCCCGCGTCGCACCGGGTCAACGACTCGGCGGGCGCGAGCAAGCTGCCGTTGGGCGCCCGGATGCGGTTGGCCAACACGACGGCCGTCAATGCGAAGATCAACGCCATGCCGCCCGAGTCGCAGATCGTCGCCAGGGCGATGCAGCAATATGGCCTGATCGTCGCCGATATCGGCAGCGCGATGTTCGTCACCGGCGAGTCGGCGACCGTGGACAATGTCGATTCACCCACCACCAAGCTGACCTGGAACATCGAAAACGACATCCTCGCCAGCAACGGACTCAAGGCGCTCAAGGCATCCGACTTCGAAGTCGTCGATCTGACGCCGCAGGTGACGAGCCTGAGCGCCACCGGCGGTTCGACGGGCAGCCAAATCACCGTCATCGGAAAGAACTTTTCCGGTGCGGCCGGCAACCTTTCAGTCTACTTCGGCGCCGTGGCGGCCGCCCCCAACACAATCACGCTCGTGAGCGATTCTCAAATCAGCGTCAGGGTTCCCGCCGGCGCCGGCAGCGTTCACATTACGGTTCAATCCGGCGTGCAAAAGACCGACACGATCAGCGGCGTCTCCAATGCCAACGTCACCAAGCCGATTTGGGGTTATGGCAAGTCCACCGCGACTGCGGCCGATCTTTTTAACTATGTGACCCCGCCGTCGGCCAACGCCGACAGTTACTCGGTCACCGGGGGCGCTACACTATCGATAGCTGGCCCTGGCGTCTTGGCCAACGATTCCGACCCGCAAGGATTCGCTCTCACCGCGACCGTCGCGACGGGCCCCGCGCACGGCACGCTTGCGCTGAACAGCAATGGCTCGTTCACCTACACGCCGACCAGCGGCTACCTGGGGCCGGACAGTTTCACGTACACCGCCGGCGACGGCTACGCCAGTTCCAATCCGGCGACCGGTTCAATCACCATCAGTGCCGGCACGCTGACTTGGAACAAAAACTCCAGCGGTGTCTGGACCGAATCGCAATGGTCGGGCATGGGTCCGCCCTTCCCGGATCGGACGTCGAACGCGATCTTGAGCACGGCCCAAGTCGTGACCGTCTCGGGCTCACAGGCGGCCAATTCACTAGTCGTCTCCGGCGGAGGTCAGATCGCGATCGGCGCCGGCGCCAGTCTCGCCGTGACCGGGGCCACATCGATCGCGGCCGGCGGCACCCTCGCCGTCAGTCCCACCGGGGCCTTTTCAACCGCAGGCGCGCTGACCCTTGACACCGGCGCCAGCATCACGGGCGGCAGCGTTCACGCCGCCACCTTCGAGCTCGACAACGGCGTGGTCAGCGCCAACCTATCCGGCACAGGGGGTGTAACCAAAAGCGGCAGCGGCACGGTGACGCTCTCGGGGCACAACACATACGCCGGAAGCACGACCGTCCAATCGGGCGAGCTCATCATCGTCGGCGGCGCGCTGCCCGTTGGGACAAGTCTCATCATCGGTGGGTCGCCGGGCGTTCCAGCAATCGTGACCCTCGCGCCCTCCGACGCCAACGGCAATCCGCTCAATATGTCGACTTCCGCCGCCACCAACGCGCGAGCCGACCTTCCTGCAAGCAATCTGCCGGTTTTGAACAAAACGCCCCCTTCAATAAGCATATCGTCCAGTTCCAGCGTGCCTTTATTGGGCACAACGACGGAATTGGGTCGGCTACTCGTCGCATGGGCTAGCCACGACGACGCTCGAAAGATTTTCCCGCCGCCGCCGAACAAATTCACAACGAGCGGCAGTGAACCGTCGTGGCTCGGTCCTACCCATTCGACGACAGGCCCACCGCGAAATTTTTCGGTCGCCGATGGCCAGCGACCTGCGTCCCATGCCAACGGCTCCGACTCTTCCAAAGTTCGTGGACACCACCGGTCGGTCATGCAACTCATTCCGGAGTCAACCAGTTGCTGTTTTGCAGTCAGCAAGTCGTTTAATAAATCCCTGACGACAATCCCACCCCGTTGAGTTCCGAGGAATCCGACCGGCGTGCAGGTCTTCCCGCTGCTCTTGGTGAAGCAGCAACGTGGCCCCTGGATCGTCCCAGCGGCCAAAGTAATGGAACTTGCCGCGAATCTTCTTGGTCCAACGTTTGGTCGCATGCGGAATGAGCGGAAAATCAGGATACGGCTTGTCCGGCTTGTTTCCGGAGGATTTTTCGGTACGTTGGGGCCTATGCACTCCGCGCTGAATGGAAGCTGCTGCTCACGTCGAACCACCCAAAAGAGGCATGTTGGTGTCATGTCGGGTGTCATCTGCCGAGAGACAATGTCAAAACCCGCGTGTTTTCAAGAATTTTGCGCCCGTAGCTCAATTGGATAGAGTATCGGTCTTCGGAACCGAGGGTTGCAGGTTCGAGCCCTGCCGGGCGTACTTAGAAACCTCTTTTCAGCAAACGATATAGGACGACGGCGTCGAAATAGATGACTGAGGGCGAACGGCAACTCCCCCCACTAATTCGCCTTTTCGGTTCTGCGGCGCCAGTTTCAGGTAGACCTCGGCTGCGGCAGCCTGGGCAGCCGGCGTCGCACCGTAGAATTTCTGGGTCGTACTGAAGTCTTCGTGGCGCATAATCACCTGCAACGACTCGGCTGATACCCCGGCGTTAATCAGGCGGACGGCTCCGCCTTGCCTCAGATCGTGGACCGAGGCGTACTTCTTGCGCCGTCCCCGTTCCTTGTCCGCTTTGCACGATCGCGGAGAGGGCACACGAGCGGCCGATGCCGCGCAGTGCAGTGCTTCAATGGGGCCGCGATCTGTTGATCGCGGAGAGTGCTGCAGCGCCTGCTCGCCAAATTGTTAAGTCATTGGAGGAGGAATTGTGCCCAAGATTAAACCGTTCGCGATGTGGATGCTGCTGTTTCGCGCCGGCTGTAGCCTGGAGAACGATGCGCGGCTGACTCGCATCGCCGAACAAAGCCTGGCAACCCAAGCGCCCGCGACTCGGCCAAGACAGCCCGAAGCGGCGAAATAACAAAGCGCGAATTCGGGAAAAACGTACCGGACGCTGACTTATCTGAATGCTACGACTGCGGCTATGCCGAGCATCGCCACTGCAATCCGCATTCGGAGTAAGAGGGGCCTGCTCATGGCCGCTTTCTACCACGCGGCGGCGGTCGGGTACCTGCGAGCGAGATGCCCAAGCCGTGTCCATCGATCGAGCCAACTCATTGATCAAGTTCCTCCCGATGCGTCTCGGCCGCTAGCCAGACCGATGTTATCGTGATCGCGGCCATGACCAGCAAGTAGACTGCGATCGGCCAGGGCTTGCCGTCGGTCCATTGCAGCATGGCGGCGGCGATAAGCGGCGCGAGACCGCCCGACAGCGGAGAGGCCAAATGATAACCCAGCGAGGCGCCGCTATAGCGGACCTGGCCGCCGAACAATTCCGAGAAAAACGCCGCTTGCGGTCCGTACATCGCCGAGTGCCCCACCAAGCCGATGACGATCGCCGTCCAAATCAGAGCCGTCTGACGGCTGTCCACCATCCAGAAAAACGGAAACGCGAACAGCGCCAAGAACACCGCGCCGCCCAGATAGACGGGCCGCCGCCCGACGCGATCCGACAACGCTCCGAAGCAGGGAATGGCCACAAACTGCACCGCCGAACCGACTAGCACGCCGTTCAACAGCGTGGATTTGGCCAATCCGAGACGGTCCGTGCCGTAGCTCAAAACGAACACAGTGAAGACGTAGAACGAGGCGTTTTCGGAAAACCGGGCGCCCATCGCTAGCAGCACGTTGCCCGGATGTCGCCGCAGGAGCTCCAAGATCGGGATCGACGGCGGCGGACGCTCGGCCTTCAATGCGGTGAAGACGGGGCTTTCCAGCACGTGCAGTCGAATGAACAGACCGACCCCCAAGAGCAGCACGCCGAGCAGAAATGGGATCCGCCAGCCCCAGGCCAGAAACGTGGCCTCCGGCATGGAAGAGCAGACGTTGAACACACCCGTGGCGAGCAGCAGACCGGCGGGCACCCCCGCCTGAACCCAACTGGCGCGAAAACCGCGCCCGCCGACAGCCCCATGCTCGACGGCCATCAGCACCGCGCCCCCCCACTCGCCGCCGACGCCAAATCCCTGCACGAATCGCAAGGCCACCAGCAGCAACGGCGCCGCCAGGCCGGCTTGATCGTACGTCGGGAGCACGCCGATCAGCGACGTGGCCAGCCCCATCAAGACGAGCGTGGTCACCAGCACGGATTTGCGGCCGAGCTTGTCGCCGAAATGCCCGAAGACGATTCCGCCGACGGGCCGCGCGAAAAAGCCGACCGCGTATGTTGCAAACGCGGCGATCGTCCCCAGCCGCGGCTCGATCTGCGGAAAGAACAACTTATTGAACACCAGCGCGGCCGCCGTGCCGTACAGGAAGAAATCATACCACTCGATCGTGGTTCCGACAAAACTCGCGAGAACGACCTTTTGCAATGAGGTCGTCTCGGCCGCAGCGAGCCGCATAATTCACCTCTCCCCATCCCTGGCGGCGCCATGACCGACGCATCGCTGGTTGATTGCCGGTTGATCATCCCGGCCTGCAATGGCCCGCGGCGCGATCCTCGTGGCGTGCGGCAAATCCTAGCACAACAGCGCGACGGATTCATCCCGCGGGCGTGCGAGGTCAGCATTTCCGCAACCGGCTCGTAGACGCGGCATCCTACGCTCATTCGATCAGCAGCGTTCGCAGGCGGAATTGAGGACGACACGTCATCGCAGCCTTCTTAGGCTCAGACGATGGACCGACAAGTCGAGCGCCATGTTCGAGTCGTGGCATCGCGCTCGCGACGGCACTCTGACGCGGCCCGACTTTCAACTCCAGATGAAGCCGAGCCGCCAAAGCGTGGAGGCCTTGGTGCTGCGCGGGGCCTTCAGCGGCAATGACTTGTTCGTCGGCATGTGCGAGGAACTCTGGCGGGGCCGCGAGAATTTGTGGGCCTTCATCAACGTGGAGGACGTGACGCCGACGAACAACGCGGCGGAACGTGCGTTGCGACACGCGGTGATCTGGCGGAAACTATCCTTCGGAACCCGCAGCGATTCCGGCAGCCGATTCGTGGAAACGATGCTGACCGTGGTCGAAATCTGTCGGCAACGGAATTGCAACGCGCTGGACTACATCATTCGCGCCGTCGAAGCCCGCCAATCTGCCCCCAATCTGCTACCCGGGGTGTGAACGGTTACACCGGGATGTGCGGGACAGTCGCGAGCCACCTGGGCTGAAACTCTACACCACGTCGAGAGACTCAACGGCACTCAGCGGTTATTCCTCAAGCGGTTGAACCAGTTGACGCTCCTTTTTTCCAAAAATCTGGAATCCTAGAGGCGGCTTTCGCGATGTTCGCGGCGGGCTACAATTTCTGCTGGTAGTCTCGCCACAAGGGGCCCAGCGGTAAGAAGCGACCTAATGCCGCGGTGATAGCCGGACTGACCGAGCACCTCTCGTCGTTCGATCAACTTTTCGCGGCCTAGACGCAGAGTACCACCCAACGCAACCCTGCTTGTCCGCAGACCGTCTCGCGATTGACCCACGCTTGCCGAGGGAAGAAGATGAAAGAGCAACACGGGCTTTAAGCGAGGTCACGTTACCGCAGGTGGTTTTCCCATGTATCGCGCTGCGTCCAAGCCGTTTTTTTGTCGAGCGTTTGTTCGCTTCTTTTTGTTCGGCTTCGCGGTAGTCGCCGGCTTGGCGGGCGCCGCGCGAGCCGACAACGCGGACGACGACGACCTGGTCATCAAGCCGCCCCCCGCGTCCGCGGTCGATCCGCGGGCCGTCGAAGTTCGCTTCAACGACGACAGCCGCCTCAAGCTGGCGCTGGCCGACGACCATTTGGAAATCGACACGCGCTACGGCCGGCTCAAGGTCGCGGTCGAGGACTTGCGGCGCATTCAATTCGCTCAGCGGCAGAGCCCCGCCAAGCAGAAGCTCATCGACGAGGCGCTCGCGCAGCTTGCCGGCAGCGAAGGAGACGCCCGAGCGCTCGCCGCCGGGCGATTGGTGGCGATGGGCTCGCTGGCGTATCCGGCGATCGGCAAGGCGGCGGCTAACAAAGACACGGCCATCGGCAAGCGCGCTGCGCAGCTGCTGGAGACGCTCAAGGAAACGGTCGACGAGGCCGAGTTCGCGCCGCGCGATCTGGATATCGTGCAGACCGTCGATTCGACGATCTCGGGACACATCGTGGTCCAGTCGCTAAAGATCCGCGCCGAGCAATTCGGCGAATTGAATCTCAAATTGGCCGACGCCCATAGCCTGAGATCGCAATCGCTGATCGAAGTGGCGGCGATCGACACGGGCGATTCGCGGGTGCTACCCGACCCCGGCACACTGTCGGGCCGCGCCGAGAAGGTCGGTCGAACGCTCCGCTTTCGCGTGACGGGCGCCCAGGACGCGATCATTTGGGGCACCGACGTTTACACGGCCGACTCGCAGTTGGCCACCGCCGCTGTACACGCGGGCGTCTTGCAAGTCGGCCAATCGGCGATCGTCAAAGTCAAACTCGTTCCGCCGCCCCCGTCGTTCACGGGCTCGCAGTCGAACGGCGTGGACAGCAACGATTTTGGCCCCTTTTCGCAGGCCTACAAGTTCGTGAAATGACGAATGGCTAGTTAAGCATCGCTAAGTTAACCGCACTTGGGTGGCCGGCGCTCGCGCCGAAGGGAAGCCCCAGGAGCCTGCTCTCGAAGTCGAAACCACACTCCGGGGCTTCGGCGAGGACGCCTCCAGCCCCGGCCACTCGTCAGCCACCCCATCAGAGTCTCTAAGTATGATAGTCGGCGTTGAGCCGGACGTATTCCGCCGTCAGATCGGTTGTCCAGAATTGGGCGGCTGCCGATCCCTCTGAGAATTTTAAGGCGATGCTCGTGTCGCGATTGTCGCGGATCGATGCCGATACGGTCTTGGCGTCGAATTTTGTCGGCGCTCCGTCGCGGTACATGAGCAGACCGTTGACCGTAAGCTCGATGCCCAGCGGGTCCAGCGGCACTCCGGCGTATCCGGCGGCCGACACGATGCGGCCCCAATTGGGATCGGCCCCGGCGATCGCCGTTTTCACAAGGGGGCTTTCGGCGACTGTCTTGGCGATCTTGCGAGCCGACGCGACGTCCTTGCATCCGCTGACGGCGATGCCGATTAAGTGCGTCGCCCCCTCGCCATCCGCCGGTATGGCTTTGGCCAATTCGGCCGCGACCTCGTGCAGCGCGGCTTGAAATTGAGTCAGATCGGCGCTGCCGAGCGGCGGGCCGCCGGCGGCGCCGTTGGCCACCAGCAGCACCGTGTCGTTCGTGCTCATGTGCCCTTCGACGCTGATGCAGTTGAACGTATCGTCGACGACCGCCGACAGCGCTTGCTGAGCCGCCATCGGCGTAAGCGGAGCGTCGGTCATAATCAGACCCAGCATCGTGGCCATTCGCGGACCGATCATCGCGGCGCCTTTGGCCATGCCGGTGATTTGAATCGAGCGGTCCCCTAATTTCAGCGCGCGGCCTGAAAGTTTATGGACCGTGTCGGTGGTCATCATGCCTCGCGCGGCGGCGACAAGAGCCGTCTCATCAACGCCGAGTTGGCTGGCCGCCCTTGTGATGCCCGTCGCGATCTTGTCGAGCGGCAAGAACTCGCCGATAACGCCAGTCGACATCACCAAGGCCTGTTCGCCGGGCGCGTCGCACGTCGCGGCGGCGAGCCGGGCCATCTGTTCGGCGTCAGCCAATCCTCGTTCGCCCGTGCAGGCATTGGCGTTGCCCGAATTGACAACGACCACGCGAAAACCGTCCCGGGGCGTTCGCGCGCGATCGAGCGCCACCGGAGCGGCGAACACGAGATTCTGCGTATACACGCCCGCCGCAACGGCCGGACGATCGGAGACGATAAGCGTCAAATCCTGCCGAGTCGCATTGCGCTTCAGCCCGCAGTGAACGGCGCCGAGTTGGAAACCTTTTGGGACGGTGATTGGCATGGAGAGCCTTTTCGTGTGGAAGTAGGGACTAGGGGTGGTGGGGCTAGGGAATAGGGACTCTTGGCTGCGGCGCAGCCGCGAAAAACCTTAGCCCTTAGCCCCGCTACCCCTAGCCCCTCTTTACAGTAGCGCCGTCGTCTCGGGGTATCCGTACATCAGATTGAAATTCTGCACGGCCGCTCCCGAGGCGCCCTTGATTAAATTGTCCAGGCAACTGATCGTGAGCACGCGGCCGCGGACTCGGCGGACCGTGATGTCGCAAAAATTCGTGCCGGAGGTGTCCTTCGTGCCGGGCAAATGATCGACCACGCGCACGAACGGCTCGTCGGCATAGAACTCGCGAAACGCCTTGAACAGCGAGTCCTCGCTCGCATCGCCCACGGGCCGGGAATATGTGGTCGTGAGAATGCCCCGGTCCATTGGCACGAGGTGCGGCGTGAAGATCACGCCGATTTCCTTCCCGCTGCCTCGGCGCACGATCTGATCGATCTCGGGCGTGTGGCGATGGCGACCGACGTTGTAGACCGAGATGCTTTCGTTGCACTCCGGAAAATGCGTGGTGAGTTTGGGCGTGCGACCGGCGCCGCTCACGCCGCTCTTGGCGTCGACGATAATATCCTCCGGTTCGATCAGCCCGGCCTTGAGCAGCGGCGTCAGAGCGAGAATCGCGGAGGTCGGATAACAGCCGGGGTTGGCGACCAGCTTAGCGCCAACAATTTTCTCGCGAAACAACTCGGGCAGCCCGTACACGACTTTGCCAAGCCGGTCAGCGTCGGGATGTTTTTGGCCATACCACTGCTGATAGGTGGCCGCGTCGTCCAGCCGATAATCGGCGCTGAAATCGACGACGCGGGCTCCGGCGGCGAGCAGCTGCGGCGCGACCGACGCGGTTACGCCGTGGGGCAGACAACTGAACACACAATCGGCCCGCGAAGCCACCGTGACCGCCTGCATGTCCTCCAGCCGCAGATCGATGCGCCCGGCCAGCGATGGATGGACCGAGGCCACGTGCGGCCGTTCGTCCTGGCGACTGGTGAGCGTGGTGATTTCCACGTCAGGATGCCGCAGCAGCAGCTTGATGAGCTCCAAGGCGGTATAGCCCGTGGCGCCCAAGATGGCGACTCGCGTCATGGTTTTCTCACAAGAATCGAGGCAATTGCAAATCGCGCCAACGGCACTCGCTCAAGTATACTGACGCTCAAAAGACCGCCAAGTGGGCGACGTTAGCCCATTTAGCCCAGGGCGAGTCGCCCCGGGGACCACCACGAAAGATATTCCCCTTGCTCGGTCAACCAAGACAACAACGATCACCCGGTGGTTCGCGACAAAATCCAATCGCTAATCGACTCGCATCTTTGAAGGCGCAAATTCCGCGGTTAAAGTAAGTGCGAACCCTTTCCGATGATCTCACCTCAAACAATTCGAAAAATAGAGACTTATCAATGACTTCATTCCTCGCTGCGACAGTTCGATTATTTTTAGCGGCGTTTGCAATCGCCTTGCTCCTTGCAACGCAAACCGCGACCACCGAAGCAGCCGAGAGCACCGCCGAGCGGCATTTGCTTTACGTCACCGCCCCCGGGATTCGGAATGACATGCAATACGGTGGAGCGGGTATCCTCGTGTTCGACATCGACAAGGGGCACCGGTTCGTCAAACGGATCGACACGACAGCGAGCCAAATCGAAAAGCCCGAGAATATCAAAGGAGTCTGCGCGAGCGCCGCGACCGGGCGACTGTTTTTTACGACGCCGACGCGGCTGTATTGCTTGGACTTGAAAACCGAAAGAGACCTGTGGAATCAAACCTTGCCGGGCGGTTGCGACCGAATGGCCCTTTCGCCCGACGGGCGCCGGCTCTATGTGCCCTCGTTCGAAGGGCCGCATTGGAACATCGTCGATGCGGACGGCGGCAAGATCGTCGGCAAAGTCGAGACCAACAGCGGCTCGCATAACACGGTGTGCAGTCGCGACGGATCGCGCGTTTACTGCGCAGGGCTTCGCTCGCCGCTGTTAACGGTAATCGACACCAAGACCGGCGAAGCGACCAAACCGGTGAATCCGTTCAGCGCGGCCATTCGGCCATTCACGGTCAACGCCGACCGCTCGCGATGCTACTGCACGGTGAACGGTCTGCTGGGGTTCGAGGTGGGCGACCTCAACTCCGGAAAAGTCGTCGGCCGCGTCGTGGTCCAAGACTTCAAGCAAGGGCCGACGATGCGTCACGGCTGCCCGAGCCACGGCATTGGCCTCACGCCGGATGAGCGGGAGATTTGGGTCTGCGATTCGTTCAACAAGCGGCTACATATTTTCGAAGTGGCGTCGCTCGCCTCGCTGCCGACCACGGCCCCCAAACAAATCGCCACGATCGAGCTTCGCGACGAACCGGGCTGGATCACGTTCGGCATCGACGGTCGCTACGCCTATCCATCGACCGGCGATGTGATCGACACGGCGACGCGAAACATCGTCGCTCGGCTCACCGACGAAAAAGGCCAAGCGGTCCAAAGCGAAAAACTCTTGGAAATCGATTTCCAAGGAGACAAAGTCTCGCGCTGCGGCGATCAATTCGGCGTCGGACGCGTGACTGGGGCGGCAGGTAAATAGCGACGGCTTGGATCGTCGGAGTTGCGAAGAAAGATGCCAGTACGGCGCAGCAGGATGTTGCGGCTATGTAACTCCCGTCTCTCATCTCCCCGCTTCTGCGCCCCGATTACCAGCCACCGCTGACCTTGTCGCGGAACTCATTGAACCGCACATAGTTCAAATGGCGATAGAGATCGTGGCTCGAGAGCAAATCGGTGTGCGAGCCGTCGCCGTGCAGCTTTCCTTGGTGAAATAGCAGCACCCGCTCGGCGGACCGCAGCGTCGCAATCCGCCGGGCGATGCAGATAATCGTGCGATCGACCGACAGACGATTCGTCGCCTCCAACAGCCGCTCTTCGGTCGCCGCATCGTATTGAATTGTCGATTCGCCAAGAATTACCACGGCCGGATTGCGGAGCACGGCCCTAGCCATTCCGATCAGGATCGATTCTGCCTCGGTCAAATGCACGCCATGCTCGCCGACGATCGTGTCGAACCCGTGCGGCAACCGTTGGATGAAATCGTAGGCCAGCACGCGCCGAGCGGCGTCGATCACGTCGCTGGGGGAAAATCGCGGATCGCCGCACGCGATGTTCTCCGTGACCGTGCCGGTGATCAGAATTCGCTCCGGCATCACCATCGCCACTTCGTTGCGGAGCGACGCCAGCGTAACTCGGCCGATATCGTGGCCGTCGAACAGCACCCGGCCCGCCGCCGGATCGTAAAATCGCCCGATGAGCCCGGCGACCGCCAGCGGCGTTTCGTGGTCGGAGGCAATGATCGTCGTCCGCCCGCCGCAAGGAATGACGACCGACATTTCATTCAAGAGCTTATGGCCGTTGGCGTCGGCCAGCGTTACGCTCACGAGCGCGATTTGCTTAACCGGACGGGGCAAGGGACGTGCGTCGGGCGTTTGGGCGATCGCCGCATGACGGTCCAGGTAGGCCAGGATTTCGCTGGCCGCTTGGTCGGCCGCCGGCGCCGCGCGCCAGAACAGAACGGCTAGCCGCACGGGATACAACATCGCCGCCAGCGTCGCGCTCAACAGCACGATCCCCGAAAACGTAATTCGCGGCGGCTCGCGGAGGACGTTCAAGCCACCGAGAAATAGAATCAACCAAGCGCCGATCAAGATGAACAACAACACCCCGGGTCCATCTCCGGCGGCCGTGATGTGACGCCGAACTTCAAGACTTTGGCAATGCCGCAGCCGATCGACGAACGAATGCTCGACGGGCGAGTCGGTCGTCGCGGCAAAATTGCCCAGCGAGCGCACTTGCCGCAGATCTTCCACGAGCGTCCGGCAGCGATGCGAAGCAAGGTCGTGCCAAAAAGCCGCCCGGCGACGCGACCGGCCCCGCAATTCCTCGAGCATGAGTCGGCTGGAAACGGCCAATAGCAGCGCTGCCAGCGTCAGCCAGACTTCGACATACGCGACCAGCGCGATCAGGGCCACGAGCACGATCGCCGCCTGTGGTATGGCTCGCGACCAGCGCAGCAGTCCGGTCGAAAGCGTCTCGATTTTGTCGACAAACAAATCGACGACGTCTTGCTTCTGCCCGAGCAGCAGATCGCCGGCGCCCAGCCGGGCGGATTGATGATAGAGCGCGTAGCGAAATCGCTGGACGGCGCCGCGCGCCGTGAGCCGAGCGCCATATTCGAGCACGTACAGCGTTAACGCGAACAGCAGCGCGCACGTCCAACCCAGCACGATGATCGTCAACAGGCAACTCTGGTTGTGGCCCAGCGACGACCACCGCGAAAAGATCGCGTCCGAAATTCCGCCAATCCACGAACCGTGCAGCCGCCAAGCCAGAGGCAACAGCCCACGATCGCGATACTCGGCGCGAGGCGTCTCGACGTCTGGCGGTCCCGCCAATTGCCGCAGTTCGTCCGACTGCGCGGCGACGGACAAATTGCCGCGATGGGTGAGCAGATCGGCCGTCGCGCCCAAGAGCAGGAGCAGCACGACGACAAAAAAAGCGGCAAAGACACTGGCGACGTAAACGATCGCCCGCGACCCCAGCGGCGGCGGCCCGAACCGCCGTGCCCGGTGAAACGAACTCCACTGCATACAAAACCGATTGGTTCGAAGAAGAGAAACGGCCGACGCGCCGAACGAGCCCGTGTCGATTCGCCAGCGCGGACAGAAAGATTATGCGCTGCCCGATCGCGATAATCCACTCGCCGCGATTACGGCAGGGCTTTTCATTGTTTCACAATGCGGCGAATTTGCAGCCCTCGGTTTGAAGGCCGATTCGTTGGAAAACAACGTCTTACGCGAAAATCAGCCGACGGAAAATTTAACCCATGTTCAATTAGTGAAAGGCCCTGGATTACGGGTAGCGATGCCGTTTGCCGAAAGTAAAGGAAAAAACGGATCGGCATTGCGATGCGATTACTGTGGCGATGGGCCGTGCGGCTTGTTCATCGACAAGAGCACGAGCATCCCTATCCCGGCTAGGATCATTATGAATCCCATCGTGCTAGGCGCGTTCGGGGGAGGGCTGAAACGACTAAACTCGCCGACGCCTACCAACGCCGCGCCAGCGATGATCACAATCGACCAGGCTACGTACTTCATATCGTGGTCCGTCATCAGGGCATCGAGAATTTGAATGATGGGACACCTATTTCGCAGCGACGGGCGAACGGCAGAAGCCACCAGTTTGCCGCTGGTGGCTTCGCTCATTTTAGCGGGTGGCTCTTACTCCGCCAACAGTTCGTCGAACGACCAGAGCCGCCGTGACGCCAGCGGCCATCGCCGGGGTAATCCGCATCGTACCCGGCCACGGTTGTCGGGCCAGACCGGCGCCGGGACGGCCCGGACGGCGCCTTAAGCGCTGTCGAAACCACCCTCGGGCGCTTCGGCAAGCTCGCCGCCTCCGGTTCCGGCCACCCGGATTATCGTTAGCGTTTGCCAACGACATGCGCCGGACGCGCCGGTTCGACATTGCATTCGTCACTAACCTCCTTATCATGAATTGAGTCGTTCGAGCGCATCAATGCCCCCGAGTCTTAGCGGAGCCTGTCATGGTTGGCGCGGTGAGTTTTCTGTTGGCGGCCGGAGTCATGGGGATCCAGTTTGGCTGGACGCCCTTGCCCGAGGGAGGCCATGAATATGTGGTGCAAGTCGAGCCAGCCCTGATGAGCACGTTCGAAAAAGAGGGCTTTTCGAGCGACGTGCCCCCGGAGCTCCGCGATATCCGGCGGATCGTGATTCAAGTCGGTTCCGGCCCGGTTCCTAATCGTGGAGTGACCGCGCTCAAGCCACCGCTGGAAGCCGCCGGAAACCTCCGACCGCCGGCAGCCAGCGTCTATGACGCTCGGGCTTTGACGACGGCGCCCGGGCGATCTGGCTCGTCGGCCGCCGATCAGCGCCCGTCGCTGAAGACGATGTTCCAGGCCGACGACGACGACGAGCGGCCGAAGAAGGCTGCCGCCAAGAGCCGATCGGACGTGAACTTAACGGCCGACGAGTCGCGATTTTCGAAGTTCGACCCGCCGGGAAAAATGACCTCCTACGAATCGGACGCATCGACCCAATCTCCCTCGCATCTATCGCCCAAACCGTCGAGTTCGTTCGGCGGTTCGGTGTCTGGCGAAGGAGACGGCGGCAAGCCTTGGCTGCCCTTGAGCTTGGCAATGGTCGCTCTGTTCGCGTCAATCGGCGGGAACGTCTATCTCGGTTGGCTGCACTACGGCACGCGCCGGCAGTATCAAGCCGTCGTCGAACAACTTCGGGCCGGCGATCGCGGCGAAGCCTATCCGATCGAGCTCAGCGGGAACTAGCTTTCCAAAGGCAAGCCGGCCGCGCAAACTCCTTCGCCGCGCCACGCGCCGAACCGCGAGCGAGCCCACGCCGCGACCTTCTTCCACACGGCGAACTCAGCGCCGGGCGCCGCGGACACGAGGAACATCGACCCGGTGAACACGGACATGATCGCCGAGAATGTCACTAGCCGCAGAAAGATCGCGATCCCCAGATGGAGGCCGATCGTCGCCAGGGCCCAGACGGTCCGCGTTCGCCGGGGCCAGATTAAAAATACATAGCCCCCTTCCACCAGCAGTGTTCCCCAGCCGGCCAGTTGCGCGACGAGCGGGACGCCGGCGATCCAGTCCATGCCCAGCGTACACAAGTCGTGTCGCTGGAGTGAGCACCAGACCGCCTCGCCGTTCCACCAATCGACGCCCGCGCCCTTTTCCAGGGCGCACGACAGGTACATGATGCAGAGGTGGATTTGGATCACGCGCAGGCTCAGTCGCGCCCAGGACGTCGGCTCTCCGCTCGCGCGGCCCGCGGCCCGATCGAGCGACAGCGCCGCGCCGACCGGCATCCACAGCATGTAGAACAGCGCGATTTGGGCGAAGCAATCGACGCCGTAAATCGACGCGGTCCCGCTCGATTTCATCGTCAGATGCACCAGCCACGCGATCGCCGCCGCCCCGCGAACTCGATAACCGAATAACAGAGCCGTCAGGGCCGCGGCGTAGATCAAAAACAAGCCTTGGACCGTCGCGGAGTCGGAGATTCCAAAGCCCGCGAAGAATTTGGAAAACCACCAAATGCGGGGCGCGAAGCCGGACACCGTCGGTTCCATGACTTGCCACTGCACGATCCCCCGCCGACCGTATAGATCGAGCAAATTCGGCGCGATCGACACGGCCTGAAACAGCAGCACCGCGGCCACGCCCATCCGAAACACGGCCAGCGGCGCCGCCGAAGCCGGCGCGGAGATGAAGTTCGCTATCGCCGCGGTCGCTCGGGCAATCGGCGAGTCAGTCCTGATTGTCTTAAATCCGCTCATGGCCAAGTTCCCACGGTATGCGTGCCGATTTGAAAATTCGTCGATCCGACGATCAGCAAAGCGTAAACCAATCGCCCGCGTTACAAACTCAATTTCGCAGCCTCCCATCCCCCGTCGCCTTTTACCGTGCCGCCACGGCAACTTCGCTGCGCCGGGAAAAATCTCCTTCATAAACCGTCTCCCACTCGGCCCGATTGCCATCTCGAAACGCTTCCATTGTCGGCATGTCCTGAGCTTCGAGCTTCATCTCGACTCGCGTCGCTTCGGGATAACGGCCGAAGAGGGCGGCGGCCCACGAACTGGCGACCCGAGTTTGCAGATGCTCGTACACGAACAAGCTGGTCATGCTGTCGAACCGCAGGCTGGCCTCGCGAGTCAGGCCGCGATTGGCCGGTTCTTCCCAGGTCCGCCCGTCGGCGCCGGTAATCGTGAATTGCAGGTGAAATTCCGGGGCTACGTGAGGAGCGAAAAAACCGAAGCTATTGTCGCTGCCCGACAGAGCGCCATAGGCCGCGATCGCTCGGCCGGCCGTGGTCCGCGGCTCGATGAGCCGAAAGTGAGCCGCGCTCGAGGCCACGAGGATCAAGTGGGCCGCCGCGGCGAGAGCCAGTAGTTTGAAGCGCCAAGTCATGGGAGTATTCCAAAGGTTGGAGGATGGATTTGGGTTTTGGCGAGTCGGGAGTCGGGAGTCGGGAGTCGGGAGTCGGGAGTAAGCGAGACAATTGCCGCTTCGCGGCTTCTTGACCTAGTCCCATCATCCCTAATCCCTAGCCCCTTTCCCCATCAAAAAAAGGACGGCGACTGCACTGAAGATTGCTCCTCAGCCGTCGCCGTCCTTCGGCTTACTCGGAATCACTAGGCTCCGAAATCATCTTCGCAGTCGCTCGATCCACCGTAGGACGATCCACCGTAGAACGACCCGCCGTACGATCCACCGGAGTAGCTGCCGAACGAGCTACCATAGCTGCTCGAGTTGTAGTCGTGGGAGTCGTCGCTGTAGGAGCCAGAGTTGCTGTAACCGGAGCTCTTGTAATCCGAGCTCTTGTAGTCCGAACCCTTGTAGCCCCCGCTCTTGTAATCCGACGACTTGTAATCCGAGGACTTATAGCTGCCGCTCTTATAGTCCGAGCTCTTGTAATCCGAGCTCTTGTAATCCGAGCTCTTATAGCTGCCGCTCTTGTAGTCGGAAGACTTGTAATCGGAGCTCTTGTAATCCGAGGACTTATGGCTCGACGACTTGTAGTCATGGCTGTTGTAGTCATGGCTGTTGTGCGAGTCGGACGACTTGTGGTTGTTGTGGCTGGAATGGCTGTCGTGGCTGGAATGGCTGCTGTTGTGATTGCCGCCGCCGTTCTTCACCAACGTGGCTTTCACCTGGTTGAGCGAAACGGCTTCCTGGGTCTGGGCATTGAACGTCAATGCGGCAATCGCCACCACCAAGCTAGGGGCCACCGTCAGAAATACTTTGCGTAACATAATCGAACTCCCGTTTCTGGTTATTGGTCCTATTTGCGGTCTCGCCGAACATCGACTCGTCCCACACTCAGCAGAGCGGACGAGCGGGAGGGATGTTACAGGGAGTCGCGGGAAATTTATTCGCGGGGCGGATGACCAACCGCTGGCGCGGTGAAGGGGTTAGGGGGGTGGTGGGGCTAGCGACTAGAAAAGCATCGTCGGCGGAGAAGCCGCCGAATTCCGAGCCCCAGTACCACCACCCTAGTCCCTCAACCGACGCCGCTCGTTCCCGACCTACTTCGCGCCGTCGAGAAACAGATAGGGCCGCATCTGACTCACCAGGGCGTCGTTGAAGAAATACCGCCGCCAATCGTGATCCGTTCCCGCCGGACAGCAGGCGTTCAACTGCTCGATTTTCTCCGGCTGCGATACCGGGCCGACGCCGACGTAGCCCAGCGCCTCGGGCTTCGTGCAGGGGTCGATGAATCGATATTTTTTCAGGGCCTTGTCGCAATAGTTATTCATCAGCAGCATCCGCTCGACCAGCGGCACGGCCCGCTCGTTGGGGCGACCTGGCGACATCCAATCGCAATCTTCCGCAGCCGCGATCAGCACCGCGCGCACCAGAGGCTTCGAACCCGCCTCGGCCGCGAGCGATTGACCCGCGAGTCGCCCGCCACCCAGCACATGCATGGCGCCCGACACGACTCGGGCGCCAAAACTATAGCCGGCCAATCCGATCGACACGCGGCGATCTATCCGACTGACGAACCAGCCCAAATAATATCCATCGGCGTCGGCTCGATGAGCATGAGCCCGAGTCGTGCGGATCGGATGTCGCTGGCGGTCGGACGGCCAAGACCAGATCACGAACCGCGTCGGTCGGTCGGCCGGCGCGTTTTTGACGATCTGACGATAAATGAGCAGGCCTTCGCTGGAGGCGATCCCCGAGTCGGCGTCGTTGCCATGCACATAGACATCCGTCGTGATCGAAGCGTTATCCGTCGCCAAGAAAGCTTCGAGCGACGAATTGATCCAACCCCCGTGGCCATCGGCCAACGAGATCTGCAAGGTCGGCGTTCCACCCGTTGGGCAGCCCAAGCATCGCGTGCTGACGACCCATACTTGGTCGCCGGCGCGAATCGCTCCGCAAGCCAGCGGCACGCAGGGCGCAATCGCCGGCGACGATGGGCCGATTGCGGCCGTCGTCCCGGTGGTCGTCGCGGCAGCGGGCGGCGCCGGGGCGGTCGCCTCGCCGGCCAAGAGGGGCTTGGTCGACGCGAACAAAATCGCGCTAAATAGAATTACGTCAACCATTCCCGGAGACTTACGAATTGGCATCGCGAATTTCATGGTTCAATCAGCACTGATGGTGGCGCGGGCAGGTCCAACCGCCCGCTCATTCTGTTGACCGATCGAAGAGGAATCCGGTTGATTCCCTGCTCCGATCGCCGGCTTTCGACTTTGGCTTTTGCCTCGACTCTGACAAGTGTAGCACCTGCTACGCATGCGCGCGTTGAGTTTTTCCAACGTCCCTGCGGCAAAAAATCAACGTGGTGAATTTGCACATCGGCAAGCTTGATGTAGAGTTGCTCACGCCTCACGGGCGCGAGATCAAACTACGGATTTTATCGGAGATGACTGCCATGAAGAGGCTTCTGATCTTAACGGCTTTGGCGCTGATGACGGCCAGCTCCGTCGGCTGCGGTTCGTGCGGCGGAGGGTCGTGCGGCGGCGGGTTCGGGGGACTCGGCCTGGGTCTGTTCGGGCGGCGCGGCTGCAACTCGTGCGAGCGCTGCGAATCGTGCAGCCCCTGCGGAGACGACGAGGCGGTGATCGAATCGCCCACTCGTTGCAATTGCAACCACAGTGGCGCGAGCATGCCCAGCTTGGGAACTCCCTCGGTGACACCCGACACGTACAGCTTCATTCCGCGCAAGTGATCGTCGCCGCCGGCCAACTCCCCGGCCGGCTCGGCTCACGATTTTTTGGGTCTACAGCCTACCACGGGCCGGTCGCGCCATCCTGTACGCGACCGCCCGCGGCAGGCGAGGGCCCATTTTCTTTGCGCCTTGGCGAGCGGGGCGGCGCGAGGCCCCCTGTCCTCGACGTCTCATCCTTCTGCCGCTTACTGCTTGCTCGTATAATGCAAGCATCGTAGGCGCGTTGTCGTTTCCACTGCCATCGAGCAATACGGCGCAGCAGGATGCCGCGGCTATGTAGGTTCGTTTTCTCGAGTCGCCATTTTGAAACTCAATCGCGGCAAACTCGTTATCCTAGTGATGGTCTTTCTCGGCTGTGCGACGGGTGTGCTCAGCATCAGCTACCATCACGGCCTGTCGCGGCGCTCGATCGCGTGGTGGGGGCCTGAGCAAATTGAGCTCATCGCGCAGGCGCCGCACGTCGAAGCCATGCGGATTTTTCCGGCCGGTTCATCCGACGCCCCATCCGGAATCGTCGGCTATACGGGCGCCGATCGCAAAATTGTTGACGCGCTTCCGGGAGTCGATCACTTGCGGCATGGGCTGCTGGAGGACGCGAACTTCCGCTGGCAGGATTCGACGAACAGCGAGCAGGCGTCGGGCGATTCGCCCATTTCGACGGCGCCGGTTTGGGCATACGCCCTGCTGTTCACCGATCGCGACAAGCAGCTATGGGTGCTGTTTGACGCTGAAGGAACTCGATTGGGGCGATCCGATCGCGATGCGACTTTGCCGATCGCCGAGCATTCGCGGGGCTGGCAGGAATTTTTTCGCGAGCAGTTTTCGGCTGCGGGCGGTCGCGGACGTTGATCTCGTCGCGAGCGACGGGGCTAGGGGGCGCTGCGGATGGGTAGCGGCAAGGTGGCGCTCGCGCGGTAGTCAACCTCGTGGCGGTTTGATAACCTACGCGGTGTTGTCACGGTCTTTCGGTTCCGAGCCCGCGGTTCTTCGGCGTTGTCCATTATGTCCACCGTAGCCCTCCCACCGATCAAGAAACCGCGCCGCGAGGATGTTCCGCCGGGCGAAGTGCTGTGCGCCCATTGCACGGCCAAGTGCTGCCGATATTTCGCCCTGCCGCTCGATACGCCGACGGAGTACACGGAGTTCGAGTTCATTCGCTGGTTCTTGCTGCACGAGCACGCCACGGTGTTCACCGAAGACGGCACTTGGTACTTGTTGGTCCACACGACGTGCAAGCATTTGCAGCCCGACAACCGCTGCGGCATTTATATGACCCGGCCCCAGGTCTGCCGCGATTACACGACCGACACCTGCGAGTATGAAGACGACTGGGTTTACGACCATTATTTCGAAACGTCCGAGCAGGTCGAGGAGTACACCGAAGCGATCCTCGGCCCGACGGATGGAGATATTCGCAGCCCCCGGCCGGCGCTCTTGCCGGTGCTGAACTGAATTGAATCACGAAGACGCAAAGACGCAAAGACGGAAACGAGGCAAAATTTTTGACAGGATTAACAGGATTACCAGGATTAAAGCAATTCAATTGGCCGTTGCTCGCTCCGCATCAAGAAAATCATGGTAATCCTGTAAATCCTGTCTATTCTCTTTTTTGCTTCTTCGTGTCTTCGTGGTTTAAAACCCAGTCGCAATCTCAAAGCCAATTGACGTCATGATCGAGCCGCGCACGCTGAAGGGGTTTCGCGATTACTTGCCCGCGGTGATGATTCCTCGCGAGCGGCTCATCGAAACGGCGCGGCGCGTTTATCGCTCGTACGGATTCAGCCCGATCGACACGCCGGCGCTGGAGCACGAAGACATTTTGATCGGCAAGGGAGGTGGCGAGACCGACAAGCAGATGTACCGGTTCGAGGATTCCGGCGGCCGGCGGGTCGCGATGCGATTCGATCTCACGGTGCCGCTAGCCCGGTTCGTGGCTCAGCATTTCAATGCGTTGGGCACGCCGTTCAAGCGATATCACATCGCGACGGTTTGGCGCGGCGAGAACACGCAGCGCGGCCGCTATCGCGAGTTCATGCAGTGCGATTTCGACACGATCGGCACGCTCTCGCCGGTCGCGGATATCGAAACCGCGCTGGTCATCAACGAGCTGCTCACGGCGATCGGCTTCGACGATTTCAAGATTCACGTCAACAATCGGATGGTGCTTAGCGGGCTGCTCGAAAAGCTCGGCCTAGCCGAGCGCTCGGGCGACGTCCTTCGCGCGCTCGACAAGCTGCACAAAATCGGCGTCGATGGCGTGACGCGGGAATTGACCGCGACGGCCGGCGCGACGGCCGAACAAGCTCGCGACGTGCTCCGCCTGGCCGAGCTATCCGGCGACCACGAAGACATCCTGCGACAGCTCGAGACCCTGGTGGCGGGCAACGAAAAGGGACAGGTTGGCGTCGCCAAACTGGCCGAGCTGCTACACGCCACCACCCAGGCTGGAATTCCCGCCCAGCGGCTGGTGCTCGATGTGTCGATTGCGCGGGGGCTAGATTACTACACCGGCACGATTTTCGAAACCTTTTTGGGCGCCCTGCCGTCGTTGGGCAGCATCTGCTCCGGCGGGCGATACGACAACTTGGCCGAACTCTACACGTCGCAAAAGCTGCCGGGGATCGGAGCCAGCCTGGGGCTCGATCGGCTGCTGGCCGGAATGGAAGAGTTGGGGATGCTGCCTAAAGCCGCCACGCCGGCCGAAGTGTTCATTCCGTTTTTCGATGCGTCGCGGCTGGTCGACTATTTGCAGCTCGCGCGGAAACTTCGCGAGGCCGGTCTGGGCGTGGAGCTGTTTCCCGATCCCAAGAAGTTGGGCCAGCAGCTCAAGTACGCCGACCGTCGCGGTTTTCGAATCGCCTTGATCGCCGGCGAAAACGAATTTGCCGCGGGCCAAATTCAAATCAAAACGCTCGCCACCGCCCAAATCCGCACCGTGACGCTCGACTCCTCGGCGGAAGAGTTGATTGCGGCGGTGCGCGAAATTTTGGCTAGCTAGGTGATCGGGGATCGCCGCGGCTTACTTTTCCTCCTCGCAGAGAAATTTCACGCTCGGCTTGCCGCTTCCTTTTTTCATCGCCCCTTTCAAAAACTCGCTGACGTAACGGAGCTTGTCTTTGGGCCGGTCCGGGTCGTGAAAATTGTCCCCTTTTTGCAGGATCGGGCGGGTTTCGGGAATTCCGCCGAACGACTTCGTCCCGGCCGATTGGCATGGCAGCCAATAGCCTTTGCCGTCCTTGTCGACCATGTAGAACTCCGAGTAGCAATGGCTCGGCACCCAGATGGTCCGGGCCGGAATTCCTTCGGCTCGGCACATGGCGATGAACAGCGACGAGTATTCTTCGCAGTCGCCGAAGCCGTCGTTCAAGCCCTTGAGCGCGCCCTTGAGCTCGCCGGCCTTGTATGTCAGTTTCTGGCCGACCGTATCGTAGATCGCTTCAACCTTGGCCCAATCGTCTTTGCCCTCGGCGGCTTCTTTGGCAAGCTTCTGTATCTTGGGGTTTTGACTTTCGATATAGGGACTGGGGCCGAGAAAGTTGGCGGCCTCTTTTTCCTTTTCCGGATGAGCGGCAATTTTGAAAATGGATTTGTCTTCCGGCGGCAGAACCGTGCGGCGGACGATCTCGAATGTCACATAGGCGTGGCACTCTTCGCCCGAAGGAAGCGTCGGCACATGGACGATCATCTGCTTGACCGCGCCCCCGGCCAGGATGCGATATTCGATCTTGCGAACGGTCGGCGAGGAATCCTCCTTGAGAATTGTGACCTTCTGCTCGGGCCACTCGGTCGGCACGGGCATGGTGGCCACGATACCGGCGCACGGTCCGCCCATCGCGGTAACGGTCATGCCGACTCGCAGCTTCTCGACGACGGTCTTGTCGAGCTTGGCGCCGGGAGTTTTGGGATCCTCGAACTGAGCCCGGGCGGGGCTGGCGGCGACTGCGAGGAGACAAACGGCCGAGGCCATGCAGGCGGCAATGAATCGCGGACGCGACACGGACAAACCTCCCGAGCGACTGAAGGAGCGCCTCCGTGCGGCGGAAAATCCCATTGAGATAGTATAGCTTGCGAGCTGGGCCGTTTTACCCCGCATTTAGTCTGGTTTTCGGAGCGGACTGCAGGAGCCGCGCACGAAGTAAGCGGGGCGCGAGTCGAACTCACTTCGGCCGCCGAAATCCCGCTCCGCTTACTTCGTGCGCGGCTCCCATTGATCGCTCACTTACCCGAGCACGGCCTCGATCGACTCGGCCAGAATATCCACCATCCGATCGAGCTGGTGCTGCTGGGTGACGTAGCAGGGCGCCAAGTTATAAACGTCGCCCCGCATTCGGGTGAACATCCCACGTTGCTGCGTTGCCTGATGCACGCGGTAGCCGACCTTTTCCTCCGGCGGGAACTCGGCCTTCGTCGGCTTGTCGGCGACCAGTTCCACCGCCGCCATCAGTCCCTGGCCGCGAACTTCGCCGACGTGTGAATGCGACTCGAGTTGCTTCAGCCGTATGTGCAGGTGCTCGGCCAACTCGCGCGCTCGCGGCAGCAGTTCCTCGCGCTCGAGGATATTCAAATTCGCCAGCGCGACGGCGCAGCCCACCGGATGGCCGGAGTAGGTGTAGGCGTGCATCCAAGTCGACGAGCCGGCGCCCTGGTCGATGGCCGCGGCGATCGTGTCGCTGACGCCGATGCCGCCGAGCGGAAAGTATCCGCTCGTGATTCCCTTGGCGAACGAGACGATGTCCGGCTGCACGCTGTATCGGCTGAGGCCAAACCAATCGCCCGTCCGGCCGAACCCGGTAATCACCTCGTCGGCGATCAGCAGCACGTCGTAGCTGTCGCAAATCTCGCGAATCCGCGGCCAATAGTCATCGGGGGGCACGATCACGCCGCCGGCGCCTTGCACGGGCTCGCCAATGAACGCGGCCACGTTGTCCGCCCCTTCGCGTAAGATGGCGCCTTCGAGTAAGTCGGCCGCCATGACTCCCGGCGTTCGTCGATCCGAGGACGGCCGATCGGGCGGCGGCTGAAAACGATAGGGATACGGACTCGCAATATGAACGAAGCCCGGTACGCGCGGCTCGAACATGGGCCAATAAGCAGTCAGCCCCGTGGCGGACATCGCGGCGAGCGTCGTTCCATGATAGCCCCACAGGCGGCTGATCACCTGCGTCTTGTTCGGCTTGCCATGCAGCTTCCAAAAGAATCGGGCCGTCTTGAACGCTGACTCGTTGGACTCCGCTCCACCGCAGGTGAAAAAGAATCGATTGATTTTCGGATAGCAGAGCGCCGCCAATCGCTCGGCCAGTTCGATCGCCGGACGATTAGTGCTGCCAGAGTAGCCTGAGGCGTAGCCCAGCTTGGTCATTTGCCGGGCTGCGGCGTGCCCCAACTCAGCTCGCCCATGACCGACGATCACATTCCACAATCCGGCGAGCGCGTCGAGATATTCGCGACCCGAATGATCGACCAACGTGGCGCCGTGCCCGGAAACCCAGACATGGGCATCGGCGTTGGAGCCCGGATTATGCAGACAGTGGATCAGGTGGTCCCGATCGCGCTCAATATCATCGCCGGAAGGATTCATCGGGTGGCGAGCGGGGGGCGTAAGCCCCCTGTCCTCGATAGGATGGAACGCATGGTGCTTGTCAAAGCATGGCGTCTATTAAATCTTGGGAAGCGATCTGGTTTGAATCGCATGGACAGGGAGCTTACGCTCCCCGCTCGCCCACGCATTCTATCGCGACCCGCTCTCGTTTTGACCCCCTGCCCGTAGCTTGCTAGGATTTGCTTACACGCGGCCGCTTTACGAAATGGCGAGACCGCGAGGCGGTTCCTTCTCGAAAGTTTGTGCGATGGCAGTGGCGACGAAGTCGGGAGACGGGAGACGGGAGTCGGCAGTGGAGACGCCGGACGCTACGTTGTCGTTCGTATCAACGCGAGGGGGCCGGGGTTTCGCAGCGCTCGTGGCTGGCGTGCTGTGCGTGGGTTGCACGCATACGCCGGATCGCGTTGTTCCGCCGGTTATTAATCCGACGGAAGCGGGCGAGGCGGCGATTAAGATGTATGACAAAAATGGCGACGGCGCCATTTCGGGCGATGAACTCAAACAGAGTCCGCCGCTGAAGGCCGCGCTCAAGCGACTGGACGCGGGTGGCGGTAAGATCACGGCACAGTCGATCGCTGCCCGAATTCAGCAGTGGCAGGATAGCAAGATTGGTCTGATGGCCCTGACGGTGATCGTACGATTGGACGGCAAACCGGTGATGGGCGCCACGGTCACCGCCGAACCGGAAAAATTCCTCGGCCCAGAATTGACCACCATCTCAGGCACGACGATCGCCGGGGGCGCGACGCCGTTAAGCTCGGGCAAGGATCAATTCGGCGCCAAGCCAGGCTTCTATCGGCTTCGCATCTCGAAGCTGGACAACGGCAAGGAGCTTTTTCCCGCCCGGTACAACACGGCCACCGAGCTGGGATTCGAGTTGGCGCAGGACAACACCGATGTGCCGGCAGGGCGATTGAAGCTGGATCTGACGAGCCGGTAAGTTAACGCGCTCGTTATGCCTTCTGCAGCGTGCCGCGGGTGACGCCGAGTTGGTTGAGCACTTGGAGTTGCCGCCACGAGTTGCGGCCGGATTCTTGGCCGGAGATCACGCGACTGTAGGTCTCCAGCAGCTTGGTGGCTTCGGCGGCCGACTCATGGAGTAGCTCAACGCGGAAATGGCGGACGCCCAGCGCGAGCATTCGGCTGACGTATTCGGCGGCCGATTGGGCGACCGAGTTGTAGACCGTGTTCCGGCAGCCCGTGTCGGCCGAGAGCGGGAATTCGGCCCCGACGCGATCGCGGAGCGTGACCTTATGCCGATCGCAGGGCCGGCCGCAATCGCGCCAATCCTTGCCGGTCGACAGCGTCGCGGCGAACACGCAATGCTCCATGTGGAACATCGGAATGTGCTGATGCACGACGACCTCGAATCGGTCGGCCGCACTCCGCTTAAGCATGCCGACCAGTTGATCCCAGTTCAGATCGTAGCTCGGCGTGAGTCGCGCGAGTCCTTCGCCGAAAAACAGGTCGGCGGTCAGCTCGTTCGCAATGTTCAACGAAAAGTCGCCGATCCGCGGAGTATTAGGGGAGCGATCCTGAAAATAGGCCAAGCCGGCCAGATTGCGAATGAGCACCGAATCGGCCCCCACATGCGCGACCTGCGACAGCAAACCTTCTTCACCCGGCTTGAGGATTCGCATCGTCGCTAGTCCCACGGACTGTCCGGCGTCGTGACATTGGATCACGGCCTGGCGATAACGGCGAACGTCCTCGAAATCGCAATAAACGGTGGCCGGACGAGCAAGCGGCGCCGGCGGCTGCCAAGTGAGCACGGCGGCGAGTTGGTCGAGGTTACGCACCAGCACATGCAGGGCCGGGGCGGCGGCGGGAAGTCGGGAGTCGGGTGTCGGGAGACGGGTGTTATGCAGCGCGACTTCGCCGCGGAGTTGGTCTAGGGCGGTGGGATGGATGGTTTTTGGGCGTCCCGCGTCGCACAAGGATTGAAGCTGGGCGACGGCGGCGCGGCGCAGTTCGTTCAACACGCTTTTGGGGACCATGGCGCCTTCGGGAAGTTCCAGTTGCACTTCGCCGAGCTCGAAGGGTGTGTCGCCGAGCCGGTCGAGCTGCTCGCGGGCGAGTTCCCTCGTTAGCGAATGACGCCGGGCCGGTTCGATGGGGCCTGCCCAGGTGGCCGTGCCCACAAGGGGCGCCGCCGCCGTCTGATGACTGGCGAGCAGTTCCAACGGGCCGCCGAATTGGCCGCGCAAGCGGAAATCGATCGGCCGCCGCTTCGCCGTGAGGTCGCGGTTGTACGATTGCTCCGTTCGTTTGCGGAGCGCCGGGTCATCGGTTTTCCAGACGGTGCAGCCGAGTGTTAGCAGCGCGTTATCGATTTGGCCTTGGCCGAACGTGAGCTCGGCTCGCCGCTCGCTGCGCGGCCGCACTCCGTATATTCGGCCTCCCTGTTCGTCTTTTTCGGGATGTCCTTCGTCGAAAGCCAACCCGTCCCCCGGCTTCAGCAATAGACCGATTGCGTCGTCGCCGATATGTTCGGCCGCGATTTCGACGACGACTCCTTGGCTGATCTTCTCGACGACCGTGCCGATTCGCACGCCGCGGCTCTTGGGGAACAGGGCCGGCGCCAGTTGCTGGTGATTGACGCCCGACAAAAATCCGTGCGTGAATCCTCGCGAAAACGTTTGCGACAGATCGAGCTTCGCGTGCCGCGTGATTTCGTACGGCGACTTGGCCACCGCCGCGTCGATCGCCGCGCGATAGGTCTGAGAGGCGACGGCCACATACTGCGGGCTTTTCAGCCGGCCCTCGATCTTGAAACTGACGACGCCGATTTCTAGAAGCGGATCGATCAAATCATAGGCCGCTAAGTCTTGCGGGCTGAGCAGGTAGGCCTGGTCTCCCAGATCGCGTTTCACGCCGTCGACGATCAGTTCATAGGGCAATCGGCAGGCCTGGGCACATTGCCCACGGTTGGCGCTGCGGCCGCCGAGCGCTTCGCTCGTTAGGCACTGTCCGCTATAGGCCACGCACAAGGCGCCGTGGACGAACACTTCCAGCGGCATGATCGTCCGGGCGGCGATTCGGCGAATGTCGTCGAGCGAAAGCTCTCGGGCCAGGATCGCCCGCGACACGCCCAGCCGGCGGACAAACTCGATGCCCCGGTGCTCGGTGAGCGTCATCTGCGTCGAGCCGTGGATCGGCAGGTCGGGCGCCAGGAGGTGGATCAATCGCGCGAGGCCGAGATCTTGCACGATCACCGCGTCGGCGCCGGCCAGCGCGATGGCCTCGAGCGACTTGGCTGCTTCGGCCAGTTCGTCGGAAAAGATCAACGTGTTGAATGCGATGTAACCGAGCACATTGCGATCGTGCAAATATCGCATCACCTCGGGCAACTCGGCGAGCGAAAAATTCGTCGCGCGATGCCGGGCGTTGAAGTTCGACAATCCGAAATAGACGGCGTCGGCGCCGTTGGCGACGGCCGCGCGCAGGGCTTCCCAGTCGCCGGCCGGGGCCAGTAGCTCCGGCTGGGAGCGGATCGTCTGCGTCTTTTCCATTACCGCCGAATCGGACATGAACATCTTTCTTGCGAAATCAAACGAAGCCGCGCGGGCGCCAACAATCAAGTATAGGGGAAAGGCCCGTCGCCGATACGGCTTCAACTCCGAAGGAGCTAAAGTGACATAGCCACGGCGTCCTGCTGCGCAGTCCGTTGCGGAGCAACGGCGATGCGGTGCAGCAGGATGCCGCGGCTATGTGGCCGACTATCGGTTGAACAGCCAGCTAAAAAGCCGCGTAATATCGAGCCCCATCACAAACACCATCAGCGTGAGGATGAAGATCAATCCGGCATACGTGACCGTCGTCACGACTTTCTCGCTAGCCGGTTTGCCGCGAATGCCTTCGTACAGCAGCAGCACGAGGTGCCCGCCGTCGAGGACGGGGATCGGCAAGATATTGAGCACGGCCAGGTTGGCGCTGAGCAACGTGAGAAATAGCAGCAGCGTGCCGACTCCCTCGGATGCACTGGCAGTGGCCGCGACCGCGATCGTGCCGATGCCGCCTAAATTCGTCACCGCGACATCGCCGCTAACGAGCTTTCGGAGGATCGTCGTCACTTGCCAAATAGAATCTCGCGTCTCTCGAACACCAAGCCAAAATGCCTCGCTCCAGGGCGCGGGCGGACGCATTTCCGTTAACGGTTGGAGAACCAGACCTCGACTGCTGACGGCGAAACAGTCCTTCACGACTACTGTGGGAATTTCGACCGTCTCCGTTTTTTTGCCCCGAACGAATTCGAGCGCTACCTTGATACCCGCCGGATAAGTGGAGAGCGCGGATTGCACGTATGGCCAACTGAGGTGCTCCGCCCCCAAGGGAATCGGCTTTTCGGAGATTTTCAATTCCTTGAAGATCTTTTTCTGTTCGTCGTCGACGGGGACGAGCTTTGCGCTTAACAGCATATCTCCTGCCGCGAGCTGCTTTGCTTCGGCCGGCGCGGAAGAAGAAATGGACTTCACCGAATTAAGCACTTCATACGCAACTCCAATTTCCTGTGCTTCAATGGCATGGTTGGGTCCGAACACATCGAAATACCGGGGGGCTTGCGGAGTAACTTTCAGCGACAGCGTGATCTCCTTGCCCTCGGACTTACGAAGCACCTCGACGGCCGTTTCGTGTCCCGCGAGCTTTGCAAGTCGATCGGGAATGCGCAAAGGATTGAGATCGCGATGGCCGTCGACGGAGACAATTCGATCGCCAATCTTGAAGCCGGCAGCCGCGGCGGGAGAGCCGCTGCGGATCGCGATCAGGGGCCCCATATCCACGACAATGCCCACCTCGTGCATTGGCTCTGGATCGAGAGTCAATTTCACCCGCCTGAGTTCGGGCGCGTCGCTTTTGGTTGCCTGGGCTTTAGCGTCCGCTTCGGAATCTCGCCGCTCAACGATTAAGTCAATCGGGCGATCATAATAGCGTGCCAACGTCTCTTGAAGTTGAACGTAGTCGTCGATGGGTTGCTCTTGGCCATCGATTACCGCAGCCACGATTTTGTCCCCCGCAGCGAATTTTGCTTTATCGGCTGGGGAGCCTGGTATAGTCGGCATTTCCTTCGCCAGCGTCGTATCGCCCCCCGGGATCACGCCAATCACCGCGTGCTTCGTCTCGTTGTTGTGCGCGTCCGTCGGCCGCAAAACGATGCGTTCGACTTCATGAGACTTATAACGCCGGATCGTCACATCCAATTTGCCGCTGCCACCGGTGAACATCACGCGCGGCAACAAATCTTGGAAGAATCGCAAACGTTCATCGGGGCCATCGGCATCGTCGTCGAATCGAATCGCCTTGTCCCCCGGATTTAACCCCGCCACCCAAGCTGGGTCGCCGGGCGAGGTTCCACCGATGACCGTCGGAACGTATCGCACGCCATTGTGATACGCGATCATCGCGAAGATCACGGCGAAGATCAGATTCATGATCACGCCGGCCGAGATGATCGCCATCCGTTGCGGCACGCTCTTGGCCATGTAGCTGCGCGGATCGTAGGGGGCGTGCGGTTCGTCGACCGGCTCGGCGGGCAGGTCCCCTTGTTGGCGGTGATGCGCTGTTGGCTCCGTCTGACCAGCGGGCAGCGTCGAGCGCTCGCGCTCGTCAGCGGCCCGGGAAGGATTGTCGTCCTGCCCCAGCATTTTTACGTATCCGCCGAGCGGAATCGCGCCGATTCCGTATTCGGTTTCACCCCATTGGAAATGCAAAATCTTCCAGCCGCCGACGTCGAACCCGAGATAAAACTTCTCGCACTTCACGCCGCACGCCTTGGCGACGAGAAAGTGTCCCAGCTCATGCACGAAGATCACCAGCCCCAGGCCGATGAACGCCTTGAGGGCTGAGAAGAGTGTTCCCGCGACGTCCAGGAACGACGTGGCCAGCAGCGACGACGGTATTAAGCACAAATGCACCGCGAAATCTCCTCTCGAGCCCAACTGTCCAACTGCATCAGTTGCGGCAGCGTGGGGTCGGCTATGAATATGTGACGTTCGACAACGGCCTGACAGACCGGCACGATTTTCGTGAATGCCAACTGGCCGGCCAAAAAATGTTCCACGGCCGCTTCGTTGGCCGCGTTGAGCACCGCTCCGGCAGAACCGCCCGCCCGGGCTGCGTCCAATCCTAACCGCAAGGCGCCGAATCGCGCCTGGTCCGGTGGCTCGAAGCCCAATTGTAGCACCTTGGAAAAATCGAGCCGGGGCGCCATGCCCGGCCGGCGATGCGGATAGTACAAAGCATACTGGATCGGCAGCTTCATGTCCGGTTGCCCCAACTGGGCAATCACCGATCCGTCCACGAATTCCACCAGCGAATGCACGATCGACTGCGGATGCACGACGACCTCGATCTGCTCCGGGGAGAGCGAAAACAGCCACCGGGCTTCGATGATCTCCAGGGCCTTGTTCATCATCGTGGCCGAGTCGACCGTGATCTTCGGGCCCATCTGCCAATTGGGGTGGACCAGGGCCTCTTGCACGGTCACGCGCGATAGCTCGTCGGCCGTGTGTCGCAAAAACGGGCCGCCGCTGGCTGTCAAAATCACCCGGCGAATTTCCTCGTGCCGACCCGCTTGCAGGGCCTGAAAGATCGCGCTATGTTCGCTGTCGACCGGCAAAATGTAGGCCCCGGTCTCGGCCGCGCGGCGCATCACGAGCGAGCCGGCCATGACGAGCGTCTCTTTGTTGGCCAGGGCAATCGCCTTGCCGGCCTCGATCGCCGCTAGCGTGCTCCGCAGTCCGGCGCTGCCGACGATCGCCGCTAGCACGATGTCCACCTGCGGATCGGCGACTAATCGATCGAGTTCTTCGCCGCCGACGACCAGTTTTGTGCTCGTCGGCAGTCCACTCCAGTCTTGCCGTCGGGCCGCGGCCTCATCGGCGACAACCAACCACCGGGGCTGATGCTGCCGCGCTTGAGCTAGCAGTTCGGCCGTGTTCGCTCGGGCCGAAAGCAAAATCGCCCGTAACTGTCCCCCAGACGCCGCGATCACCTCAAGCGCATTGCGGCCAATGCTGCCGGTCGACCCCAAAACGGCAACATTCGTCGCGGGTTGCGTCATGCCGGGGGGGGAGGAAGTCGGGAGACGGGAGACGGGGGACGGGAGTAAAACGGACGAGAATCGGGCGCCGGGGCTGGAGGCGATTCGCCGAAGCCCCGGTTTTTGCAAAGTTCAAATGTCTAATGACGAATGTCTAACTCAATGAAGAATGACGGAGCACGAATGACGAAGGTCTGAAATCGGGATTGGCGGCAAGTTGGATCTATTCATTTCTCGCAATCAATACGCCGATCGAAGAACTGCCTGCAAACCTTGGTCATTCGTCAATTGAGCATCAGTCATCGATTTCGTCATTCGTCATTTCACAAGAGCCAAATCCGCGGCGTCGCAAGCCTATTCTAGGTCCGCAGTTGAGCTGTCACAACGGCGGTTCGGCAGCCCCTCATTAGCCGCCGCGCGTCCGACGGCTCGATGCCACCGGCGCCGATTGACCTTGCCCTCTTAGAACGTAGGATAAACTGTTGACTTCAGGCCGGGCCTACGCCTTGTCGTATGGGCTGGCCTCATTTCGTTCTCATCTCAATCCAGTCAATTCCGAAGATCTGAATCGATCATGGAAAATCGCGACGAGCCCAAAGGCAAAACCCCCGAAACGCCCCGCAAGCCGGCCGACAAGCGGGCCGCGCCGTTCAACTCGAACATCGTGCTCTATCTGCTCGGCCTCGGGATCGTCGCTTTGGTCCTCGTCGTGGTAATGCAAACCGAGCGAACGTTCAAGCTCGAATACAGTCAACTCGTCCAATTGATCAAAGCCGGCTCGGTCGAGGTCAAGGAATCCGACGGTCGGCTCTATCGCTACACCGCCGCGACCGACATCGTCATCGGCAAGGAAGACGTGACCGCCCGCGCCACCCGCGCCGAAGCGGATTCCGCCACGAAAGAAGAACCCGATCGCGCCCCGGCGGCGGCCGCCAATAATCGCGATCGCGCCACGGTCGTCCTCCGTGCCAATCGAGTGCCCAACGACGATTCGCTCCGCGCGCTGGTCGAGGAGAAAAAGCTGAACTACGACGGCGCCGACGCTCCCAGTTCACTCAGAACTTATTGGATGCCGTCGCTTCTGTTGGGGGCGATCATTGTCGGCGTGGGCATGCTGCTGATTCGCAAGCTGGGTGGCGCCGGTTCGCCGATGGCCTTCGGCCGCAGTCGCGGCAAGATGTACGCTCAAGAAGAATTGGGCATCACGTTCGACGAAGTCGCCGGGATCGACGAAGCGGTCGAGGAGCTTCGCGAGGTCGTCGAGTTTCTGCGCACGCCGGAAAAATATCAAACGCTCGGCGGGCGAATTCCGAAGGGGGTGCTGCTTGTCGGGCCGCCCGGCACCGGCAAGACGCTCCTGGCCAAAGCGATCGCCGGCGAGGCGGGCGTGCCGTTTTTTGGCTTGTCGGGATCCGATTTCGTCGAGATGTTCGTCGGCGTCGGCGCCGCTCGGGTTCGCGATATGTTTCAGCAGGCGGAGCTCAAGGCGCCCTGCATCATCTTCATCGACGAACTCGACGCGCTAGGCAAGACTCGCGGGAGCAGCGTCGTTGGCGGCCACGACGAGCGCGAACAGACGCTCAACGCTCTGCTGGTCGAGATGGACGGCTTCGGCTCCAACAGCGGCGTGATTGTGATGGCGGCCACCAATCGGCCCGAGACGCTCGATCCGGCCTTGCTGCGTCCGGGGCGGTTCGACCGGCATGTCCTGGTCGATCGTCCCGACGTGCGAGGCCGCGAAGACATCCTCAAAGTCCATATCCAAAACGTGAAGCTCGATCCGGCGGTCGTGGTCAAGGAGATCGCCAAGATAACCTCCGGCTTCGTCGGCGCCGACCTGGCGAATCTCGTCAACGAAGCGGCACTGCTCGCGGCTCGAAAGGGCAAGTCGTCGGTCGGCATGGAACAGTTCAACGAAGGGATCGAGCGGGTCATGGCCGGCCTCGAAAAGCGCAAGCGCGTGATCCACATCGAAGAGAAACTGCGCGTCGCCTATCACGAGAGCGGCCACGCGCTGGTCGCGTTCAGCCTGCCCAACACCGATCCGGTTCACAAAGTATCGATCATCCCCCGCGGTTTGGCAGCGCTGGGGTACACCATGCAGCGCCCCGACGACGACCGGTATCTCATGACGCAAAGTGAGCTGGAAGCCCGAATCCAAGTGCTGCTGGCCGGGACGATCACGGAAGAAATCATCTTCGACGATGTGTCGACCGGCGCTCAGAACGATCTCGAGCGAGCGAGTGAAATCGCCCGCAGCATGGTCATGGACTATGGGATGAGCAAGCTGGGCCGGGTGAGCTACCGCGAGAGTTCGCGCTCGCCGTTTTTGGCCGGTTCGGGCGCCGAGTTGGCCCGGGGCTCGGTGCATTCGGAGCAAACCACTCGCGAAATCGATCAAGAAGTACGGCGGATCGTCGACGAAGCGATCGCCAAGGTTCGCCGGCTTTTGGAAAGTCGCCGGCCGGCCTTGGAGGCTCTGGCCAAGAGGCTGATGGAAAAGGAAGTCATCGACGGCGAGGAAATGCGGCACGTCATCGAAGAAACGTCGCCTGGTCCCTGGATCGTGCCCGGCACCAACGCCGAACGCAAGCGTCCGGCGGTGGACCTTGCCCCCGAGCTCCGCGACGCCAATCCGGCCGAGGGAAGCGTGTGACGCGGCAGGATTCGATCGTCCCCCCGCTTTCCCACCGCTGACTGTCGTGCGCGGCCCCTTTGCGCCCCCCCGCTTACTGCCGTGCGCGGCTCCATGACCTCCTATTTCCCTTGACCGGCGATATAAATTTCTCCGTCGCGCAGCTCCAACTTCTCTAGGACCGGGAGCCCTTTGCCGCTGCGGTCCGCCCGGGCTGGCAGCGTGACGATTAGCACCGGGTCGGCCTCGACCTGACGCTGCTCGACCAGACAGCCGGCCGACTGGAGCGTTCGCGAAACCTCGGGCAGCAGTTTATCGAGTGGCAGCGGCACGGCGCCGGCCCTGGCGTGCCGAATCCGAATCGCCAGCACGTCCGGCTCCTGCAACGTAACGCCCGCCTCGATCGACACGACGGTCGACACCCGCGGTCCCTCGTAGCGGCAGCCGACGACGATCTCGTGCGGCCCAATGGCGACCCGCGGGTCGCGGAGCTCCGCAGGCAGCAGATGGGGATAGTTTTCAACGAGATCGACGGCCAGCCAGCCGTTGATTTCGTCGGCGCTGAAGATCGCCTCCCACGGCTTCTTCTTTTTGACGTCGCTGATCACGGCGGCCGATCGGCGGAGCATCTGGTCGCTCCCCTGCTTTCGCCGCGCCGGCTCGACGCGAACGGCCTCGTCGTAAAACCGCGGCGTTTGATGGACGGCGAAGAACAGCCAGCCCACGGCCGACAGGACAATCGCCAACACAAGACCCAGTCCCGCGACCGCGAAGCGCGCTTTTCTAGACACGGGCCGCCCCAATCTGTTCCAAGTTCGGTGAGCCGCGAAAGCCAAATTTGTCCGCCGAATTGTCTGTTATAGGTCAAGGGCAGGGGAATGACGAATGTCGAATGGGCTCACCCGCGATCTCCCCTGGGCTTTTGACCAACGGCGTGCTATACTTATCGCAGTCTGAATCCTTTCGGCGAGTTATTGGCCATTGGATTACTCCAGGTCCAATGGCTTTTTTAGAACGCGGCTTGCGTTCCATCTTTTGGTCCTGGGAATTATGTCCCACGAGACCCCCATGAGTTTTGCCGATTTCGGGCTTGCGCCGCCCATTTTGCGCGCCGTCGCCCACGAGGGCTACGAAGTTCCCACCCCCATTCAATTGCAGGCCATTCCGCATGTGGTGGCCGGCCGCGATCTGCTCGGCTGCGCCCAGACGGGCACCGGAAAGACGGCCGCTTTCGCGTTGCCGATTTTGCAGCGGCTGATCGACTTGGCCGCCGGACACGGTGGCCGAGGCCGCACCCCCAAATCGCTGATTCTCTCGCCGACCCGCGAGCTGGCCGCCCAGATCGGCGATAGCTTTCAGGCTTATGGCCGACACACGGGCCTCAAGCATTGCGTCGTTTACGGCGGAGTGAGCCAGGTTAATCAGGTCAAGCAACTGCGAGCCGGGATCGACATCCTGATCGCCACGCCGGGCCGCTTGCTAGACCTCATGAACCAAGGCTTCATCGAGCTTGGCGCCGTCGAGATCTTCGTGCTAGACGAGGCCGATCGGATGCTCGACATGGGCTTCCTGCCCGACTTGAAGCGGATCATCGCCAAGGTGCCCAAGCAGCGACAGACTTTGTTTTTCTCGGCCACGATGCCCTCGGCTATTCAGCATCTGGCGGACGCGATTCTTCGCGATCCGGCCGAAGTGCGAATCGTCCCCGAGCGAGCCACGGCCGACCTGATCGAGCAGTCCGTCTGTTTTATTTCGAAAGAGAACAAGACGCGGCTGCTCACCGAATATTTGCAGACTCCGGCGGTCACGCGGGCGATCGTGTTCACCCGGACGAAGCACGGCGCCGATCGGGTGACCAAGCAGCTCAATCGCGCCGGCATCAACGCGGCCGCGATCCACGGTGACAAGACGCAGTCGGCTCGACAAAAGGCGCTGGCCGGCTTCAAGTCCGATCGCAACGGCCGCCAGGTGCTGGTGGCCACGGACGTAGCGGCCCGCGGCATCGACGTCGACGCCGTATCGCACGTGCTGAACTACGATCTGCCGCACGAGCCGGAAGTGTACGTGCATCGGATCGGCCGAACAGGTCGAGCGGGCGCGGCGGGTATCGCCGTGTCGTTCTGCGACCGCGACGAGCGGCAGCACTTGCAGGCGATCGAACGACTGCTGCGCAAGAAGATTCCGGTCGAGAACACGCTCGCCAAGACAATGGAAAAATCCGACGAAGGCGAGACTCGCGTGCCGCCTTCGTCCGAGGCGATGCAATCGCGTCAGCCGGCGCCGCGACCTCAATCGCACGGCGGACAGACCCGACGGGCTAAGTTCGGCAAGAGCCGGCCCAGCCCTGCGCCAGCGGCGACTGATAGCGGAAACTCCACCGCAAACACGGCCAATCAATCGCGAGGCGAATTTGTGGGTAATCTGCCCCCCAAGCGCCGCAAGCGACGCCCACCCACGAAATCGTTCGCCGGCCGACGGTAGAGCCCGACGACATCAGACGCCGAAACAGCCGTTGAGCAAGTAACATCCCGGCAGAGATGACGGACAGTAGCCGGCGGTCGAGGCCGTTAGGCCGACACCGCCGGTCACCTGATTTAAAAGCACATCGACCCCGGTAGGAGTCGCAGACTTTGCCCACCATAGCGCATCGTCTACGACCCCTATCGGGGTCGAATCGTTTATCTAAAGATCCTGGTCCGGTGGTGTCGGCCTAACGGCCTCGACCACCGGCTATCGTCTGGGAATCCTCCGGATTCCTTGAAGCGGCGTCGCAGACCATCTGTTGCCGGACGTGGAGACCTTGCCTTACTTCCCCGCCGCGTCACTCTTGGGCGCGGCGGTGACTGTCATTCCCCAAACGGCCGTGTCTGCGGCGCCTTCGTAGCCCATCAGGGTCTTGGCCGGTTCTTTGACGATCGCGCCGAAGACCGTCACGACGCTGCCCTCGGGCGCCTCGGGCTTGGTGGCCGTCACGACCGTGATCGGCGCCGCGCCGCCGGCGGGTTCGATCTGCGACTCGAACAATTTACCGGCGGGCGTCGTCTTCTTGAGCGTGCCGACCGCGAACACGCCGTTTTCCTTGCGGCCGGAGAAAGCGATCCAGCGGCCGGCGAGATTGCCGACCTGGGCCTGCTCCTCCGGGGAGCCCAAAACGCTGGTCGGCCCAATCAACTCGGCGACTTGGCCGCGCAGGGCGACCGCTTGGCCTTCGGCGGCGGCGTCGGGCGTTTTGACATTAGCTAGGACCGAGGCCAGATGACTGAGATCGCGGCTCTGCTTGATTCGCTTCGCCTTCATGTCGTCCTTGTCGCCCGACTTGACCGCTTGCTCATAAGCGTCGTGCGACTGCTTGGCGGTGGTCAGAGCCGCTTCGAGATCGGCCATCGCGAAGGTTCCTTCCGATTTCAGTCCTAGCGTTTCCGTGGGCTTGACGTCGGCTGGCTTGACGTCGGTTGGTTTGGTATCAGCTGGTTTGTCGTCCGGTTTCTTGTCCGGCGCGGTCGCGTCCGGCTTTGGATTATCGTCGGTTTTTACGGGCGTCGGCGTCTTGACCGGTTTGGTGTCTCCAAAGATGTCGGCGATCGGCTTGTCGGTCGTGGGCTTGATGGGGTCGTCGGGGTTGCCCAGATCGATCGGTTTGTCGGGCGTCTTGGTCGTCGCCACATCGGTCGACTTCGGACCGGTGTCCGGCTTAGTCGGATCGGGCGCAACGGCTTTGTCGGGTGCGACGGCGGGGGTCGTGTCTGTCGAGGCCTGAGCGTTTATCGCGGCAACCGGCGCATTACCCCGAATCGATTCGGAACGCTTGTCTTTCGCCGTATTGTCCGTCGTGCCCGGTTCTCTGAGCGATTTGGCGACGACGAACGACGGGAAATACTTTTGCAATCCGATTAAATCGATTCCAAAGTACAACAGGCCGGCGTAGACCAGCACGTCCACCAGCAGGAACAGCACGAGGAAGATGCCGATGCCCGCGAGCTTGACCCCCAGCGGCACTTTGCGCTTCACTTTGACCGGCTGAGCGGCGACCATGGTGGCGATACCGCCCAGGCTGTGTCCGGCATCGCCTCCTTCGTCGTGCGCGGCGCCGAAAGGCTGGCCTCCCTCGCTGAAGTCGTCCTGATGCTCGCGGCGATCGAGGGCCAGTTCGTCGTCGACCACCGAGTGCGACGAGTGCCCGAAGGCGTCGGCGACCTCGGCTTCGTCCTCGGCGAACATGAATTCTTCGTCGCTATCCGGCGCGGCGGCGCCCGCGTGTTCGGCCAAACCCGCGCCGTGCCCGGCGCCATGTGCGGAGTTCTCGCCGCTGGCGACCAACGACGCGTGCGCGTGGCTCATCGGGTCGGTCGATCCGTGCTCGCTGGCCAGCAGGCCCGCGGCCTGCGGCGCCCCGGCCATGTGAATCCCCTGGAACGCGCCCTGGTCCGAGCTTGGCGTCGGGCCGGCGATGATCTCAAGACTCGGCGGGACGAAATCGAGCGCCGTCTGCAGGGTGTATTCGCCGCGGCACAGCGGGCAGCGGACCCAGGCCGCCTGGTCGTCAAGCAGCGGCAGCAAAACGTGGTGATAGCACTTCGGACAGGTGGTCACGGACGGCATTGTTCCAAACTCCGGGAGAAATGGCTTTGAGCCCTGGAGAACCGACCGGCAAGGGGGTTAAACCGGACAGTTCTCGCATCGGCTTGGCCTTTTAGTCTAACATCGCAAAATATGGGCAAGCTAGAGAATCGGCCGCGATTTTCCAGAAAAGCGATGGCCGTGCGGCGATTGAAGTCGCATGGTCGCCCACCCCGTTTACCTGCCTCAAGGGTGATTCGCAATCGCCAATCGTCCTTCATGGCTGCTATCCTTGTTAGTTAACAGCAACTCACAAAATTACCTAGGATAAGGGGACGACGCCGCACGACTCAATTATCACCAGCGGTAATCCCGTTTGGATAAAAAGTCGGGAGTTAGGGCAAAGAGCGGGCGGAACCTCTTCGGTCCGATCCCGGCGCGAGGGCGAATAAAATGGAGTCTCGCGATTTTTAAAATGACGCCTCGCCTTCGGAACGGTCGGCGTTGCCACACGATTCTTCAATGAGAGGTCGAGACATGCGGCGAAACAAGTTTTATCTCGTCATGGGTTTGAGCGTCGGAATCGCGATCGGCTATTTCATCGCCTCCTCGGGCCAGCGGCTTGAATCGCCGGCGGCCGCTGCTGACGCTCCCGTGCCCAAAACGCCCGACCTCGCGGCGGTGGCCCATGATTTGTCTGTCGCCCAAAGCAAGCTCCCTGATCAATCGCATGCGATGACCGACGTGGCGATGCAATTTTCCAATCTCTGGTTCGCGGGCGAGAAGGAGAATTGGCCGCTCGCGGATTTTTTCTGGAGCGAGACCCGCTCGCATTTGGCCTGGGCCGTTCGCATCATTCCCAAACGCAAAGACAACGCCGGCCGCGAAATCGATCTGCCGGCCATTTTGCAATCGCTCGAAAACAGCCCGCTCAAACAGCTTGGCGAAGCGATCAAGAAGAAAGACAAGGTGGCGTTCGAGAAGGCCTACGAATTTACGATCGTCGGTTGCTATGCCTGCCACAAGGCGGCCGACAAACCGTACTTGCGGCCGCAAATACCCACGACGCCGGCGCTACCGATCCTCAATTTCGATCCCGCCGCCGATTGGCCGAAATAGGCGCGCGTAGGTCATCGACCGCCGGACGCGGCGGGCAGCGATCGCGCCGGTTAAGCGGGCGGTTCGCATTAAATGGCCTGTAGCGGACGGTTGGAGCCGGGCGCGAAGTAAGCGTTGGGATAAAGCCGCGCAAGAAGTAAGCGTTGCAATAGTAAGCGGGCGTAAGCGTTAAAATGCGTCTCCGCGTCGCTTACTTCGTGCGCGGCTCTAGGTTACGCGCTACCCGCAAGACTCGCTCTACTGCGTCCGTCGCGTTGACTTTGGGCGACCGTGACGTAAATAAACTACGACGGGAATCGCCTTTTCTCCCCAGCAGCGGTCCCATGTTCGCGTTTTTGCAACCTGTTATCGCCCGAATGAATTGCCATGAAAAAAGGCTCGCTGCTGCTGGTGGACGACGATCGGCATGTCCTGGAATCAATGGCCGATTGGCTTCGCGAGCAAGGTTATAAAGTCGATGTCGCCGCCGATCGCGCGGCCGCCATTTCGCTGCTGGATCGCAAGGCGTTCGACCTCGTGCTGGCGGATATTCGCCTACCGGATGGCGACGGTTACGACGTGCTGGCCCACTGCCGCGAGCACCATCCGCGCACGGCCGTGATCCTGCTCACCGGCTACGGAACGGTCGAAGCGGCGGTCGAGGCAATCCGGGCCGGAGCGTTTGACTTTCTCACCAAGCCGCTGATCGATCAGGAACTTGAGATCGCCATCGATCGCGCGCTCAGTCAGCGCGAAGTCCTCGAAGAAAACAAGAATCTTAAAGCCCAGCTCGATCTGCGGTTCGGCATGGAAAACGTCGTCGGCCACGACCACCGCATGCTCCGCGTGTTCGACATGGTCGACAGCATTGCCGACACCAAAGCCACGGTGCTGATTACCGGCGAAAGCGGCACGGGCAAGTCGCTGATCGCCCGGGCGATCCATCGCCGCAGCGCTCGTCGCAACAAGCCGTTCGTCGAAATCGCTTGCGGCGCCTTGCCCGAGACACTCCTGGAGAGCGAGTTGTTCGGGCACGTCGCCGGTGCGTTCACCGGAGCGACGGGCGAGAAGGTCGGCAAATTTTTGCAGGCTGACGGCGGCACGATCTTTCTCGACGAAATCAGCACGGCCACGCCCGGCATGCAGGTCAAGCTCCTGCGAGTTCTTCAGGAAATGGAGTTCGAGCAAGTTGGTGGCACGAAGACGTTTCACGTCGACAGTCGCGTGATCTTGGCGACCAATGAGGACTTGGCCGAAGCGGTGACCGCCGGCCGGTTCCGGCAGGACCTGTATTATCGCGTGAACGTGATCAATATCGAACTGCCCGGACTGCGCGAGCGAGTCTCCGACATTCCGCTGTTGGCGAAGCACTTTTTGCAGCAGATCTGCGAAGAGGCCGGAAAGAAGGTTCACGGTTTCACGGACGACGCGATGGTGACGATGCAGCGCTACCGCTGGCCGGGCAATGTGCGCGAGTTGCAAAACATCGTCGAGCGGGCCGTCCTGCTGGGCAAGAACGACACGATCGGCGTGGTCGATTTGCCGACGGCCCTGGCTTATGCGGCGCCGATCTCAACCGCTCCGGTCGCTGGTCGAACGCTGAAGCAGGCTCTCGAAGCCCCCGAGCGACAGATCATCTTGGAAGTGCTGGAAAGCAACAGCTGGAACCGTCACGCGACCGCCGAGACGTTGGGCATCAACCGCACGACGCTGTACAAAAAAATGAAGCGGCTGGGCCTGGAAGACGGGCCCGACCTGCCGCGTTTCGCGGCGATGGCTAAGTGAGTTCGGCTAATACGAAGAGACGAAGCAGACTTAGACAGGATTAACAATATTAACAGGATTTTTTAGGCAGGCCGATTGGTCTGTTTCGTAATCTTGTTAATCTTGTTAATCCTGTCTGTTTTTTTGCTGCGTTTTTAAGATTCGATTTTCGCGATGCGTGCATGGCCGATACGTCGCAACACGCCGAGGCACTTTCGCGACGGGCGGCGGAGCTTCACGCGGCGCGCGATTATCGGGCTGCGGCCGACGTGTTGCGAGAGGCCGTGATGCTGCGGCCTGGCGACGCCAGCCTCCGCTGCGATCTGGCCGTGCTGCTCCAGCTTAGCGGCGGCGACGGCGATGCGGCCGCGGAAGAATATCGACGGACAGTTCAGCTCGATCCGTCGCATCGCACGGCCTGGTACAATCTGGGCTGCTTGTACAACACGCTCGACCGCGAAGCGGAGGCCGTGCCGTGCTTCGAGCGATCGTTGGCTCTCCAGCCAAACCACGCGCCCAGTCACCACAATCTGGGACAATCGCTGTTCAATCTCGGCGAGACCGACGCCGCGATCGAATGCTACCGGCACGCGCTGGCCCTGGGCGCGGGCCGTCTGGCGGAGACGACGCTGGCCATGAGCATCGCGATTGCTCCGGCAGCGAGTCCGCGCGACGTGTTGCGGGTCCGGCGAGATTGGGCCAAGCATCAGCTTCCCGGGCCCATATTCGCTCGCCATGAATCCGCAGTGGAAAGCGATCCGCGGCGACCCCTTCGCGTCGGGTACTTCTCGGCGTTCTTCGACCACCCGAATTGGATGAAGCCGGTTTGGGCGCTCGTCAATCGGCACGACCGCGAGCGAATTGGGGTCTACCTTTATTCCGATGGCCAACAGACGAGTCCGCCCCAAGGATACCGGCCGGCCGATGGAGATCAACTTCGCCATACGGCTAAACTCTCGAACGTCGAACTGGCGAAGCTGGTCCATGCCGACCGGCTCGATGTGCTCGTCGATCTAAACGGCTTTAGTCGCGTGCCGCGATTGGCGGTTGCCGCCCTGCGGCCGGCGCCTTGCATCGTCGGCTGGTTCAACATGTTCGCTACGACCGGCATGAGCGCCTTCGACTACTTGATTGCCGATGAAAGGGTCGTCGCGCCGGGCGAAGAAAGCGACTATTGCGAGCGTATCGTCCGCGTTCGGGGCTGCTATCTGACCTTTGAGGTGACGTACCCGGTTCCCGAAATTGCGGCCTCAAAACTCTCTCCGCTTGGGAGCGGACCGGGTGAGGCGAACGCGCCCTTCACATTCGGCAGCCTCGCCTCGCTCTACAAAATCACGTCGCCGGTGCTCGATCTGTGGGCCACGATTCTATCGCGCTGTCCCGACAGTCAATTGCTGCTGCGTAACAAAGGGCTCGCAGCCAAAGGCAATCGCGAATGGATTCTGCGCCGCTTGGCCGAGCGTGGAATTGCGGCTGATCGCGTTCAACTTGAAGGACCGACGGACCATTTCGAGTTTTTGCGAACGTACGAGCGGATCGATTTGGCCCTAGACACGTTTCCCTACAACGGCGGCACGACCACGACCGAGGCCCTTTGGCAAGGCGTGCCCGTCGTGGCGATTCACGGCGATCGCTGGACGTCGCGGGTCAGCTCGTCGCTCCTATCAAACGCAGGGCTAACCGAGTTTGTAGCGCACGATGCCGATGAATACGTCGAAATCGCCGTCGCCGCCGCAACAACCGACGCCGGACGCCAACGTCTCGCCGATCTTCGGCCCAAAATGCGCGACCACTTGCGAACTTCCCAGGTCTGTGCCTGCGACGAATTCGCGCGTAGCATGGAAGAGATTTACCAAAGACTGAGGCAAAGTCGGGAGACGGGAGTCGAGAGTCGGGAGTGACGAAGAAAACCAGCGGCCGCTAAACTGCTCACGGCGCGCTCCCGACAACGATCGCCGGATGTTCTGCTCGTCTATGGCCTCTTTGCCGCAACTCCCGTCTCCCGACTTCTTCCATCTCCCATGCCGCAAACGCTCCCGCTCACCTACCTCGCTCGACATGGGGAAACGGCCTGGAGCCTCACCGGCCAGCATACCGGCTTGACCGATCTGCCGCTCACGGAGCAAGGGGACCGGAACGCCCGTCAACTCGGCCAGCGGCTCGCCGGGATGCAGTTCGCGAAAGTCTGGACGAGTCCGCTCCAGCGCGCGCAGCACACCTGCGAGCTGGCCGGCTTCAAGGACGCTGCCGAGATCGATCCCGATTTGGTCGAGTGGAACTACGGCCAATACGAAGGGCTGCGCTCCGCCGAGATTCACCAGCAGCGGCCCGATTGGGACCTGTTTCGCGACGGCTGTCCGCGGGGCGAGTCGGTCGAGCAAGTCGTCGCTCGGGCGGATCGCCTGATCGCCCGAGTCCGAGCCGCCGATGGCAATAAGCTGCTCTTTTCGAGCGGCCATTTTCTTCGCGTGGTGGCTGCCCGCTGGCTCGGTCAAGCTGGCGCCGCGGGCCGCTATTATTATCTCAGCACGGCGAGCCTCAGCGCGCTCGGCTACGAGCATGGCCACGAAGACCCTGTCATCCGACTCTGGAACGACACGCGCCATGTGGGCGAGTAACAGGCGAGCGGGGGGCGTAAGCCCCCAGTCCCCCGGCCAACATCACGACCGACATCAAGAAAACCAAAAAACTCTACCTCTCAAGCATCGCCTCCAACCGATCCAGCAGCTCCGCCTGATCCGGGTGAATCCGCCGTCGGGCTTCGTCGAGCGGCAAAAACTCCGCGGCGTCTATCTCCCAGCTCGCGACACGCGGCGCGGCGTCATCCGGCGCCGCGCCGGCGAATCCGTGAATCAGCTTGCCGCTTTTTCGATAAGCAATCGACCCGAGCGCCACGAGCGGTCCGGCAATAATGCCGGCTTCTTCAAGCGTCTCGCGCCGGGCGGCCGCTTCAAGCTCTTCGCCGTCGTCCGGAATCCCCTTCGGGATGCTCCACGGCTTCTTGCGGTTGTAGTTGCCCGACGGATGGACAAGCAGCACCTCAAGACCGGCCGGTCCGTTTCGGTACAGCAAAGTTCCCGACGATTGCCGCATGGGCTAAGCCTGCGTTACCAGGCCAATTCCAATTGTCACCGCCATTCGCACCAGCAGTGCGCAGCAGACGAGTTCGACGCCGACCATCAACCAAAAGACAGCCACAACGGATTGCCGTTCGATCGCAAAACGGCCGATCTGTATTTGCCCCCGCCAAGCTTGTAAACAGGCCATGCACAACAAGGCTGTCGCGCAGATTCCCAAATAGGCACTTGGCGAAGTAACGAACTTTTCGGCAAAGGACTGAGGATGGACCCTCTCGAAGACATCCACCAACGCCGAAATGCGCGCAATACCCAACAACGCCATAACAAACGTGGCGCCCAGTAGGGCGAGAACAATCGAAATCTTGGCGACTGCGACCCGGTCCATTTTAAGACCGATTGCCAAATTATAGTGCCGATGCGGCCGCGTAACCGTCGGCGGTCAGCGAATAGGAATCTTTGCGGCGTTCCTGCACCAAAAATCGCCGCTCGATGAGCGACTGGACAGCCCGGGCGAAAGACTGAGGATTCGGCTTGGTGTAACCGCTGGGGAAAAAGAGCATCTGCTCGGCCTTCATCCGGAAGGTCAGAAATTGACGGAGAATCTTGATTTCCGCTTCGCTCATGGGGCCGCTCCGGGTGTGAACCGCCTGGGAAGTCCGCTGCCCATGGGCCGATTTGAGCCCCAAGCCAGCCGAACCGTATCCGAGATCCTTATCTTACCCGATTGCGATTGAAAAATCTCGCCGCACAGTCAGGATTGTGAAGAATTTGCGATTTCGGTCGCCGCTAGCAGGGCCATCCATGCGATCTTGCAGGCTTCAGCCGGTTGACCGAGGCAGTCTTCAGCAATCCAAGCGTATCGATCGGTTTGGTGACATAGCCATCCATCCCCGCCGCCAAACAGGCTTCGCGATCCCCCCGGAGGGTGAAAGCCCGAATGTCTAATGACGAATGTCTAATCAATGACGAAGCACGAATGACGAAGGCCTGAAATTGGCTTTTAGCTGCGGTTTCATGTCGTCTCATTTTCGCGACATCAGAGTGCTGCTCGCGGCGCCACGGAGAAACCTTAGTCATTCGTCATTTAAGCATTCGTCATTGCGTAGACATTGGGTGTTTCGTCATTCGTCATTTCCACCGTCTCATCATTCAAGCAATTGGCGGATCGCCGCCATGCGTTCTTGCAGTCGCGAACGACCGCCAGGCGCGGAGACTTGCCCGCGCCAGACGGGGGGCAGAAAACTCATTTGCGTGCATTCCAGGACGGCGACGATGTCTTGCAGTTCCTTTTCCAGACCTTGAGCCGAGGGAATGAATTCCGCCAGGGCTTGCTCCAAGTCGGCCCGCTCGATTTGTTGCCGTCCGGCCGTCATCACGGCTCGCTTCGCGGCGAGCACGACGCTCTCGATGTCGGCGCCGCTCAGTTGCCGCGCGGGATCGACCTCGGGAACCGCGCCATCGGCAATCGTCAATTTGTTCTTGCGGCCCATCGTGACGAACATCTGCCGTAGATCGGCCGGATCGTGCGGATAAAACAGCGGGATATGCACCTCCGCGCGGCCCTGCCGTTTCAAATCGATCGGCAGCAAATCGGGCCGGCTGGTGAGCAACATCCACACGATCATGCCGCGATAGTTCGTGTTGCCCATCTGGCTGGCGATCATCGAGAACACTCGGGCCGACGTGCCCGAGTCGCCGTCGGCTTGCCGGCTACCGAGCGCGGCGTCGGCCTCGTCGACGACCACGACCACGGGTCCCAGCGATCTGAGGACTGTGAGCACTTGCTCCAGATTTCCCTCGGTCTCGCCGACATACTTCGAGCGAAAGTTGCGCAGCATCGCGCAGGGGATACCGATCGAGCCGGCGTAGCATTCGGCCAGAAATGTCTTGCCGGTGCCGACCGGGCCGCAGATCAGATAGCCCATCGGCGCCGCGTCGAGTTGCCCCTTGCCGATCCACTGGGCATCCTCTTCGAGCCGCAGCTTCGCCTGCTGATGGCCGACGAGCAGGTCGAGCGTGTGCTTGGGCTGCACGAATTCGACGAGCCCTTGGCATTGCCGCTCGATGAGCGATTTTTTCATCTGGCGAAAACGCTGGCCGTCGACTTTTTTGCCCGAGTGGGCGGCTTGCGTGAGCACGACGTTCAAACTCGTGAGGCTGAGCCCGGCCGACAGATCGACGACCTGCTGAGCCGGCAGGTCGAGCGATTGGCTCACGTCGGTCTCGCGGCAGGCGAAGCTGACGAATCGCTGGCGATCGGCGACATCGGGCAGCGGAACTTCGACCGTGGCGACGTGCGGACTTTGCGCCAGCCGCTCGTTCAAGTCGCTGAGCTTGTCCGAGATCAGCACGATCGCCATATTGACCCGCTTGATCTGCGGGTTTTGGGCCCAATTCAGCAGCCGCACGAGCCGGGCCGCTTCGCCGCGGGCCAACGCTTCGAGGCCGCCGGCGGGAGCGATGTACTGCGCGTATTCGAAGATGAAGGCGATTCGTTTTCGCGTCGCGTCCGGCTCGATCAGCATTCGCTCGATAAATGCATCCAGCCCGAGCAGCGCTTTGTCCGGATCGCGGGGCCAAGTCGCCGGCTCACCCCAAATCGAATTGAGATACTGGGCCATCGACCGCAGCCGATCGGCGTTGCCGCCGGCCATCGGTCGTAGGCCGCGACCCAGATCGTACCCGATCACCAAATCCCAGCGGCCGAAGATTTGCGTTGCCAAAAAATCGGGCAGGTTATCGAAGCAAACATCGTCTCCATCCCCCCGGCGAATCAGATCGTGTACGTTGCCCGACAGCGCGAACATGGACGTCGCGCCGGAGTAATACTGATCGGCCAGTTCGCGAGCCCAGGCCGGATACCAATCGGGCAGCGGCGCGCGGGGCTTCCGGTCAATCGTGTCGGCCATGGGAAGGAAGTCGGGAGACGGGAGATGGGAGTCGGGAGTAAATCGGCGAGCTGGGAGCGTTAGTTCCCTGTCCCGCGGCCACAAATCACAATCGACATGCCCCAACTGTATGGCGCGGCAGGATGCCGCGGCTATGTAGGGCAGCATCGATCATTGCGTCTGCTTTTCCATCGCCGCAGGCCCTAGCTCCTTGGTCGTCTCGGCGGCTGGCGCCGTCTCGGGCGTGACCATTCCCATTTGGATCTCGAACTGCCGCAGAGCCTGCTCGCCCATCACTTTTTCCGCCGCCTGCTCGTGCTTGATATCTTCCAAGCCCTCGCCCGAGAGATCGGCGGCGACGCGCGATTTGGCCCGATTCAGACCGATCTTGTCGTTGATCACCTGTTCGATCTGACCGAAATCGGTGGTCACGTCGAAGTTGAAGCTATTGGCCAGTTTGGCCATTTCGGCTTCGGCCCGGCTCATTTTCAATTCGGCGTCGTACTTGGTGATCTTGTTGCGGACATCGGCCAGTTTGCCGGTGGCGTGCTTCACCTTCGTGAGGTTGTTGGTGTAGGCCCCCTCGTGCAACGCGAGCTGCGCTTCGTTTTCGGTCTGCTCTTTCTTGGCCTTATCCAATTCGAGCGCGAACCGAGCGGCCGTGTCTCGATCACCGGCCATCAGATAGGCTTTGATCTTCGACTCCAGCATGGTCACATGCTGCTTGGCGGTAGCGACCTGCCGACTGACTCGTTCGACCAGGGCCCGATATTGCTCGAGTCCCTCGCGGCCGTCCTTCAACTGCGCGACCGCGGAGTCGTATTCGTACTGCATCTGGGCGATCGGGTCGGCGGTCCAGAAAATGTTCGCGACTTTGTTGAGCTGCGCTCGCAGGGCGCTCCACAATTTGCCCAAGATCATCGGCAGACCTTTCGTAGAGATAATGCGTGACGGCGTTTAAGGTCAATCAGACCCGTCTACTTATTGTCGTCTATTTTGTCGGAATCGGAATCCTTCCTGTCCGAATTCCTTTTTTCCGACTTCTTCTTATCAGCATCCTTTTTGTCGGCGTCCGATTTCTCAGAATCTTTATCCTTCTTCGATTCCGCCTTGTCTTCGTTGTCTCCGCCGGCCGGTTTTTCGATTTTCGCGAGCGCGAATTCATCGTCGAGCACCAGACCGACGCCCGGGGCATAGACCCGTTTGCTCGCGCCTGGCGCCAGCGCCGTGGTGTCGTTGGTGCGGAGACATTTTCCGAAATCGCCCGCCGGGGTGCTCACGTCGTCTCCGATCGCCACGATCTCGCAGCGATCCTCGGCGATGCCGGGAGCGTCTTCCTGTTGAAATCGGTCGCCGACCTTGGGTTCGCCCGGCATGAGCAGACCGAACTTGGCGTCCTCGACCCCCGCCTGCCACGAGCCATCGTGACCGCTGACTTCGCCGTCTTCGTAAGAGGTCACGTCCTGGCCGAAGAAATAGAGATCGCCGGTCTTCTTATTGACCGCGATATAGTTGCGAATTCTCTCGACGAGTTGGCCGTCGGCCACTTCGCGCTCCTCGATGATTCGCGTCTCGACACCGTCGATTTTTTTGGTGTCGTCGAGCACGGTCGACGTCAGCGTGCTATCGGAGCCCTTGTACCGCAGGCGATAACCGGGCTGCAAAACGATATACGGATTCTTGCCGCTGGGCCCTAGGTCGGACTTGTCGACCGAGAACGAGGTCCGCAGTTCCGACTTCCGATCGTCGTCGGCGGCCGGCCGGCCGGCGCCGACGATCAGCAAAACCGCGACGATGGTCAGCGAGGTGCAAAGCGAGCGACTCATGGCGCAACGTCTCCGTAAGGGGGTACTCAACGTTCCAAGTGTACCAAGGAGATTGGCTGCTGGCGAATGTTCGACGACCGTGGTTCGCAGTCAGTCTCTGACGTTCCGTCCGGCGATGAGTGAAAACAAAAAAACCGGGGCGGCTCGCTGTGAGTCGCCTCGGTTCGAAGGGGTGTCGAATTGCGTCGGTTGACTGACTTAAAGGCCCTCACAAAACCGCCTGGGAGAAGTGGACAGTCCCCGGCGGTTTTGTGAACGGTTCTTAAAAATGTTGATGATGTCGCCAACCGCTCCCTCGACGCCACTGGCTACGCTGCCAACGGCTCCGGCTAGTCCGCCGGCCACGCTGCCGGCCGCGTTGAGCACGCCCGTCACCGCGTTGCCGGCGTCGCGGCCGATCGCTCCGGCGAAGCCACCGAACCCACTGCCGAGCGTCGGAATGCCACCCCGATTGCCGGTGGTATTCGCGAGCTTACCAAAGGCGTACTTGCCCGGTATTTGGCGGATCGTTTGTTTCGGCGGGTTGTAAACGATCGGGTGGATCGTGTTGATAAGACCCCAGTTTCGGCCCGGGTTCTTGACTGGGTTGGGGTTCTCCGGCGTGCCGACCGGACCTGTTCCCGGAGCGACGCCGCCTGGATATTCCTGACGCGGGGGAGTCTTATCGCCGTCCTTATCGCAATCCTTGTGGTCGTCCTTGTCACCGTGCTTGTGGTCGCCGTGGCTGCCGGAGTTATGGCTGGTCGAATTGTGGTTGTGGTTGGCGTTTTTCCCTTTTTCTCCGGCCTGGACGGCGGCGGTCATCAGCAGCGAAAAGGCGAACATCGTGGCAAGAATCGTGAAGCGTCACATGGCTTATCCCTTTATTTGATTTGGTCTCGTGGAAGCGAAAGGCTTCATCACTAACCAGCAAAGCCGGACAGCCCGTTTGAATGTTACAGCGCGAAGTCCTAGAAGGGCTCAGCACGAAAAAAGGCCAAGCTCTTCGCTGGGATCGAAGAGCCTGGCCTGACGGCAAATTGGCAATGCCCGCTAGTCGCTTAGGCGGCCAGTTCGGATGGCGCCACAGGGGCATCGCTTGCCGTACCCTGAGCTTCGGCCGAAGCCGAAGCCGCTTGCCCGTTGCCGGCCGGAGTCGGCAGATCGTCGCTCGTGTCGGTCTGGCGCCAGCCGTCCGAAACGAAGATCGAGTCAATGGCCGAGTGCGAATCGCCGATCGGAGCGTCGCTCAACCAGTCGCCGCTCGTCGACGTTGAGGCGGCCTGCGGCTCGGCGTTGTCGGACGAAACATCGGCGGCGGCGCGATCGGCCATCGAGCCCCCAGTGGAAGAATCGCTCGAATCCGATGCGTCGGCCGAGGTGATTCGACCGGCGTCGAAATCGGAACTACCAAGCTGGCTGAAGTAGATGTCACTGGTCGCGCCAGTCGTCCGGTGCTCGACCGGCGAGTTGGCGAAGGCCAGCACGGAACTCGACGTGCTCGTCGGCGCGGAGAAGGCGACGGTCGTCGCTCGATAACCGCTGGAATCGCTGGCAGTCGTCGAATTGAACGAGTCGCCCAGCGGCGCATCGCCGGTCGCGCCGATCGCATGTTTGCCGGCGGTGGTCGTCCCGACCGGAGCCACGGCCCCGTTGGCGGCGGCCAGATTCGTCGTCGCGCCGTAGTTGATCAAGTCGCGAACGACCAAGTTGGCGATCGGCGAACCACGGCCGGTCACCGCGTCGTATCCGATGCCGGCGGAATAGCCATTGTTGCCGATCGTCACGTCGTGGAAGTCGGCGCTGGACAGAGAGTAGAGAGCCTGGAGCGTATTGCCCAGGGCGCCTCGTCCGGCCGCCGCTCGGCCTTGGTTGGCCAGCGCGACCAGCGCGGCCCACTGGGGGGCGCCGGCGCTGGTGCCCCCCACGGCGTACCACGAACCGGCGTCGTACACATAGAAGCCGCTCGAGGGGTCGGCGTTGTAAGCCACGTCCGGGTTGGAGCGCCGGCCCGTGTTCTGGAACCCGCGCTGGAACGACGGCTCCGACAAGAAGGGACTGTATCCACCGCCGCTACCACCCCAACCCTTTTCGCCGGCGTAACCATTGGACGAATTGAGACTGAGCGTCGTGCCGCCGACGGCCACGACGTTGGACGAGATCGACGGCCAGCTCGCCGGCGCGCCGCTGTCGCCGGAGGAGGCGACAAACGTCACGCCAGCATGGCCGGCCGGAGTGGTAAAGTACGAATCGAACATGCCTTCGCTGTTGAACTCGCCCGCGCCCCAGCTCATCGACACCACGCTGACCCCGGCTTGCCGCCGGGCGTAGTCGACGGCGCCGAGCAAGTCATAGAGGCTCGACGAATTGGCTTCGACCAACAGGATGTTGGCGCCGGGAGCGATCGCGTGGGCCCATTCCACGTCGAGCGCGATCTCCATCGCCCAGCCCGCGTCGGCGCGGGGTCCGACGCCGTTCTTGGTTTGCTTGTACACGGTCAGCTTCGGATCGTTGAGACCGAACTGCGTGTCGAACTTGTGCAGATCGGCGGCGATCGTCGGTGCGTTGTAAGCATCGACGATGGCGATCGTTTGACCGGCGCCGGTGAGGCTGAGCGAATTGAAGCCATAGGCTTGGCGAATCTGAGCCGGCGAATAGATGTGAACGGCCGAGCCACTCCCCGCCAACGGAATGACATTCGGCGTGGCCATCAGGCCCAGCAGCGAATTGGCCGTCATCATCGTGCGGGGCTCGAGAGCTTCGGCTCGCAGCTTGGTCAACTTGCGCTTCTTGGCGTTGGCGGAGGACTTCGTGGCGACGGTCCGGCGAAATGCGCGCATAGTGGTAGACTCCCAGTTGGTGTTCGCGAAAAGGCCGACGAATGTCCGAACGACACGTCGGGATGCGTAAGAAACCAGCAGGCCGTCATCCCTTGCCGAATGGCAATTTGTCGATGGATGGGGCCGCAACTGAAACTTATGTCAATTCCTTCCGGGGGCAAATCGACATGAGCGAATCCTTGAAGAATTGGCCGAAAAACGGCGATTCAAGTGGCTTCGGCCGGGCTGTGCGGACGGCGCGCGGCACGCGAGGCCAGGGATGTTGCCAGAATGCAACGCGGACGCAAGAAGGCACCGTGGCCCCGCGCCCGTCAAGATCGAACGAGACGTCGCCGAGATCGTGCGACAGAGCGACGCGGCAAGCGCGCAGCGTGGCTAAGCGGCGATCGATTCGCGACCGGGCGCCCCGCTCCCAATCGGATCCAGCACCGCTTGCGACGGGAGCGAAACTTCGTCGCGCCAACCGTTTTTGAGGTAGGTCGCCAGCAACAACCCCGGCGTCAAAATCAGCGTTTGCCAAATCGGAAAGGTATAACGGAACTCATAGTGAATCACGGACGATGCGGCGACGATCAGCAGCAGGTAGACATAGATCGGCTCGGGAATGTATCGCTGTCGCCACCATCGCGCGGCGACCAACGCCGCCAGCCCGCCATAAAACGCAAGGCACCATCCCGACACGAGGCTCAACTCGGCGTGCGGCCAACGATTGGTTCCCAACCAGAGCACGGGGAGTCTCGAGGCTTTGAACGACAGCGCATCGCGGGGTCGTTCGATCATCCCTTCGATGAGCGTGCAGAGCGAGAACAGTTGAGGCCGGGGCCTTCCCGCCGAATAGTAGGCCTCGACACGGTGGGCGCCCTCGGGATTTAGATATTCGCCCAGCCCTATGCCCGAAGTCTCATACCAGTCGAAGGCATCGTGTTTGAGCCACAGCCCGTAGCGCCAGACGCTCCCTTCGCTGCTCCCGCAAACGAGTGCCGCGCCAATTCGCTGTTTGTTCCACATCCGTACCGGCTGGCGTACGGCCGTCGCGCCCGCGATTAAGACGGCGCCGATCGAGATCGCGAGCAACACCCTTTTCCGATCCGCGACAATGGCGCGACCCACAACGAAGAGGGCAAGAAATGTCGCGAACGTAGCGCCGGAATCTCGGATTAACGAATGCACGCCGATCAACGCGCCTGCTATTGCAAACCAACCGACGCAATTCCAAGAAAGCGATCTCCATCCATGGCTGATCGGAGACGATCGGTAGGCCAAGAAGCCTTTCGCTAGCGCAAAGCCCATGAGCGACACCGGCACGATCGAGACGATCTCCGACGAGGTAAGGTTGACGCCATAGAACCATTGTTGCAACGGAGGACAGCAACCGGAGAACAATGCCGTCAGCGCCAGCGGCCAAACACCGCGTGTATAAAGACCGATCGTCGCGATGGCCACGACGCCGGCAATCAATTGACAAAAGACCGCGAACCAAAAAAAGGTATTCATTCTGTCGCCGCCGACTATTGAGAGCCAACTCCCCAATGCGACGGGCGCGCCAGGGCCCCAGTACGCGAACGGCTCGATGCGGGGTGGATCGGAATTTGGAACTCGAACGGTTACGCCTTGGCCGGCGGAAAATTGTTGAGCGACGCGAAGATAGGCCGACGAATCGGCGCCCATCGTGGCGTTAGCCCACTCATCCAGCGACAAATCAAGCGTTAATGGTTTGGCGCTCGCCAGGGGGGAGTTCGTCGCGTAGCAATTCCAATAAAATCGGGCCGTCGCCAAGTGCGAGATGAGCAGAAGGGCGACGACAAACAGCCATCGGCACCAGGTTCGGACCCACGGCGAACAATTGTGGTCTAAGCCGGAGAAAGTCGGCATGGCTGTTTTACGCCCGATGATTGAAAGATGGACGTTGGACGTCGCGTTTCGATGAGCCTCGAATAAACCCGCCGGTCAGACCGAAACAAAGGGGATCTTCCCTCGCGAGCTCAATCAGGCCACGAGCCGCAACGGCGGCTCGACTTGTTTGGATCGCTCCGCGGATCGATCGTTCACGAACTGCTCGACCTGCCGGCGGACGGACGATTCGTCGAGACCGTGTTCTCGCATCAAGTAGGAATAGCTGCCGCAATATTGCGAGAAGCGATCTCGAACGCCGACACGGCAAATCCAAGTCGGCGCCTCGGCCGAGGCAATCTCCGCCACCGCCGAACCCAGGCCCCCGTAAATCGAGTGCTCCTCTAGCACGACGACCGTGGCATGCTCGCGGCAAATCTTGGCCACCTGCTCCCCATCCAACGGCTTGATGCTTGGAGCGCTCCAGACGGCGCAATCTGGCCAATGGGCAGCGACAGCGACGGCCGTGTGGGTCATCGCGCCGGTGGCGATGAAGGCTAACGGTCCCCGGCCTGAGCGGATCGAGCAAAGCTGTCCCCAAGAAAACAGCGGAGGTTCGGCGTGAACGCTGCCCAAATCGGATTTGCCCATGCGCAAATACACGGGGCGGGCGCCGGCCAGAGCAAGTTGCATCGCGGTGTGCATTTCGTGCGCGTCGGCCGGCGAAAGAATGCCGATCTCGGGAAGAGCCCGCAGGGCGGCGATGTCTTCGGTGCATTGGTGGCTGCTGCCGAGTTGACCGTAGACAACGCCGGCGCCGTCGCCAATGAAAATCACCGGCAGCTTCTCGTAACAGACGTCGATTTTGATTTGCTCGAGCACGCGCATCGGCACGAAGGCGCTGAGGCCATAAACCACCGGTCGGAAACCGGCCTTCGCCAACCCCGCCGCGACGCCGACCATGTTCTGCTCGGCCACCCCCGCGTTGATGTATTGCCGAGGGCAAATTCGGCGAAACTCGTCGAACAGCGCATACCCATGATCGCCGGTCAGGAGCAACACCCGCGAATCTTCGACCGCGGCTTGCACGAGACTGGCGCCGAATTCATTCCGCATGACGTTAACCGGCCGATTAAAAGATGGATTGAAAAAGGGGTCAGAACTATTTCACCGATTAGTTTCAGTCCCTGGGTGGCTGGCGCGATGCCGGTTTGAAATACGCGCGGAAAATAGGCCTGACCCGTTGTTTATCTAGACGAGCTCCGCCGCGGCGGCGGCATACGTCGCCGCGTCGAGCCGCGTATAGTGCCAGCGATTATCGTGCTCCATGAACGAGACGCCCTTGCCTTTGACGGTCTTCGCCACAATGGCCTTCGGACACCTTTGGGGGCTGGCGAGCAACTCATCGAGCGTGCGGCTCAATGCGTCTTCGTCGTGGCCGTCGACGTCGCGCGTCTCGAAGCCGAATGCGACGAGCTTGGTCGAAATGGCGCCTAAGTCCATCACGTCGACGGTCGTGCCCATCGCTTGAAATCCATTCGCGTCGACGATCGCGATTAGGTTGTCGAGTCGAGCGTGGGCCGCGAACAGCAAGGCTTCCCAAATCGAGCCTTCGTTAGCTTCGCCATCGCCGACGATCGCGAACACTCGTTGGCCGCTGGCCTGGCGCTGGGCGGCCAGCGCTAAACCGACGCCGACCGATAGCCCATGCCCCAGCGATCCGGACGAAACCTCGAGCCCCGGCACATGAGCGTCGGACAGCCCCTTGAGCTTCGTTCCATCCTTGAAATAGTCGCGCAGCTCATCGTCGGCGATCCAACCCAACTCATGCAAACAGGCATATTGGGCCATCACGCCATGCCCCTTGCTGAGCACCAGATAATCGCGGTCCTTTGCCCGGGGATCGCGCGGATCGACGCGCAAATACGACCGATACAGCACGGCGAGAATCTCGACGATCGAAAAGGCGCACGCAATGTGAACCGTCGATCCGGCGAACGCCATGTCCAGAATCGATTTGCGCAGGTTCGCCGGATTGAAGGCCATGCCGGCTGGAGAAAGCGAATTCGATTTGACGAGCGCGGTCATGTCTTAAAACCGTTCGGCGGCTGAGAGCGATCGCCGCGCCATCGCGGGGGAAAAGTGTGGCGCCGCGACTGCGCAAGGATTGGGAGTCGCGCCGGTCGCATCGTCGGGCATATTGATGGTTCGTTCGACGATGAACAACGGCCGGTGCTTGGCTTCGATGTAAATTCGGCCGATGTACTCGCCGAGCGTGCCGAAGCCGATGAGCATCACGCCCAGGTTCGCCAGCAGAAGCACGTAGATCGTCGTCAGACCGGGCATTGCCACGCCGACAAAGTAGCTGGCCACATAGACCAGCAGCAATAGGACGGTCGAGGCCAGTGTCGCAAACCCGCAGAGCGAGAATAGTTGCAACGGCTTGATCGAGAAGCAGGTGATCGCGTTGGCGGCGAGATTCAGCAGATAGAAAAACGGCGCCTTGCTCTTGCCGGCCGTACGAGGGCGCCGATCGAACACGATCGGGCATTGACGAAATCCGATCCAATGCGAGAACCCACGAATGTATCGATTCCGTTCGCCGAGCTGATTCAGCGCGTCGATCGCCCGACGCGACAACAGCCGAAAGTCCGTCGCGTTGTTGGGAATGTCGATATCCGAGAGATAGTTGACCACTCGATAGAGCGTGCGCGCCGACCAAGCCTTCCAGAGCGGATCGCCGTGACGATGGCGGATCACGCCGTAGACGACTTCGTAGCCTTCCTCCCATTTGCGGAGAAAATCGGCGATCATCGCGGGTGGGTCTTGGAGATCGCCGAACAGCACGATCGCGGCGTCTCCCCGGGCGAACCGATAGCCGGCCGCCAACGAAGCTTCAACGGTGAAGTTGCGACTGAATTTCACGTACCGCCAGCGATTGTCGCGGGCACACAGTTCGGCCGCCAACAGCCCCGTGCGATCGACGCTGTCGTTGTCGATCAAGATCACCTCGTAGTCGTAGTCCAAGCCGGCCATGACCGCGGTGACCTCGTCATAAGCGCGAGGCAGATTTTCTTCCTCGTTGCGGACCGGCACGATAATGCTGAGCAACTTCCGGCGACCGCCGGAATGGTCTGGTTGGTTCGTCATTGAGGTAACGACCGTCATCTTAAAACTCTGCCGCGTGCTACTGGCTCGGCCAGTGTTTCCGTAACGTTTAATCGACGTCCGACCGCAAACTCCCGTCTCCCGACTTGCCCCTCGTCCTACGCGGCCAGTTCGTCGCCGGATTCGGCTTGCCACGCGGCCCGCGGCAGGTGCATCGTCACGAAATAGCGATCCACCGACTTGCGATAATCGCCGTCGACCTCGGCCCACCGCACGACGTCTCCTTGTTGCACGCGGCAGAGCGGCATCCGCATCGTTTCGCGAAAGCCGCAGTGCTCGTAGAGCTGGATCGCCCGTGGATTGTCGGAGAACACGCGGAGGAACACGTCGTGCATTTCGAGCGTCGTGAAGACCCAGCTCAAAATGGCCTGCACGCTCGAGTACATCGCCCCTCGCATGACGCGCGACACGCCCCGGACCACATTGTCGAGCTCGAGATTTTGCTCTTCGAAATCGATGCGGAAAATCCCGGCGTGACCGATCTTTTTGCCCTCGGGACTTTTGACCCAAAACAACAGTCGATCGGGCGTCTCCAGCACTTGCTCGATCAGCCAGCGGCGGGTGCCATCGAGCGAAACGGGAAAGATCGCCGGAAACGAATTCTGCGATGCCTGTCGCCAATCGGCCAGCAACTGAATCGAGTCGGGTGTGTCCACGTCGGCCCATGTGACCGGATCGAGGTTGGTCATGCACTCGTCGCGATCGAAGATCGCGAACCAATTGCCTGCCCGGGGCGAAGCGATCTTGAGATTCCGAATCGTCGACAGCACCCGCTCTCGATAGGTCCCATCCATCTGCGTATCCCTCATGCTTTCCGTAGGTCAGGCATCCTGCCTGACGGTGATCGGCGACAATTGTCGATCGAATTATCCGGCTAGCGATGCGTCAATGCTGATTTGGTTGTGTGTGTGCCACTGGCTCTGCGAGTGCGGGGCGCTGCTGGAGCCCAGGCACATGTCAGGCAAGATGCCTGACCTACATTAGGCCACTTTTCGCCGCGATCCATCCGTCACGCCGAGCACTTCCAAGAGACTCGCGCAAACTCGATCGACGTCGGCTTCCGTCAGGTTATGACCGCTCGGCAAATTGATCGCGCGGTTCGACAACTTATACGCCACCGGATTCGCGTCCCGCCGGTTTTCGAACATCGGGAAACTACTGATGGGCAAGAAGAACGGTCGCGAGTCGATATCCCGTTGCTTGAGGCCGGCCATGACTTGATCGCGGCCGAGCGAAAACTCGTCTCCGAGTACGATCGACGACATCCAGTAAATATTGCGAGCCCAGGGCCGCTCGACGTTCAGGGTCAGTCCCGGCACGCCGGCGAGCCGGTCGCGATACCACTGGAAGTTCAGCCGCCGCTTGGCGACCAGTTCTTCGATCCGCTCAAGCTGGCCCAACCCCAGCGCCGCCTGGAGGTTGGACATCTTGTACTTGTAGCCGATCGCCGTGTTGACAAATGCCGTGTGCGGATCGCGGCCGTGGTCGTTCATGTATCGAGCTCGCTCGAGCAGCGCCGGATCGCTGGTCACGAGCATGCCCCCTTCGCCACAGGTCATGATCTTGGCGCCCTGGAAGCTGAAGGCCGCGATATGGCCGATGCCGCCGACTTTGCGCCCCTCGACCTCGGCGCCCAGCGCCGGCGCCGCGTCTTCGAGAATTTTCAGGCCATGCTCTTCGGCTAAGGCCACGATCGCCCGCATGTCGGTCGGATGGCCGTACAGATGCACGGGCATAATCACTTTGGTATTGGGCGCGATCGCCCGCCGGGCACTTTCAGGGTCCATGCACCAGGTTTCGGCGTCGACATCGACGAACACCGGTTTGGCGCCCGTGTAGGAGACGGCGCTGGCGGTGGCGATCCAGGTCACCTCGGGCACGAGCACTTCGTCCCCCGGACCGACGCCCAGCGCTAACAGCGCCAAGTGCAGCGCGCCTGTGCAACTCGACGTCGCCATGGCGAACTTCGTCCCGACGTAGTCGGCGAACGACTGCTCGAACCGCGTCAGATAGCCGGACCAATTTTCGTTCCAGCCGTTTTTGACGGCGTCCAGAACGTAGTCGATCTCCAACTGAGAAATCGTCGGCCCGGCGGTGAGAATTTTTTTCTGCTTCACATAGCCCTCCTTGGCTGCGCTGACGGCATTCGCAAATTGTGCGCGGGCCGGTTTTCCCAAACTTACCGGATCGAGTCAATGGCGATCGGGACAACGGGGCGTTTCGGCGTTTGAGGCATTCCCGCCGTTAGCGGTCGTCAGTTGCGATTGTCGCTCCCTCGAACTCTCGATAGAATTCTGGCCGGAAATTACGCATTCTTCCCGGGGTTCGACTTTGGCCGCTTGCAGAAAGCCGCCGGCCGACGATCTTGGAGTTCGATGCAATCGGGCCGCCGAATCAAGGATGACGGAGAGGATTTGGGAATGCAAACCGGGCTTTCGGTCGTCGTGCCGGTGTACTGCGAGGAAGATAGCTTGCCGGCGCTTGACGCGGAGATCCGAGCGGCGCTCCGTGCCACAAAGCGCGTGGGTGAGATCATCTATGTCGACGATGGCTCCCGCGATGGCTCTCGCGAGGTGTTGCAGAAGATCGTCGCCGACTCCGCCGGCTCTGAGATTCGCACGCGGGTGATCGTGTTTCGAACCAACTGCGGCCAAACCGCCGCAATGGCCGCCGGCATCGAAGCCGCCGCGGGGACGGTCATCTTTCCCTTGGACGGGGATGGACAGAATAACCCCGCCGACATCCCGCGGCTATTGGAAGAGATGAAACGGAAAAACCTCGATGTCGTCAGTGGTTGGCGAAAGAAGCGAAAAGACAACATCCTGCGAAAAATTCCCAGTCGCGTCGCCAATCTTCTCATTCGCAAGTTCTCGGGAGTCCGGCTGCACGATTTTGGTTGCACGCTCAAAGCTTACGACGCCACGTTGCTTAAGGAATTAAGTTTATACGGCGAGATGCATCGCTTTATTCCTCTTTACCTGGCCGCGCTGGGGGCAAAAATCGGAGAGCTCGCCGTCGATCATCGGCCGCGCACCACGGGTGTGAGCAAGTATGGCCACCGCCGGATCGTGAAGGTCTTTCTGGATTTGTTTTTGATCCGGTTCATGACGCGTTATTACAACCGACCCATGTACTTTTTTGGCCAGATGGCTGTTCTCTTTTTTATGGCGACCGGAGCGGCGTTGGGCCTTATGCTGACGTTGAAGTTTGGCTGGCTTCGTCCGATCGGGTTGGATTATCAGTTCTCCTTCACGCAGACTCCGTTGCCGGTCCTAGCGGCGACCTTCTTCTTGGGCGCCGTCTGCTCCCTTTTCTTTGGAGTCGCGACGGAAATTCTGGTCCGCGTCCATCACGAAACTCGCAAGTCGAAACCGTATCTCATTCGCTCGACGCTGGACAGTAGCGTCGAGCCGTCGGAAAACCGCCAGCAGCCCAGGCCGCGAAATCGGATCGCCGCGGCGGCCTAGTGCCGCGAGCAAAATGCGGCTGACCCCCTCTGCTTCGCCGGATTTGTGAGTGCCTCTAAATATAATACATCTGATCGGCGGTCTCTTTCGCTCGCTCCACCAGATCGGCGAACGTGATTGCCCTGAGCATGTCTTGCTCGCGGGCGGCGATTTCGCGCCAGGTTTTTGAGAGCACGACCGCGGTAGGCGATTTCGCGGCCAAGCTGGAATGGCCCGTGTCGGCGCCTTCGATCACGCGCATCACTTCGCCCAGATTGATCCGCGACGGGGGCTTGAGAAGCTGATAACCGCCCGCGGCGCCCCGGGTGCTGGCCACATAGCCGGCCCCTTTGAGCTGCAACAGGATTTGCACCAGGAACCGCGAGGGAATACCGTGCTCGTCGGCGATGTCGCGGATCCGCACCGGCTCGCGCGAGTCATACCGCCGGGCCAGTTCCAGCATCGCGATGCAGGCGTATTCTGTCTTTGCCGACAGCTTCATTACAGCCAAGAGATCAACCTTCCCAGTGTAGGTCAGGCGCCCCGTGCCTGACACGGCCGCGGAGATGAATTGCGTTCAACGCATCCCGAGCGCGGCGATTGTCAGGCACGGAGTGCCTGACCTACCCCCGGATATGCGTCGTTCATTCACTCCGCCGTATGCAATCCGCACTCGGTCTTGGCGGTCCCACTCCAGCGACCGGCCCGTTCGTCTTCGCCGCTCGACACCGACCGGGTGCAGGGCCAGCAGCCGATGCTCATGAACCCTTGGTCGTGCAGCGGGTTGTAGGGGATGTCCTTCTCAACGATCAGGCCCCACACGTCTTTCTTGGTCCAATTGGCGAGCGGGCTGATCTTCACTAACCCGAATTTCTTGTCCCAGCCGACGATCGGGGCCCGGGCCCGGTCGGAACTCTGATCCCGGCGAATGCCGCTCATCCAGGCGTCGAACCCCACGGCGGCCCGGCGTAGCACGACGACCTTGCGATCGAAGCAGCATTGATCCGGCTGCGTCTTGTAGAGTGGCCCGCCGTGCAGCGCCTCGTATTGGGCGACCGTCGTATCGGCCGACTTCAATTCGACGTCGATGTTGTAGCGGCGCTTGATTTCGTCGCGCACGGCGAGCGTCTCTTTGAATTGGTAGCCCGTGTCGAGATTGAACACGTGTGTTCGCGGTTCGATCAGTGAAAGATAATAGAGAATCACGCAGCCTTCTGGGCCGAACGCCGTGGCCATGGTCAACTTGGGGAAATAATGGCTGACCGCCCAACGAACGATTTCCTCGGGGCTCGCGCCTTCGAGTTCCAGGCTGCTTTGACGAAGCTGCTCCAAGAGCTCGGGCGACGGCTGCGCAACCGTCGAGCCGGCCGAGGCGATCTCCGCCGCGACGCCATTTCCCAGCGATGCTGACGACGCATTCATGGCGCCCATCGACGTGCTCATTGCCATCTCTCCCACGGCCGTTCAAGCCATAATTGCCGAAATGATATGTTTGTTGCTAATCAAAGTCAACTTACCAGCCCTTTGACCGTATCGACGCCGGTCGGGCGATTCTTCAATCGACGATGCCGAAGAGAGTTGGAGGTTGCCCGTCAGGCGTCCGAGGAAGGAGGGGCGAAGAAGACTGATTGGAAGTGTCGCGGCGCTTTCCGCAATGCTTGACGGCGGCAAGTGGGTACGTCAGTATCGTGACTACTCTTACAAATTCCGCCCCCGATCACAAACCCTCCGGGAACTGTCCCCTTTTCGGAGGCGCAACGCGCGGCAAACCTAATGGACGCCCATGACTAGCACGGCTTTCCTTGCCATCGATCTGGGGGCCTCGAGCGGGCGGCACGTGGCCGGATTGTTCGACGGAAACCGACTGACTTTAGAAGAAGTCCACCGGTTTGGCAACGGTCCTATTTTGTTGGCTGGCCGGCTGTATTGGGACGTTCTGCGGCAGTGGGACGATGTGCTAGGCGGCCTGCGACTTTCGGCGGCCCAATACGGCGAGCGAATCCAGAGCGTGGGCGTTGACGCTTGGGGGGTCGACTTCGGTTTGCTCGGCCGGGGCGATGAACTGTTGGGCAATCCGTACAACTACCGCGACCATCGGACCGATGGCATGGTCGACCACGCCTCGTCGATCGTGCCGCGCGAAGAAATCTACGCCCAGACCGGCCTGCAGTTCATTCAAATTAACACGCTATATCAACTACTCGCGATGCGCGTGCAGAACTCGCCGCTGCTGGAGATGGCCGAGTCGCTGCTGATGATTCCCGATCTGTTTCATTGGCTGCTGACGGGCGTGAAGGCGAACGAATTTACCGACGCGACGACGACGCAGTTCTTCGATCCGCGCCGCGGCGGTTGGGCGATCGATTTGCTCAACCGGCTCGAATTGCCGACGCACATCTTGGGCAATGTCATTACGCCGGGAACTTCGCTCGGCGCTATGCGGCCAGCGGTTATTGAGGCGACCGGGCTAGCGAACGTCAATGTCGTCGTGCCGGGAACGCACGACACGGCCAGCGCGGTGATGGCCGTGCCCGCCGTGAGTCGGCCGGGCGAGCGACCCGACTGGTGCTACATCAGCTCCGGCACTTGGTCGCTGATGGGCGTGGAGACTCCGGCGCCGATCATCAACGACCTCTGCCTGTCGCTGAACTTCACGAACGAAGGGGGGGTCGGCGGCACAACCCGGGTATTGAAAAATATCGTCGGCCTGTGGCTCGTGCAAGAGTGCCGCCGGCATTGGGGACAAGAAGGCATCACTTACACTTGGGATCATTTGGCGCGTGAGGCCTCGGAGGCGCCGGCGCTGATCGCCTTCGTCGATGTCGACGATCCCTGTTTCCTCGCGCCGGGCGATATGCCCGAGGCGATCCGCGGTTATTGCCGTCGCACGGGACAGCCCGCGCCGGACACGGTCGGCGCCGTGATTCGCTGTGCGCTCGAAAGCCTGGCCCTGCGATATCGCCGGGCGCTTGGCTCGCTCGAACGACTGATCGGTGGCCGGATCGATACGGTGCATATCGTCGGGGGCGGCACTCAGAATCGGCAACTGTGTCAGATGGCCTCCGACGCTTGCCGCCGTCGCGTCGTGGCTGGTCCGGTCGAGGCGACGGCGATCGGCAACGTGATGATGCAAGCCGTGGCGGCCGGCGTGGTCGGTTCGATCGCCCAGGCTCGCGAAGTGATCCGGCGCAGCTTCTCCGTTGACGAATACACGCCCACAGACGCCGACCGCTGGGACGAGGCGTATGAGCGATATCTCAAAGTGATTCAACTAAATGGAAGACAACAATGAAATGACGGGTGGCCGGGCTGGACCGAAGGGAAGCCCCGGTGGCCTGCTCTCGAAGATCAAACCACCCTCCGGGGCTTCGGCGAAGCGCCTCCAGCCCCCGGCGCCCTCCTCTGTTCCCTGTCCCCTGTCCACGTTGCCTTAACTCCCGTCTCCCGTCTCGACTCCCGACTCCCGACTTCTTCTCCCCCATGACCGATACCTACGCCATCCCCACGCCCACCAAGCCTGCCCGACTCAAATCCGATCAAATCCTGCTCGTCGCCAACGGCGACCTGCGATTGGCCGCGAACCAAAAATGCTGGGCCGCGCAGGAAGAGATGGAGCACTCGCTCACCGAAGCACTGGCCGAGTTTGGCTACGCTCTGGTTCGGGCGCATGCTTACAAGCCCGACGAAAAGCATGGCTTTATCTCGTCGCAAAAGGAGGGCATGCAAGTCTTCGCCGGGCTCGATCCGCAAGCGCCGATGATCGTCGCCGAGGCCGTCTGGCAATATTCACATCATCTGCTGCCTGGCCTTATCTCTCACAAAGGCCCGATTCTCACCGTGGCCAACTGGTCCGGCTGCTGGCCCGGTCTGGTCGGTATGCTCAATCTCAATGGCTCGCTGACCAAGGCCGGCGTGAAGTATTCGACGCTATGGGGCGAAGATTTTTCGGAGCCGCACTTTGGCAAGCAGCTCAAAAAGTGGCTCGAAAAAGGCCGCGTGCGACATGCCACCGAGCATGTTGCGCCGCTCTCCTCGATCAAGGTCACGAAAGACCTCAGACACTTGGCCAAGGCGCTCGCCGAACAGTTGCAGCGCGAGAAGGCGATCCTCGGCGTGTTCGACGAAGGCTGCATGGGGATGTTCAACGCGATCGTGCCCGATCATCTGCTCAATCCGACCGGCGTGTTCAAAGAGCGGTTGAGTCAGTCGGCTTTGTACTACGAAACGACTCAGGTCCGCGACGAGGAGGCCCACGAGGTCCGCCGCTGGCTCAAAGAGCGCGGGATGACATTCGAAACGGGCGCCGACCCGGAAACCGAACTGACCGATGAGCAAATCCACGCGCAGTGCAAGATGTACGTCGCGGCTCTGCGGATCGCCGACGACTTTGGCTGCCACGCGATCGGCATCCAATATCAGCAGGGGCTGAAGGACCTGACGCCGGCAAGCGATTTGGTCGAAGGGATGCTCAACAATGCCGACCGTCCTCCGGTGCTTAGCCGCGACGGTTCGCGCGTGCTTTACGCGGGCGAGCCGCTGCCGCACTTCAACGAAGTCGACGAGTGCGCGGGGCTCGACGGGCTGTTGACCTATCGACTGCACAAAGCGCTCGGCCAGCCGGTAGAAAACACGCTGCACGACATCCGCTGGGGCGACCTGGATCGCTCGGGAACCGTGCCCGACTACGTTTGGGTTTTTCTCATCAGCGGCGCCGCCCCGCCGGCTCACTTCATCGGCGGCTGGGCGGGCGCGACGAGCGAGCGCCAACCACCAATGTACTTCCGGCTCGGCGGCGGCACGCTCAAGGGTATTTCCAAACCGGGCGAGATCATCTGGTCGCGGATCTACATTGAGGACGACCGGCTAAAAATGGATCTCGGCAGAGCCGGCGTCGTCGAACTTCCACCAGAAGAAACCGAGCGCCGCTGGCAAGCGACCACGCCCCAGTGGCCGATCATGCACGCCGTGACCTACGGCATCACGCGCGACCAAATGATGGCCCGACACAAGAGCAACCACATCCAAGTCGCCTACGCGAACAGCCCCGAGGAAGCCGACCGAGCGATGCGCGCCAAAGCGGCGCTGGCCGACGTGCTCGGTTTGGAAGTCGCCGTCTGCGGCTCGCGGAAGAATAGCAAACACTGGTAAATGGCGAACCGCTAATTTGACCCGCGTCCCCCAAACTTTACTCAACTTTTTTGACAATTAATTCGCAAATTCCGCAATCAGTGCCGTCATATCATCTTCCGAAAGATGCTGTTTTTCGAAAATCGTCAGTCCCCGAAACTTGGTAATGGTCTTTGTCCACGGTGCCTTCTTCTGCCGAAGAGATGGAAGTATGTTTGCCAGATTCGGGGCGTAAATGGTTCGCACTCGCTTCTGCGATAGCTTAATCTCAAACGGCAATTCAAATTTGCCGTCCCAAAGGTCCGAAATGACAGCATGGTGGTCTGGAGTCTTTTCGACGCGAAAAATCCCGTAAAGCAGTTTTTCGCCTTTTAAGTACAACAAAACACGGTCGCCAATTGCCATCGAGCGCGATTTTCCGATGACCGTTTGTTTGTATTCCTTGTTTCGAATGGGCACTGCCCATCGGCCCCGCTCAATTCCGAGCTCGATGTTTTGCTTCGATTCGCTGGGAAAAATAAAGACGCCGTCCATTGAAATTCTTTCTGATTTTTCATTGACCGCGGCAACCAATGGCAAAGTCTCTGACCCCAATATAGTAAACGCCTTGCCCCGACGGTATCTGGACCTAAAATGAATCGCAAAGGCGGAAGGGTCGCCGAGTGCGACAGCGGGAGATTTTCGCCTGTAACGCATCGGTGGCAGGCTATGGACGTTGCCGGAGTGCGTGAGGTTCTTCGTCGTCAGCCGTTCGAGCCGTTTGCCATTCGCTTGGCGGACCGGCGGACGCTGCCCGTCAGCCATCCCGATTTTGTCGCCATCGGGCAGCGACGCATTGTTGTCATCGGCGATGACGATTCGACTTCGATCATCGAACCGCTGCTGATCGTTTCTCTGGATACGCCGCCAAAGCCTGCCCCCGGCGGCAATGGCAAGCACGGGAAAAAACGGAAGCCATAGCCGCGATCACAACAGGGGCCGAAAAGCGGAGGACCAGCCATGAACGACGTTGTCGTCGAAAAATCGGTGTCGGATCAATTGCGGGACATCGCCGAGCCGGCATTCATTCTCGATTCCTACGGGAACAAGATCGGGGTCTACTTTCCGCGCGTGGACGCCTGGATGTACAAGGATGAATATCTTGAACCGCTGGCCAGCGACGAGGAGCTTCGAAGACGCATGCAGATGGGTGGCGGCCGGAGCTTGAAGGAGATTCTGGCTGATCTTGAGAAACGAGCGGAGTGAGATTGACCGATTAAGTGTCTGGCGATTCCGCTTAGCCGCGGTAGCGGCGTCATGTGAATAGCCGGGGGTGAACGAAGCGTAGCGGAGTGAACCCCCGGTAACCAAGCAAACAGATTTCTCAGCCGCGTTGGCGGCGTCACAATGCGTTGGCAGATTGTCACTCCGCTAACGCGGCTTTGTTGCCGTCGATGATCATCCGGGGGTCTCGCAGAGCCTCGTCCCCCGGCTATTCACATGACATCGCTGACGCGATTAAGAGCCTAACCGAGAACCGTCCGAGGAGTGGGGGACAGTCCCCTTTTTCTCCGACGACTCCGAAAAAAGGGACAGTCCCCGACGGTTCTCGCATCACTGAAACGCGGCGAAATCCTTGCCCAAAAGCGCCGCCGCGATCTTGAGCTTCAAAATCTCGTCGGTCCCTTCATAAATCCGGCAGACGCGGACATCTTGCAGGTGGCGGCCGACTCGATAGAGATTCGACCAGCCTCGGCCGCCGAAGACTTGGACGGCCCGATCGGCGACGTCCCAGGCTGCGTTGGAGGCGAACAGCTTGGCCTCGGCCACGGCCAGATCGGCGGTGGCGTGGAGCGCGGCGTCGCCGGGGTTTTCCTCGCTCGTTCGTTTCGCGTGAGCCGCGTGCTCGATTATTTGATGCGAGGCGGCGCGCGCTAGCTCGATCGCCGCGACGTGCTCTTGGACCAACTGGTGGCGGCCGATCGGTTTGCCATGCTGATGGCGCGTCCGGCAGTATTCGAGGACTTCCGTCAAACAATCCTCGATCACGCCGAGGCATCCGGCGGCGACGCTCATTCGCCCGGAGATCAGCGTCGCCATGGCGATTCGAAACCCGGCGCCCTCATCGCCGAGCATGTTTTCGAGCGGAACCGGATGATCGGTCATCTCGAACATGCCCGTATTGGTTGTCGGCATTCCGAGCTTAGCCGGCAAATCCTCACGCTGAAACGTATCGCCCGCCGTGTCGACAATGAAGGCGCTGATTCGCCGGTCGGCGCCTGTTTTGTCGGCCGGATAGGCGAACACGATCACCGTGTCAGCAATTCCGCCGTTGGAGATCAGATATTTCACGCCGCTGAGCAGGTAGCGATCGCCGTCGCGGCGGTACGTGCTGGTCATTTCGAGTGGATTGCTGCCGGCCTCCGGCTCGGTGAGACCGAAGGCCAGAATTTTGTCGCCGGCGACCGATGGCGGTAGGTATTTCTGTTTTTGCTCGGCCGTGCCGAACCGAAAAATCGGATACTGACCTATCGACGTGTGGCCGGAGAAAAATGTCCGCACGCCGGTCCCCTCGCGGCCGATCCGCACCAGGGCCCGAGCGTACTCGACGGCGTCGGCGCCGCGGCCGCCGAACTCGATCGGCACGGGCATGCCGAGCAGATTGTATTTCTTCGCAAGCGGAATGAGCTGGTCGTTCGCGCGATGCTCGAGGTAGCAGAGCTCCTCGCCGGGGCGCAGTTCTTGGCAGAAGGCTTCGACATCGGTGAGGAGGTTAGTCATTTGCGGTATGGCGCCTACCGGCGGTCGTGGCCCGGCGACTCTGCAAAGCTCTCGCAAAATAGCCGGGGAGAAGGAGAAAGTCCCCGGCGGTTTTGTGAGCAGGTTCTCATGAAATGGGCAATCATTATCGCCGCGGCTGGGCCGCGATTGTGTCCGATTCCGGGCTGCTGGCCGTGGCGTAGAGCTTTTTTGGAATTCGACCGGAGTGATACGCCAAGCGGCCGGCGATCAGGGCGGCTTTCATGGCTTGGGCCATCCCGAGCGGGTCGGAGGCGTGGGCGATGCCCGTGTTCAACAGCACCCCGTCGACTCCCAGCTCCATCGCGATCGTGACGTCGCTGGCCGTCCCGACGCCAGCGTCAACGATGACCGGATAATCGGGGTCGCCCTCCTTGAGATATTCGAGGCAAATTCGGATATTGTTCGGATTCAAGATCCCCTGGCCGGAGCCGATCGGACTGCCGGCCGGCATCACGCTCGACGCGCCGGCTTCCTTCAATCGCCGGGCGATGATCGGGTCGTCGCTGGAATAGCAGAGGACCTGAAAACCTTCTTTGACGAGTTGCTCGGTGGCCGCGAGCGACGCGACCGGATCGGGAAGCAGGGTCTTGCGATCGGCGAGCACCTCGAGCTTCACCCAGTCGGCGCCGGGATTTTCCAGGCCGAGCAAAATCTCGCGCCCCAGCCGGGCCACGCGGACCGCGTCGTCCGCCGTGAAGCAGCCGGCCGTATTCGGGAGCAGCGTGTATTGCCGGGTGTCGATGAAGTCGAGCAGATTGTTGCCGGCCGCGTCGACCAATCGATCGCGCCGCACGGCGACCGTGATGCAATCGGCGCCCGACAGGCGCAGCGCGTCGGACATCAGGCTGTAGCTGGCGTATTTGCCCGTGCCGACGATCAATCGGCTGGCGAGGACGTGGCTGCCGATTTTTAGCGGCGCGTCGGCCGGGGAGGCAATGATTTCGGTGGCGGACATGGAGGGGCGGCAAAGTCGGGAGACGGGAGTCTGGAGTTAATTAACCGCGGCACTTGTGCCGCGTTGGTCGACGATGGCGAGTGGTGATCGCTTAGCCGCCGCCGACGAGGGTTACGACTTCGAGTAGATCTCCGTCCTGGAGCAGATGGGCGGCGTGCATGGCGCGCGGGACGAGTTGCCGGTTGACTTCGACGGCCACGTGGTTTGTCGGCACGCCCAATTGGTCGAGCAGCGCGGCGAGCGACGTGTTGGCGGCAAGCTCGCGGGACTCGCCGTTGAGCTGAACCGCGATCGTTGGTTGCGCCTCGGACATCGCTACGGCCGAATCACGTTTTGGCGGAATTTGAAACGATCGAGCGGCGTGAGCGTGTAATTGAACTTTGTCCCCGAGGAAATTTTCGCCGGATCGTACTGAGCGCCGTAGGCCGCGACCGATCCGCTGCTCAGTTCGGCGACATAGATCACCGAGCGGCCGAGCTTGGTTCCGCGGGCGCCTTGACGCGTTTCGGCGATGCCGGTGACCATTACGAATTTCGGGTTCTTGATCTGCTCCAGGCCCAGATCCTTCATCAGGTTCGAATAGCTGAAGCCGCCGGTGAATGTTCGCGTTTGCGGATTGAGCACCGCGCCTTGAATTTCACCGGTCAGGGCATCGAGCACGTACACGGCCTCAAGCCCGCTATCCATTTCGCCGGTCGCCATGATCATGCCCTCTTGGCTGTGCGTGGCCAGGGCGTTGACGTTGACGGCCTTGAAAAATCCATCGGCGACCGAACTGCCGGAGTCCACCGCGGGCCCGGTTGACCGAGCGATCAAGCCGGACAACAGGCCGCCGACCATCGCCGCCGCCAACATGCCCACGACCAACAGACCGCCCCGCCCGCGTTTGGAGATAACGTCGCTCATAGCCGCCTCTCGAGAAAATGGGATCGGGCCGGTTCGCGCATCCACAATCGCGATGACTTTTGGCGACCCAACCGCAAAGGATTCGGAATCAATGGGGATTGCAGGCATCATACCGGTTGCCGGCGCGAGTCGCCAGCGCCGGGAAAAATCGTGCGAGAAAGTGCGAATGCCGAAGTCAGCCGGGGATATGACCGGGCTTCGCGGCTTGCATTTCGCGGCCGATGCAAGCAAATTCAAACAGATGGTCGTTGTGCTGTTTTCGCCGAGTGAGGCTTGAGCGATTATCGCCGCATGAACGCCGGGTGTTCGGGGCTGGACCCAAGGGAAGCCCCGGTAGCCTGCTCACGAAGTCCAAACCACTCTCCGGGGTTTCGGCGACGACGCCTCCAGCCCCGGGCGCCCATAGTTTTGTTAGGCACAATACCTCTCGGATTTGCCCCATGTTAGCGTTTCGACTCTTCGCTCTTGCGATTTTTCTGTTACCGGTCGCAGCCGCCGAAGCCGCGGCCCCGGCGATCGAGGGATACGCCGATTACGCGACGTTCTCGCGCGACGTCGAGGCGCTCGCCAAGCCGGGAGTCGCCGAGGTCTCGTCGCTCGGAACGACGCTGGGCAGCCGGAAGCTGTATTTGATCGCAGTCGGCGCCGGCAAATCCGCCGATAAGCCGGCTGTTTTGGTGGTCGGTAATGTCAACGCGCCGCAATTGTTTGGCAGCGAGTTGACGGTGAGGATGGCCCGGCGGCTGATCGATCGGGCCGATAAAGAAGCGGACGTGAAACAACTGCTTGAACGATTGACATTTTATTTCATTCCTCGTCCCAGTCCCGACGCGAGCGAGGCGTTTTTCCAGCGACCGTTCCGCGAGCGCGAAGGCAACCTTCGAGCGACCGCCGACCCTCGCGATCCGGACGACGCCAAAGACGCGGCCGAAGACCTCAATGGCGACGGTCTAATTACGATGATGCGCGTCGCGAATCCCACCGGTCGCTGGCGGCCGCATCCCGACGACTCGCGAGTGATGATCGAGGTCGATCCGCTGAAAAACGAGCATGGGCAATACGATCTCTATGTCGAAGGCCGCCACGATCCGGATGCCGCCGCCGATGCGGCGTCGAGCGACGCCCGGGCCAAAATCGAAGGAGTCGCGTTCGATCGCAACTTTCCGTTTCGCTATCCTTTTTTCAAGCCGGGCGCGGGGCCGAATGCTGTTTCGGAAATTGAAACGCGGGCGGTCGCCGACTTTGCGTTCGATCATCCGAACATCGCGGCCGTATTTTGCTTCTCGCCTGAGGACAACTTGATGCACGCCTGGAAGCCTGGCGAGGACGGGCGGATTCGCGCTCACGTGCAACCGAAAGACGCGGCGCATTACGAGTACATTTCCGAAAAGTATCGCAATCTCATCGGCGCCGGCGAAGCGCCCGCCGCGCCGGAGGGCGAAGGGGCATTTTCCGAATGGGCCTACTATCAATATGGCCGCTGGTCGCTGGCCGCCCGGGGCTGGTGGATTCCGAAGGTCGCGGCCCGCAAGACGACGGGTGAAGTCAACGGACCGGACAAGTCGCCCGACGCCAAAAAGCCGGACGACAAATCAGCGGCCGATAAAGATCGATCGGCAGCCGAGAAAAAAGCTGACGATAAGCCGGCGGAGAAGACCGGCGACGACAAACAACCGACGCCCCGAGGCGGTTCGCCGCGGGGGCGACGCCGCGAAGAACGGCCCTCGGCGGACGCCAGCGGCGGCGAGTTGGTCAACGCCCTGCGGTGGTTTGACGGCGAGAAGATCGATGCGTTCGTGCCCTGGAAGCCGCTGGAACATCCCGACTTTCCCGGCAGGAAAGTGGAGATCGGCGGTTTCAAGCCGTTCCTATTGGTCAATCCGCCGGCCAAGCAATTGGACTCCCTGGCCGAGAAGCACTACGATTTCCTCATCGAGCTCGCGCGGCTGCTTCCTAGGATTAAAATTAGCGACGTCAAGGCCGAGTCGATCGGAAGCGGGCTCCAGCGAATCACGGTCACGGTGGCGAACTCCGGTTATCTGCCGACGGCGAGTGAGATGGGAGAGACGACCAAGGAGATTTGGCCGCTGATCCTGAAGCTCGATTTGCCCAAGGGCACGGCGTACTTGAAAGACGGGCCGCAGAAAGAATTGCGGCCGATCGCCGGAAGCGGCAAGGCCGTGTGGACTTGGCTCGTGCGCACGCCGGAGGGGAAGCCGGCCAAGGGAACAATCAGCGTGTCGGCGCCGGCGGTGGGAGCGGACAGCGTGACGGTGGAGTTGAAGTGATTTTGGGTTTTTGGATGGGAGACTTGAGGGTGGTTTTGAGGTATTTGGTTCGGTTGTATCGAGGACAGGGGGCTTACGCCCACTGCTCGCCGTTGTGATGTCATCGCTTACGTTTATTCTTCGCAGCCTGAGCTTTCACCGGCGGATTCATCTGGCGGTCGCGCTGGGGGTAATGACGGCCACGGCCGTGCTGACCGGGGCGCTGCTGGTGGGCGATTCCGTGCAGGGAAGCCTGCGCGATTTGGCGCTCGATCGGCTTGGCCAAATCGACGCCGCGCTGGTCACGCCTCATTTCTTTCGCCAGTCGCTGGCCAACGAGTTGAAGGCCTATCGCGATCCAAAATTGCCCGACGCGCGAATCGTCGCCCGGGCGGCGATGCTCTTGCAGGCCACGCTCACCAGCGGCGGCGCCGACGAGCATCGCGCGGCGGGCCACGTTACGGTGCTGGGCTGCGACGCTAGTTTTTGGCAGTTCGATCCGGGTGGCCCTCAGCCGAAAATTCATAGCGGCGAGATCGTGCTCAATCGGCCGCTGGCCGACCAACTGGGCGTCAAAGTGGGCGCCGACGTGGTCGTGCGGCTGCCGATTATCGGCGACATTCCCGCCGAGAGCACTTTGGGTCGCAAGAAGAACACCGTCCGCGAGTTGCCGGCTCTGCGCGTCGTGGAAATCATTCCGGCCCAGCGATTGGGTCGATTCGGCCTGCATCCTTCGCAGCAAATTCCTTACAACGCTTTCGTCTCGCTGGAGGAACTACAGGCCAAGCTCGATCGGGACAACCGGGCCAACGCGATCTTCGCCACCCTCTCGCCGGCCGATTCGATCACGGCGGACGACCAACAACCGTTGCTTGGCCGCGCCCTTCAGCCGCGCCTGGCCGACTATGGTCTTTCAATCGCCAAAACGAAATTCGGCTATTTCAATTTCACGACGGATCGAATGCTGCTGGACGATCCTTCGGAACTCGCCGCTGAGAGAGCGTTCCGCGATTTGGACGGCCAGCCGACCCTCACCTACCTGGCCAACTACATTCTGGCCGGCGATGGAAAAGCCAAAATTCCCTATTCGACGGTGACGGGGCTCGATCTGCGAACGGAACCGCCGCTCGGTCCATTTCTGACGCGGGACGGAGAAGCGATCGGCGCGATCGGAAACGACGAAATCGTTCTCAATAGCTGGACGGCCGACGACATGGCCGAGCAAGGCGTGAAGGTCAAGCAGGGGGACGAAATCGAGCTGCAATTTTTCGAGCCGGAAAGTCTGCACGGCGGCGAACACGAGCGGACCGAAAAATTCCGCCTCAAGGCAATCGTCGACATGAAGGGCGCCGCCATCGACCCGGCGCTGGTCCCAGAGTTGAAAGGGGTTACCGATAAAAAATCGGTCGCCGATTGGGACCCGCCCTTCAAGTTCGATCGCACACGGGTCCGCAGCCGCGCGCCCAACAATCAAGACGATCTGTATTGGAAAGAGTATCACGCAACGCCCAAGGTGTTTGTTTCGCTGGCGACCGGCCGGCGACTGTGGAGCAGCCGGTTCGGCCGGACGACGAGTTGGCGAATTCCGCCGCGCGAAGGCCTGACGGGGGACGAACTCGCGCGGCGACTCGATTTGCGGCCGAAGGGGATGGGGTTTGAGTTTTTGCCTGTGAAGAGCTTGGCCCTGATGGCGGCGAGCGGCACGACGTCCTTCAACATGCTGTTTATTGGTTTCAGCTTTTTCATTATCGCGGCGGCCGTGATGCTCGTGGCCTTGCTGTTCAAGCTGGGAATCGACGGTCGGGCGAGCGAGATCGGCGCGCTGCTGGCGATCGGATTCAGTCGCAAGAAAGTTCTCCGGATGTTGCTGGCCGAAGGGTGTGTCATCGCGATCATCGGCGGTCTGGTCGGCGTCGCGGCTGGGTTGGGCTACGCCTGGCTGATGCTCGTCGGCCTGCGCACTTGGTGGTTGGCGGCGATCGTGACGCCGTTCTTACAGCTGCATGTGACGGCCGGCAGTTTTTTTTGGGGCTTCGGCATCGGCGTGCTGGTCTCGCTCGCCACGATCGCCTGGTCGCTTCGGCAGCAAAGTCGCGTCTCGGTCCGCCGGCTACTTTCCGGCGAAACCAGCGAGCCGAAACTCGCTCCTATTCTGAGCGAGGGTTCGGGCAATGGAGGACCCGCGGTAGCCAAGATTTCACCCCGTCGCCCTCGCCGCCGCTGGGCTCTAATCACGATCGCCGGCTGCCTCGTGGCCACGGTGGTCGTCGCCGTGCTCGGCAATCAAGCCAGCGGCGAAGAGCGGGCCGGCATGTTCTTTGGCAGCGGTTTTTTTATGCTCGTCGCGGCTATGGCTTTGATCTGGGACCGCCTGCGAACGGAGCCATCCAGCAGCGAGGCCACGCGGGGCACGCTCGCTCGCTTGGCCATTCGCAATGGCTCGCGCCGCCCGCTTCGCAGCACGCTTACGATCGGCTTGATGGCAACGGCAAGCTTTCTGATCGTCTCGGTTAGCGCGTTTCATATCTCGCCGCCATCGGCCGGCGCCGATCTCCATAGCGGCGACGGCGGATTTTCGCTTTGGGCGGAAACTGATCAGCCCGTTTATCAAGATTTAAACAAGGCGTCGGACCGCGACGAGCTTGGCTTCGACGCCGACGCCGAGAAAGCGATCGCGGCCGCCGAGGTGATTCCGCTGCGACTTCAATCGGGTGACGACGCGAGCTGCCTGAATCTGTATCAGTCGCGTCAGCCGCGGATTCTCGGCGTGACGCCGGGGCTGATCGCTCGCGGGGGTTTCGCCTGGACGAGCACGGCCGCCAAAACGCCGGAGGAGAAACAGAATCCGTGGCTGCTGCTCGATCGAAAACTCGACCCCGCTCAGGACGAGCCCCCGCCGATTCCCGTCGTGCTCGACGAAGCGACCGCCAAGTACAGTCTGCATCTCTCGGGCGTTGGCGATACCTATGAGATCGGCACGGGTCGCGGCGGCAAGGCCCGGTTGCAGGTCGTCGGTCTGTTGGACAACAGCCTGTTCCAAGGCGATCTGCTGATTCGCGAGGCCGATCTCCTGCGGCTATTTCCCGATGTCAGCGGGTATCGCATGTTCCTGATCGATCCGAAATCGCAGCCGCCGACCGCCGTTCGCAAGGCCCTGGAAAGCGGCCTGAGCGATTACGGATTCGATGCTGAGCCGACATCGCGGCGGCTCGAAGCGCTGGCGGCCGTGCAAAATACTTATCTGTCGACATTCCAAACACTCGGCGGCTTGGGCCTGCTGCTGGGCGTGGTGGGGCTAGCCGTCGTGCAATTGCGAAGCGTGCTGGAGCGACGCGGCGAGCTGGCGCTGATGCGCGCGATCGGTTTCCGTCGCCGGCGATTGGCAACGATGGTAGTCCTGGAAAACGCGACGCTCCTGATCGCCGGATTGGCGTCGGGCGCGATCGCGGCTCTGGTCGCCATCGCGCCGCAACTATTATCCAGTGGCGCGAAAACTCCGTGGCTGACGCTGGCCGCGACGTTGGCCCTGGTGCTTGTCGTCGGTTTAATCGCGGGAATGCTCGCCGCCCGAGCGACGCTCCGGGCTCCCTTGATTCCGGCGCTCCGCGAAGAATAGTGGAGTGTTGCCGCATGGCGCCATGGAGGGCGTAGGGTGGGCATCGCGCACCATGCGGATCGGCAAACCCGAGCAAAAGGCCAATCGTGCCCGAACAAACGATCTGTTAAGCTAACCTCGCTATCCCCACCAACCCGCCCACCGAATCTTCTTGGAGTTACCCGCCCGTATGAAAGGCATGCTGCTCGTTCTGGTGTCGATTGTCGTGACGATCCTGTGTTGGGGCACATACGGCCCGATTTTGAAAACGGGCCAGGACGCGATGCACAGCGGCCTGCGACCGTTTATCTGCGTCGGCTTGGCTTACTTCGTGATTGCGGTCATCGTGCCGATCGTGCTCTTGCGATCCGTCGGCGAGAAAGGGCACTGGAGCGCGACCGGCCTATTCTGGAGTCTCTTCGCAGGCATCGTCACGGCCGTGGGGGCGCTGGGAATCATTTTGGCCTACGGTCAACGGGGCAGCCCGATCTATGTCATGCCGCTGGTGTTCGGCTTGGCGCCGGTCGTCAATAGTTTGGTCACGATTTGGCTTGCCCGATCTTTTAGCCAAATCAACTCCGTATTCACGGCGGGATTGATTCTCGTTGTGGCGGGAGCGGTGACCGTTTTGCTTTTCACGCCCCATGCGGCACAAAAGGTAACCGTCGATTCGCTCACCGGGATGAAGTTGACGGTGATCTCGAAGGTCGGCGACACCGAAAGCACGCACATCTATGAATCCGCTTCGCGAGAGGAGTTTTTGAAGAATCAGGATATCCCTCGTGAGATTCGAGCGTTGGTTCCGTTGAATCCGAGCGAATGGTTTTGGGTGATCGCGTTCACGCTTCTGACGGCCATCTGCTGGGGCGTGTATGGTCCCTTCCTGCACAAGGGGCAAATGGCAATGGCCGGCAGCCGACTGCGGCCGCTGCTCTGCGTGGGACTTGCCTATTTTTTGATTGCCGTCATCGTGCCGGCGATCTTGCTTTCGCTGCATCCCGACGGCAGCGAGTGGTTTCCCAATAGTAGCGCGAGTGGCATGATTTGGAGTCTGGCGGGGGGAGCGGTCGGGGCGATTGGCGCGCTGGGCGTGATTATGGCGTTCAATTTCGGTGGCAAGCCGGTCTATGTGATGCCGCTGATTTTCGGTGGCGCCCCGATCGTCAACACGTTCGTGGTGCTGGCCCAACACGGCGCGACGAGCCATATCGGCCCGGTGTTTGTCGCCGGCCTGATCATGACCGGCTTGGGCGCCATGACGGTGCTGATGTTCGCCCCGCGCGGCCATGCCGCCAGCCCTGCGCCGGTCGCAAAAGCGTCCGTGCCCAGCTTGAAAGAAACGGCCAACAGGACCCGCGCGTAGCGCGAGTCAGCGTGTAGGTCAGGCGCCCTGTGCCTGACAGGCGCGAATGCAGAGCCGAATGCTCACACGCGAATGCACGTCATCCCGTCCGCCACGCGAGTCAGGCACAGAATGCCTGACCTACGCCCGCCCGACCTACCGCTGCCGCGATTGGAGCCGTTCCATTTGGCGGCGCAATTCGTCGAGCTGGCTTTGCAGCCGTCGGATGTCCGGATTCTCGCTCGCTCCCGGGACGACGAGCCGCTGTTGCTGCTGCTGCGGCGTGCGGCTGGCTTGCTCGATCGCCTCGCGCAACTCTTCGACCTCGTGCGACAGATGTTTGGAGAGTTCCGCCAGGCGGGCCGCTTGAACTTGCAATCCCTTGAGGCCTATGTTTTCCACAGCGGTTGATTCCGCGAGGCGATAGGTGATTCCGCCGGACGCCGCGGCCATTCCGCTCCAGCCGATCGGCGCTCCGGGCATGGCCGTCATCCCGCCTGTCGGTTGGACCGGGTTTCCCGAAAATGGATTCACAAGGCCGCCCCCGCCTGGCCTGCCGCCGAGGGTGTCGCGGAGTTCGCGCTGAATTCGCTCCAGTTCCTCCCGCAGTTCATTCGCTTCGCCTCGTTTTTCGGTTCCGAGCGCTTCGATGTTGCGATACGTTTGCCAAGCGCGTTCGGCCAGTTCGTGCTGATGTCGCATTCGTTCCCGGAGCGAAGCTTGGAGAGCTCCTTGGGCTTCTTGAAGTTGACCGCGGGCCATTTTCAAAGCCGCCTCGCTGGCGCCTTCGCTAGTTCGTTCGTTTTCGGCCTCACTTAAAATGATCGTAAATCGCTGGCCCTCGGGGGCTGCAATCGTTTTTGTCGATGGCGAATCGCTCTTCGCTCCGTGCTCTTTCTTCTCACTTTCGCTAGAGGGATTGGGCTTCTTGGTCGCTTCGGATTTTCCTTCGGGGCTCACAATTAAAATGCCGCCGCCGACCTGTGACCCTGGCTTCACTTGCCAGCCTGATTTCTGCGACTGTTTTTGCTTGTCGGTCAGCATTTGCTCGACGGCCGCGTGCAGTTTGGTAAAGACCTCGCCACTAAGCGATGCGCCAGGTTGTTCCCCCGCTTCGCGAACGGCCGCTTCGATCTTCTTGAGCTGTTCGTCGGTCAACTTGGCGGAGCTGAAAGCGGCTTTGAGATACTGGTTGGCCCGCTGGGCGAAAATCTTTTGCTTCTGCTCGGGCGTGAGAACTTTGTCGATGAGCTTCGAGAAATCTTGGCCCCAGGGATCGGAATTGCTGGGAGAATGCTCGTCCCACGCGGCTTTGAGCTTCGCCCGCTGATCGGCCGACAGCTCGACGGAATCGGTCGTCCATTTGAGCATCGACGAGAACTGATTGTCGCGAACCTGGGCGAGTTGCTCTTTGGTCAGTACGTCGTCCAGCGCCGCCTGCGACCTTTTCCAGAGGTCGAGCGTGGGGGCGTAGGCTTCTTGATAATTTTTTTGGACCTTGGCCATCGCCTCGCGATCGCCGGTTTTCTGCGCCGCCTGCATGGCCTCTCCGAAAGCCTTGAGCTTTTCGGCGCCCGCGTCCTGCAATTTTCGCTGAGCGGCGTCGCGGGAGTCGATAATTTGCTTGATTTTGTTCTTTTGCTCGTCGCTTAATTTGATGGTTTTTTCGAGCGTATCGATGTACCACAGAGCAGGCGCCTTGCCACCCCAAAACGCGCCCGGTTGTGCGGGATTGGCGGTAGCCGACTCGGCTTTAGGTTTTTCCGGTTCGGATACTTCCGCCTCGCCGATGCGAATCACAATCCCGTCGCCAGGTTTCGCGTCCGGGGCTGCGTCCGTGACGATCCGGAACTGGAGCGGCTTTTCGGCCGGTTCGTCGGCGGCCGTGACCGGCGGGTTAAACGAGAGCAAGCCAGAGCACAGCAATCCTGAACAAAGCAGTCGGGATGTAAACGCCAGCGAAGTTCGGTTCATGTCGATTTCTCCAAAAAAAAGTGGGCTGCCTCTGCGAACACTCCGCCCCCTTTAGTGCGCGAAGTGCCCGAAAGGTTCGTCGGTAATTTTAGCAGCGCGGACTCTCTGCAGACGGTTCTCGGATAGGCACTAAATTCCACTTGCGGCGAGACCGATACTCCAGCTATCGTCTGGGGTTATACTGGAAAGAAGGTCGCTCACGCGCGAACAGTGTCGGCAGGCCGTTTGGGAGTCTCGTTAATGAACACAATTGAGGCAATTCGTCGTCCGCTGGTGTCCGCTCCGGCGGCGTCCGGTCACTTTCGTCGTTCCCCGGCCCTCTTCGCGACCACAATCGCAATGATCGCCGCGCTATTTTTGTGCGACGTTTTCGCGCGGGGAATCACGATTTCCGTGTTCTACGCCGTGGCCCTGATCGTCCTGGTTCGAGCCGGCTATGCCGACCGATTGCGGCCGGCGACGGCTGCCCTGATCTGCATGGTATTCGCGGTTCACTTCTTAAAGAGTTGGCTGTACGCCGGCGGGGAGGCGCTCGACTACCGGTTGGCGAATCGAGCTCTGATCGCCGTCGTTTTAGTCTCGCTGAACGTGCTACTCGAATGCCGCGCGATCGGCGCCTGGCGACACACCGATTGGGAGTCGCCGGACAATTTTCGCCAAGACGAAGATGAAATCGACGAGACGCTGGCGATTTGTCTAGGCGGCGTCGCCATGCTTGCGATCATCGTGGCCGACATCCTGTTTCCCGTGAATTACAATCTGGCGATTCTTTATCTGGCGCCGCTGTTCTTATGCGTCTGGATTCGCAGTCGCACGCTGCTCTGGGTCGTGGCCGGCGCGTCGTTGGTGCTGACCTATGTCGGTTATGTGGTCGGTCCGGCGGCGACCCCGGGCCTGTATCTCGACACGATCTGGATCAACCGATGGCTCACCGGCGTCACGCTCGTGCTGACGACCGTCCTGTTGCATTTCCGGTTGGAATCGGCCCCCGTGGACTCGCTGCCTGTTTTGGTGAGTACGGCGTGGCGTCGATCGAACCCCGCGTTTTAGTCGGCGCGCAATTTCTTGCGCCGGCTTCGTCGCCTTGGAGTGATCGGCGCGCCCTAGCCGCAGTGGGCGGTGGCGACGATAATTTGTTATCAGCGCCTACGGCAATATTCGATCTCGCGCTGGAGAAGCAGATTCTCGTACCCGGTTGGCCGCTTCCATGAATCATTTTCGCGTGGCGCGGCGCCTGATCGACGTCTTGTTCGTAACGGTCCTGCTCGTTGGTTGCCAGCGATCGATGGACTCGCCTGCCAGCGATGCGTCAGCCTCGGGGGCGCCGGGCACACATGCCAATCCGACGGCGAAAAACGTCAGTTCCGGCGCGGGTCAGCGGGGCGTCATCAAGATCTACTCCAGCTTGCCGCGAACCGGAAACGCCCGGCAGCAAACCGATTCGATCGTCAACGGCGTCCGCATGGCGCTCGACGAGGTCAACAGCCGCGTCGGCGATTTTCAGATCGAATACGAGGACCACGACGACGCCACGGCTTCGGCCGGCAACTGGACACCGGAGCAGGAAAACGCCAATGCCAAGGAAGCGGCGGCCAGTCCCGATGTGATGGTGTACATCGGCCCGTATAACTCGAACGCGGCGAAGAACTCCATGCCCATCCTCAACGAGGCGGGCCTGCTCATGATCAGCCCGGCCAATACGTCGGTCGGCTTGACCAAAGCCAATGCCGACGATTCGCGAGAACCGGACATCTATCGTCCGACGGGCAAGATCAACTACACGCGGGTCGTCCCGACCGACGATCTGCAAGGCAGCCTGGGCGCCGACTGGGCGAAGGAGATGGGCGTCAAACGGGTGTTTGTCCTCGACGACCACGAGATGTATGGCCGGGGGCTGGCCAAGATTTTCATGGACCGCTGCGAAGAAATCGGCATCGAGGTGCTCGGCTCCGACAGCGTCGACGCCAAGTCGCTGGAATTTCGTCCGCTGATGACGGCGATCAAAGCCAAACAGCCCGACCTCATTTATTTCGGAGGCACGACGCAATCAAAAGGAGGCCAAATCGCCAAGGATATGGTGGCCGTCGGTCTCGACGCCAAGTTGATGGTCCCCGACGGTTGCGTCGAGGATGCGTTCATCACTTCCGCGGGGGCGGAAAACCTGAACGATCGGTGCTTCTTAACGTTCGGCGGTCTTCCGAACGAGGCCCTGGAAGAAGCCGACGCGAAGCACGACGTGGAATTTCTCTCCAAGCATCAGGCCCAGTGGAAATTCTCGCGGGATTACCAGAAACGGTTCCATCGCGGCGCCGAGGCCTACGCCGTATACGGTTATGAATCCGCCAAGGTCGCGCTCGAAGCAATCCGCCAGGCCGGCCAGAAGGACCGAGCGGCGATTATCGCGGCTTGCCTGGGGATTCGCGATTTTTCGGGAGCGATGGGCACGTGGTCGTTCGACGCCAACGGCGACACCACGGCCAAGCACCTCAGCGGCAGCATCGTTCACAACGGCAAATTCAAGTTCGTCAAAATGCTCGGCAACGATTGACCGACCTAAATTCCTATTGCCATGCCGCCATATTGCGGGTTTGCAATGACATCGGGTTAGCCGAAACGCCATCTTCGTGGTGAAAAGTAGCCCCGGTGGCCTTGCTGGCGCGGCGCCCACTAAATCGCCCCGCCGGATGGCCAAGAACCGCTAACAAATACTCCGGGTGCACGGGGGTTGGAGGTGTCGTCGCCGCAGCCCCCGAGAGTGGTTTCGACTTTGAGAGCAGCCCACCGGGGCTTCCGTTCGGCGCAAGCTCCGGCCATCCCAAAGTCGTTAAGTTAGCGTCTCCCGAAAAGACGAAATTTGGACACGGCTCGCCAATTCGCCGATCGATCGCAAGTCACTAACGCCGTGCGCCGTCGAACGTGCGCGCGCTTTGCGATCGCAAGTAATTAGCGAGATCCAGCAAGGTAAAAGTTCCGTCCAGCGCAGCCGGCGTTTTTCTCGTTCGCTGCTGGGAGCCGAGGTCCTCGCCCAGGTTGAATATCCAGCAGGGCACGTAATGCACGATACCCGTCCAATCGGCGTGTATCGTTCGGAAATTTACCGACGAAGTATGGTCGCCGTAAATAACGACCGTAGTATCCGCCGGCAGGCCGGCGATGTAATCGCGCAGATTATTATCGATAAAACGGCAGGCGTTGCAAAAATTCTCACCATCGTTTTTCGATTCCGGAAAGATTTGCTTCTCGCCGTCCCGCAATGTGTTCCAAGGTAAGTGGGTCGTGGTCGTGACTATAAACTGAAACGTGCGATCACTACTGTGTTTTGGATCCAGGTGTCCTTCGCGCAAGCGCATGCTTGAGAGCCTCAGCAGATCGGGATCCCTGACGCCAAATTCGTCGATTTCGACCGATTCGCGGGCGAGGATTTCTTCCTTGAACAGCATGTCGTCGAAACCCATTTTGGGAAAGGCATCACGGCGGCTAAACGTGTAGCCGGGATCGCCCATCAAGCAGGTCGTATGAAATCCGAGCGGTTTCAAGAATTGGGGCAACGTATGGTCGTAAGGAAAATTCGGTATCTTATAGTTGATGCAGTCCGGCGAGGGCCACATCGAAGTCAGCATGCAGAAATCGGCATCGGCGGAGCCCAGACGCTTGGGAGACCGCATGCGATAGAACAGAGATTGATTCTTCAGCCGGTCTAGGAACGGCATCAATTCCTGCCCGTCAATCTTTTGATTCACGGCTTCGTAACCCAGACTTTCAATTTGGATGACGATTAATCGCCTGCCGATTTGAATACCGATCTCGCTTTCGGTCAGTCGGTCGGATGTTTTGCCAGTTTGGTCGATTGCACGTGCCCGAAGCGATGAATTGTTGAGAAACAAATATTGCGCCGCCCATAACTCCATATATCCGCGACCCATGGCGTACATCCCTGGAGTTCGATTTCGACGAATCGAAGTAATCGGATCGAAGCACGCATAAAGGGCCTGGAAGCTGACATAGCCGCCCAACAGCACGAGGCTTGCCACGTAGCCAAGCCGGCGAGGACGCAATAGTGCGCGTGCCTGCAAGCCGATTGCGATTTTTGCGATGAGCGCGCCGCCAAAGAGCGAGGCGGCGACAGGGGGAATCATCGCGACGGCGCCTCTGGCAACGTCGAGCCCCTCGCGCCATTGATATGTCAGCGTTGAAAGCGAAAGAGGGATCCGAAAATAGTTGTAATAAGTGACCAGCGAAACATTGAGGGCGAATGCCAGCAATGCCAGTAGGATCATGCACCCGCGTCGCAGCAAGCACGTTATCGCGGCAATTAGGAGCAGATCCGACGCGAAGCGAATGCCGCGGGCGAAAAGTCCAAATCGAAGGCCTGGGTTGTAAACCAAAGCGAAGGTCGCTTCCTGCATTCCCCAGAGTTCAACCGCAAAAACGATACTGAACGCCAGTCGCGGCCACAACCAAGCGCGGTTCTTAAGTATTTCGCAGGTCCCCGAACGGAATGGCGCCAGGAATATCTTCCAGCCGGTTTTCGCTCGAGAGAAAATGCCACTTTTGTCTTTGGCCAATGGGTTCCCGGCCAACATCGGAGGCGATTCACTCGCCGGGGGGATAGCCGGAGAGGCCGTGGGGGCTGAATTGTCCGATTCTCCAGGCATTTTCGCCTTCGCGTACCGAGTGTTGTCGAGGCAGATCCTCATTGCAGGGTCGGCTGACGCCTCACCCCCAATTAACTATTTTGGTTGACTCTAAACTCATGTCAACTCTTCGGTCCCCAAGCGTTGAAGCGATTTTCCGTGAAGTCGCGACGATCGCGACAGCCGACGCAAAACGAATTAGATCGGGCGCCGAGGAATCTTAGAATTGTCATCGCAGCCGGCGTTATTCCCGCGAGCGACTCTCCTCTTCGGGCTATCCGCGGATTCCCCGCCGCCAAATTGTGCTTTTCCAAACGAAACGATACCATGAAAACCACTGTCGTCATCCTGACCGATCGCTAATCGTCGAGCATTATGAGCGTTGCCCAACTTCTTTCCGCCTCGGACGCCATTAGCCCGCAGATCACGTTTATCTCGCAATGTTTGAACGGGCTCACGTTCGGAGCCTTGATCGCGCTGATCGCGCTGGGCTACACGATGGTCTATGGGATCATCGGTCTGATCAATTTTGCCCACGGCGATCTGTTCATGCTGGGTTCGTTTTTGGCCTGGACGCTGGTCGGCTGGCTGGGCTTGGAAAAGGCCTCGGGCGTTAAAACGGTAGCCGGAATCGCGCTGTTGTTGGTCGTCGTCCCGGCGTTTTGCGCAGGCCTGAATTGGTCCGTCGAGCGATTGGTTTACAAACCGCTCCGCAATGCTCCCAAGCTTGCGCCCCTAGTGTCGGCGATCGGCGTGTCGTTCGTATTCATGAACGTGGGCGAATTTTGGGGCGGCGAATCGGACAACCACTTTCCAAGCATCGTCTCGCAGGAAAACCTGCTCGGCAAAACGTCGCAGCTTTTTTTCTCCGCCGAAGGGTTATTGCTGATAGGGGTCGTCGTGCCCGTCATGCTCGGGCTGACTATGTTGGTCAAGCACACTCAGCTCGGCCGGGCGATGAGGGCCGTCTCGCAGAATCAACTCGCCGCGCAGCTCATGGGCATCGACGTCGACCGCGTGATCGGAGCGACTTTTCTGATCGGCGGCGCCCTGGCCGGCGTGGCCGGAGTGATCTACGGGCAATATATCCATAGCGTCAATTTTCAGATGGGATATCAAAACGGTTTGTACGCATTCACGGCCGCGGTGCTCGGTGGAATCGGCAGCATCCCCGGCGCGGTGCTCGGTGGCTTGGTCATCGGAATGGTGAGCGCCCTGGGCCGCGGCTATCTGAGCGAGCATTGGGCCAATGCGGTGATTTTTGGGATCCTGATTCTGATCCTCGTGTTCCGACCGGCCGGTCTGCTGGGCGAGCGGGTGAGGGAAAAGGTATGACCGCCGACACGGAAAACGCCGCCGCCACGATCGCTTCCAAGCCGAATCCGGCAGGCCGGCTGCCAGGCCGACTGTTCGGATATCAATTGGACCTCGGCGCTCTGGCCGTGCTGGCCATTCTGCCGCTCATGGTAGCGGACGTCACGGCAGGGCGGATCAACGACTTGCTGATTTTCGCCATCTTGGCCCTGGGCCTGAACGTCGTCGTCGGATACACCGGGCTGCTGCACTTGGGGATTGGCGCGTTTTTTGGAATCGGCGCCTATATCACGGGCATCGTCACCGTAACGTCCTATCCGCTTCAGTTCGATTTCGTCACGGCCATGGTCTTTTCTACGCTGGGCGCCGCGGCCTGCGGGCTGATGCTTGGCGCTCCGACGCTGAGGCTGCGCGGCGATTATCTGGCCCTGGTCACGCTTGGTTTCGGCGAGGTGGTGAACACGTCGCTACGAAATTTAGAAGAAATCACCAATGGCACGCGTTCGCTTGGGCCCGTGCCGCCCGCGTCGCTGCCCCGTGCGATCGCGGCGGCGATCGGCGCCGACCAGCTCGAGCCGCTTACTCAGGCGATGGCCAGCGCGCGGGACTATTACTTGACGCTGGTCATTTTGGTCGGCATCGTCTTGTTTCTCCGCAATTTAGAACATTCCAAGTTGGGCCGAGCCTGGGTGGCCCTGCGGGAAGATGAGTTGGCCGCCAAGTGCATGGCGATCGATACGCCACGGGCGAAGCTGGCGGCGTTCGCGATCAGCGCCGCAATCGCGGGCCTCGCCGGTTGTCTGTATGCCACGCGACTTCGCACGACGGCCAGCCCGGATACTTATGGATTCAGTCTCTCGATTACCGTGCTGTGCTGCGTGATCCTCGGGGGATTGGGCAGCATTCGGGGGACACTGCTGGGAGTGTTCCTGCTCAAGGGCTATGAGTTGTTGCTCGCTCCATGGCTCGATCAGGCTGCCCAAGGCGCGAAAGTTCGCGCGGTTAATTGGCTCACGGATTCGTTTCCAACGCATCCTGGCTTGATTTCGAAAGCCGAGTGGCTGCTGACATTCACGAATTGGAAGCTGATGATATTCGGTTTGGCGTTGATTGTCACCGTGCGATTTCGCCCGGAGGGTTTGTTGCCATCGCGGCGCGTGCAGCAGGAGATTGAGGAGTTTTCGCCGAAGCCCCGGTCTCCTCAAAGGTCGAATGTCTAATCAATGACGAATGACGAAGCCCTTTGATTGGCCCTTAGCGGCGGTTTTATGTCGTCTCGTTTTCGCGACATCAGAGCGCTGCTCGCAGCGCCATGTAAAAACCTTAGTCATTCGTCATTCGTCATTTCCACCTTCCCGGGGCTTCGCTTCGGCGCGAGCCCCGGCGACGCACGAGTCGTTAGGTTAGCGCCACTTAGCGCCGCGGCATGACCAACCTAATATGGGGCTGAAGGACAGGGGGCTAACGCCCCCCGCTCGCCAAGGGAATGAACAGCGTCGTCGACTATCTGGCTTATCTCGTCGTGCGGATCGCGATCTGCGTCGTGCAAGCCACGCGGATCGAAACGTGTGCGCGTTTCACTCGGCTGCTGGCGATCTTGGCCGGCGACGTCTTTAAGCTCCGTCGTCAGGTGATCGACGATAATCTTCGGCTCGCGCTGCCCGATTTCTCGGAAGCGGATCGGAAACGCCTCACGCGAGCCATGTGGGAGCATCTGTTTTTGATGGTCGTCGAGATCGCCCACACGCCGCGCAAGATTCACGACACGACTTGGCGCCGCTACATCCGTTTCGAGAACAAGGCGCTCATGATGCGCACGCTGTTCGCCGACCGGCCGACCGTGGCCATCTCCGGACATTACGGCAATTTCGAGCTCGTGGGATATACGCTCGGGTTATTCGGCTTCGAGACCTATACCGTGGCAAGGCCGCTCGACAACCGGTTCCTCGATCGTTTCATCCTCCAGTTTCGCACGGCCCGGGGTCAGCATTTCCTGCCGAAGAACGGCAGCGCGGGCGAGATCGCCCAGATGCTGGCCGCGCGCGGCACGCTGTCGGTGCTCGCGGATCAGCACGCGGGTCCGAAGGGTTGCTGGGTCCAGTTCTTTGGCAATCCGGCATCGACCCACAAGGCGATCGCGCTGTTTTCGCTTACCAACGACGCGCCGATCATGGTCGGCTTCGGCCGGCGGCTCGGCGCGCCGCTCAACTACGAGATGGGAATCACCGAGCGGGTCGATCCGCGTGAGTTGGCGCCCCACGAGCGCGGCGTGCCCGAATTGACGCAGTGGTTCACCTCCGCGCTCGAACGAATCATTCGCGTCGCGCCGGAGCAATACTGGTGGGTCCATCGGAGATGGAAAGACAACCGAGCCGCGAGCAAACAGCCGAAGGCCTCGCGAGCGAAAACGACGGCCGGGAGCTAAGCCGCCCAGCGGAAGTTCATCTGCTCCCCGCGCGCCGCTCCACGCCCTCTTCCGCGTCTCGACCGCCGCCAAGCCGTGCGGTAAAACAGACTCTTAGGGAGACGAGGCATGCAGGACGGACAAATCTTCGAGCAGCGTTACCGGATCGTCCGCGAAGTCGGGCGGGGATCGTACGGCATCGTTTACGCCGCCCAGGATTTGCACGCCAACCAGAACGTGGCGATCAAGGTCTTGCTACCTTGGGTCCGCGCGGACCAAGATCTGCGGCATCGACTGCAGCGCGAGGCCAAGCTCACTCGCATGCTAGTCGGCCAACATGCGGTTCGAATTTTCGACTTCGCCGAAACACCGGATGGCGATCTCTATATCGTCATGGAGTTTCTCGATGGCGAGGAACTTTCTCAGTTGCTCTTGCGCGAGGGGCGGCTGAAACCTGAACGGGTGGCCGAGATCGGTCGCCAGATACTCGATGCCCTCCGCGAATCGCATCGGCTCGGCGTCATTCATCGCGATCTGAAGCCGCACAACGTGCTCGTCTGCGGCGCGGGCTCCGGCCGGGATTTCGTCAAAGTGCTCGACTTTGGCATCGCCAAGGTGGCCGGCAACGAAGATGGCTCCGGTCTGATGGAAACCACTCGGCTCACCGCTCCGGGCAACATAGTCGGCACGCCGGCCTATATGAGTCCCGAGCAGTGCCGGGGCGAGCCGCTGACCGTGGCCAGCGACTTTTACTCGGTCGGCGTGCTGATGTACGAGATGGCCGTCGGCCGCCCGCCGTTCGACGATCCCAATCCGCTACAAGTGTTGATGCTGCACAATACGCAGCCCGTGCCGCCGCTGTCGCCGGCCATCACGGGTGCACCGTTGGGTCAAGCGATTTTGCGCGCGCTCGAAAAAGACCCCAAGGACAGATTTGCTTCGGCCGACGATTTTCTCGCGGCGATCGACGGACGCACCCCTGAGATCATGTCCAGCACGGTGCGCTCGAAGCGAGTCCCGACGCTCCGCCCGGCGCCGGTCGCTACCGTCGCGCCGACGGGTTCGGACGTCCCGGCATTAGCCAGTCCATCCGCCCAAGTGTTGTCGCGTCGTAAGGCGCCGTCTCGGTCCTTCGGACAATTAATACGCAGCTACTGGGTCGCGATCCTGATCGTATTGCTGCTGATCGTGCTCGCCGCGACACGTCTGTGGAACTAGCGAGGCTGCCCGAATCGCCAACTCGACCGCGCCGAACCTGCCGTTGACCGAATGCCCTAAACGGCTAAAATGGCGAAGTTGTCCGATTAAACGGGCAATTCGGGGCGTAGCTCAGCCTGGCTAGAGCGCTACGTTCGGGACGTAGAGGCCGGAAGTTCGAATCTTCTCGCCCCGACT
>JBBQWR010000010.1:0-120669 GCA_038210495.1 Pirellulales bacterium
CGCGTACACGCAGCGGCGCAATGCCGCAGCGCGCCGCAGCCACACCCGAACGACCCGCAAGAAACTCGCCGCGCTGGGCATCCGCCTGACCGGTCTGCCTCGTTGCGGATGGGGCAAAAGTTAGCGCTGTAGTATTAGGACGTTATCATGACGAATGACTAAGGTTTGCATCGGCCCCACGACGAAGGTCAAGTCCGCTGAGCATTGCAAACTCAAAACTTCGACGTTCGTCATTTCATTAGTCATTCGTGATTCATTATTCATTGGGTATTTAGACATTCGTCATTTCCGCCTGGGAGTCGCATGCTGCGGCCACTTGATTTTTTCCTCGCGTTTTTCGCGATCTTTGGTCACGCGGCTATAGCCATCGGCTTCCTCAACCGCGCCCATTCGCTCGGGATTTCGCGCAAAATCGTGAAGCGAATGTCGCTCCTGGCGGTTGCCTGGCTGCCGCTTGCGCCGTTGATTGCACTGGCGGCTTACCTTCACGTTTGGCCGCTGGCGGCCGTTCGCCCCCTCGTTGATGGTTGGCCTCGTGGGTGGCTCGTTTATCTGGTTCCCTGCTGGATCGTCGCCGGCTTGGTATCGGCCAGTTGGACTCGGCGTGTGTTGTGGACCGCCGCCTGGCGTTCGGTTTACCTTAAATCGAATCATACGAGACTGATCGACGTTGAAAAACTGATTGGCGGCCGCGTTGTCGATCATCCGACCGGACGCTTTTATGCCAGGATCCCGTGCAACGAGAGTTGGTCGATCGCGCTGAACGAAAAGACGCTGGAGATTCCGCGACTTTCCGCGGCGCTCGATGGCCTGTCGATCTTGCACATGTCCGACTTCCACTTCACCGGATATGTCGGCAAGGCATTTTTTCGCGAGGCGTGTAAGCTGGCGGCCGAAATGCGCGCGGACTTGATCGCGCTCACGGGCGATTTCGTCGACGACGCTGGCTGCATCGATTGGATTCCCGAAACGCTCGGCCAGCTTTCGGCGCCGCTCGGCGTGTACTTCGTCATGGGCAATCACGACCCGCGGGCTGGCGACATGCCAAGACTCCGCCGCGCGCTTTCTCAATCGGATTTGATCGAAGTGGGCGGTCGCTGGCTCGCCATTCGAGCGGGAGAAGGGCAGATCGTGCTGTGCGGGGACGCGCTGCCCTGGGTCGGTCCCGCGCCGCGGGCTGCGGATGCACCGCCGCACGATACGATTGGAGAACGCGATCGCCCTTTGCGTTTATTGCTGGCACACACACCGGACCGACTGACCTGGGCGAAACAGCAGGATTTCGACTTGATGCTGGCCGGCCACACGCACGGCGGACAATTCCGCCTGCCTGGCATCGGCCCGGTGCTCTGCCCAAGCCGCTATGGAGTCTACTACGCGGCCGGCGTGTTCTTCGAAGCGCCGACCGTGCTCCACGTCAGCCGCGGTCTATCGGGCCAATCGCCGCTGCGCTGGAACTGTCGCCCGGAAATCACCAAGCTGATCCTCCGGCGATGACGATGGGGAGTTCGACTTGGAATTGCGCCCGCCAGGGTCCACAATGATTAAAGGGGGAATTGGGCGATGGGAGTTACGGGTGGGGATGTTGGATGCCTCACTCAAAGCGCGACGTCCCTCAACGCTGCTTCCCCATCCCCCAAATCCCAATTCCTAACCGATTCGTCTACCTTCCGTGCATCACCTGCTTGAGCCAAATTCCGATCAGCTAACCAAGTGGCTCGCCGAGCGCGAGCTGCCCTCGTATCGCGCTGGGCAGATCCGCCAATGGCTTTTCGAGCGGCGAGCGGTCACCTTCGACGACATGACCAATCTGCCCAAGGTCCTGCGGGCCCGGTTGGCGGCCGATTGGCGGATTTGGACCACCACAATCGCCAAACACCATCAGGCGGCCGACGGCACCGAAAAGCTGCTGCTGGAATTGCACGATGGTCAGCGGATCGAGTGCGTGTTGTTGCGCGATGAGGCCCGGCGGACAATCTGTATCAGCTCGCAAGTCGGCTGTGCAATGGGTTGCGTGTTCTGCGCCAGTGGACTGGATGGCGTGGTACGGAATCTCACGGCCGACGAAATCGTCGAACAGATGCTCAGGCTAGCTCGGCTGTTGCCCGACGGCGAGCGGCTAAGCCATATCGTCGTCATGGGCATGGGTGAACCGCTCGCGAACCTCGATCGGCTTCTGCCGGCGCTGGGCGAGGCGACGAGTCCCACGGGGCTTGGAATCGGCCATCGACGGATCACGATCTCAACGGTCGGTTTGCCGCCGGCCATTCACCGGCTGGCTGAACTCGACAGCCGCTTCCAGTTGGCCGTCTCGCTGCATGCTCCGAACGACACGCTTCGCAATAGCCTTGTTCCCGTTAATAAAAGCACCGGCTTGGAAGCCATCTTGCAAGCGGCCGACCATTACTTCGAAGTCTCAGGCCGCCGATTGACGTTCGAATACGTTCTGCTCGGGCAGTTGAACGATCAGACGCAGCATGCCCATCAACTCGCGGCGCTGCTCAAGGGCCGGCTCGCGCTGCTCAATGTGATTCCTTACAACCCGGTCGCGGGCCTCACCTATCGCGCTCCGTCGCGGCTTGCGCAGCAACGATTTCTCGAAATCCTCCGCGAGGCCGGCCTCAACGTGCAAGTCCGCGAGCGCAAAGGGGACGAAATCAATGCCGCCTGTGGCCAACTTCGGCGACTCGATGTTCTTCAGATCGCGGGCAAATGAGTTGCCCCGGCCGCAGGGCGTAGCTATAAATCTGATGTCGGATGTTTTGGCTCGGCCCAGCTAGTTACCGATCGCCCGGCGACCATCGACGCGCGATCGATCGCACACATTCTCCACAAGGACTCTTCCATGTCATTTCGATTCCATCGGCGACGTACCAGCGGTTTGATTGCCGTCTCGCTTGCAAGTCTATTGAGCGTGGCTGTGGCCTTGGCGGCGGAACCTGAGCCGAAGGCGAAACCAGAAGCGAAGCCCGCGAAGGCGCCGGCCGACGATGCCTCCCACGCCGATGACGCCAAGCAGGCGTTCGCCGTCCCCGATGGCAAACCGGAGGAGTTGCTTGTGTTCATCAAGAAGGTCGACCGGATGCGGCCTCCGCAAAAGTCGACCCGAGAGGACGTGATCAAGTTCGTCAAGGATTCGCGGACGGCGATGGTCGCGGCGGCAGACAAGATTTTGGAAGCGCATCCCGAGGGCAAAATCCGCGGCGCCGCCTACAGAACAAAGCTCGAAGCCCTGGGCCTATTGGGTCAGTTCGATCCCGATGGCGACGCCACCAAGAAGCGCGAGCAGGTCGTCGCGGAACTGAAGGCCGACAAGGACCCCGGCGTCGCGAGAATCTACTCGCAAATTGAGATCGAGGACACGATTCAAAAGATCGGCCCCGGCGATATGGCCGAGGGCAAAAAGGTCTGGAACGATCTGAAAAAGATTTTCGCGGAAGATCCGGACGACGAACATTCGTCCGAACTCGCGAACGGGATCGCCCATCGATTGGAAATGTTCGACACCGATCCGGATAAGAAAACGGCCGTGCGGATATTCACCGAATACAAGGAGTTGCTGGCCAAGAGCAAGCTACCGGCGAACATCGCTCAGCGGGAAAAAATCGACGGCACGATTCGCCGGCTGACGCTGATGGGCAAGCAGCTCGAAATCACGGGCACGACGATGGACGGCAAAAAATTCGATCAAGCGTCGCTCAAGGGCAAAGTTGTGCTGCTGGACTTTTGGGCCACGTGGTGCGGGCCCTGCGTCGCCGAATTGCCGAACGTGAAAGCCAACTACACCAAATATCACGACAGGGGATTTGAAGTGGTCGGCGTGAGCCTCGACCAAGACCCCGAGGCGCTTCGCGATTTCATCGAGCAGCGAAAAATCGCTTGGCCGATCCTGTTCGAGCCAGAAGCCAAGAATCAGGGCTTCCAACAACCGCTGGCCAACTGGTACGGCGTCAACGGCATTCCGACGGTGATCCTGACCAATAAGAAGGGCGAAGTCGTCTCGCTCAACGCCCGCGGCCCGATCCTCGGCGAGAAGCTCGAAGAACTCCTCGGCGACGGCGGCGACAAGAAGGATTTCAAGAAGGAAGATAAGAACGAGTCCAAATAGCTCGCGGTCGCGTTGTTAAATATTGCTTGCCGACTTACAGCCCAAGTTTCGAAAGCCCTGGATAATCGTCCGGACGGCGGCCGAGCGGCCAGTGGAACTTGCGGTCGGTTTCATCGATTAGCAGATCGTTGATACTGGCAATGCGACGCTGCATGAGGCCGTGCTCGTTGAATTGCCAATTCTCGTTGCCATACGAGCGAAACCAATGGCCGGAGTCGTCGCGCCATTCGTATGCGAACCGCACGGCGATCCGGGCGCCGTGAAAGGCCCAAAGCTCTTTGATTAGCCGGTAGTCCGATTCCTTGTTCCACTTGCGGGTCAGGAACTGCGCGATCTCATCGCGGCCCGTCAAAAATTCAGCTCGGTTTCGCCAGACGCTGTCGGGCGTGTAGGCGAGCGAGACCCGCTGTGGATCGCGCGTGTTCCAGGCATCCTCCGCCAAGCGGACCTTTTGCGCCGCTGATACCTCGTCAAACGGCGGCAGCGGCGGGCGATTGTCGGTTGTGCTCATAATTTTGATCGCGGCGTTGCATCACCAAATGAATGCCGTTTGCGCGACAGACCAAGACTCTATTAGAGCGGCAATTCAACCGCATTTTCAATCACCCTAATCCTGTAAATCCTGTCGATGCCCGTGCCTTCGTCGCGTCCCTGGCGGCTTCACGGTAAATCCAGCCGTATTGACCCAGTTTGCCGATTCTGATTCGATACGGCCCGGATTGCCTGTCGGTAGCGGGGCGCCGGCGCGATGGACCGCGATTTTCTCGGCTTTTTTGGCGGGATTTGCCTCGCAGACTTTTTTTGTGACCTGCCCGGCCAGCGTGGTTACTAATCGTGCGTGATGGCGAATGGATTTGCCACGGGCTTGGCTTGGTTCGGCAGCATGGCTGAGAACGTTATCGAACTTAGTGACGAGCAATTGGCCGCCGACGCCGCCCGCGAAGGGTCCGACGGACCGGCGTTCGTCGCGCTGGTCGAGCGGTTTCGCCAGCGGGTGTGGCAGATTTGCTTCCGCCTGATGAGCAACGAGCACGACGCCAATGATGCTGCCCAGGAAGTGTTCGTCCGGCTGTTTTTCAATCGAACGAAATTCGAAGGCCGCTCGAAATATTCCACCTGGGTTCACGGGATCACGGTGCGCACCTGTTTGACGATGCGCCGTGGGCGGGGACGCCGGCAAAAACACGAGCATGTATCGGGAGATGACACGATCGAGCAGCAAACGCCGGCCCGGCACACGAGCGAAGCCGGCGCCTCGCTCGATCTGATGAGCATGTTGGAAATTTTAGAAGAGGAAGATCGGGCCCTGCTGATCTTGAAGTATGCCGAAGGGCACAGCTATGACGAGCTATCAGAGATGCTGAGCTTGTCGGTCAGTGCATGCAAGATGCGGATCAGCAGAGCATGCGACAAGATTCAAGCTCGATTTGGAACGACGATTTCGTAGGGTTGGCATTATTCACCCTATCCCGACCAGAGAAACAAACGTTGTCCCCCTTGAATCCACAACTGTTCGAGAAGTTGGCCGAATTGCCGGTGCCGCCCCCGCCGCCGACGCTTAATCGCGCGGTCCACGAGCGGATCAATGGGCGGCTGCTGACGGGACAGCTTTTGGATTTGGCCACGAGCGGCTTCGGCTTTGCCGTGCTGCATCTGGGCAGGGCGTTTGGAGAATTGATTCGTTTAACCGTAACGGGGAAGTTCGAGCCTCGATCCCGCGATGGATCGGGGCCAGCGCCATGAACCGTGCCCCCCATCACCCACCACGCCGTCGTGCAAACCGATGGCAGGCGCAAGCGTTTTTTCTTAAGGGAGGATAGAGAGTATGGCAGATTCCATCTTGGTTCAACCGGCGGCCGAGAGCGTAGCCGGTGAGTTCGGAAAATGGAACGACGTGCTGCAAAACAGCTTCTACCAGGCGTTTCATCAGGTGATCCTGTTCGCCCCGCGCGTGCTGGCCATGTTGGTCGTGCTCGTCGTGGGCTATGTGATCGCTCGGCTCGTCGGCCGAATGGTCACGTTGCTGTGCGAGAAGGCCGGCGTGCAAATCGCCGCCGAACGGAGCGGCTTGGCGCAGTCGATGCAGCACATGGGGATCAAGCGGAACGTGCCGGCGGTCGTTGGAACGATCATGTTCTGGCTGCTGATGTGCGTGTTCTTCATGGCCGCCTTCAATATCTTGGAACTGACCGAGATGTCGCGGGCGATGGGCACGGTAATCAACTACATTCCGAAGCTGCTCGTGGCGACCGGAGTCGTCGTCGGTGGTCTGTTGATCGCCAGCTTCCTCCGCGGCGTGGTGGCCACCAGCGCCGATCGCGTCGGCATCACCTATGCCGACCGGCTCGCGGCGGGCTGCTACTATGTGCTGGCGGTGCTTACGTTCTACACGGCCTTGGGCATTCTGGGCATGGAACTGGAGCTGCTGAAGTATTTGATCCTGATGGGCTTCGGGGCGATGGCGCTCGGCTTCGCTTTGGCGTTCGGACTTGGGGGCCGAGAAGTGATCGGCGGAATCCTGGCCGGATACTATGTCCGTCAGAGGCTCCAAGCGGGCGACCATGTGGCCGTCGCCGGGCTGGAAGGCATCGTGCGAGAGGTTGGCCCGGTGGCGACGGTCATCGAAACTGCCGAACACGGCCTGCTGAACCGTCACAGCATCCCGAACTCGAGGATGCTGAATGAAGCCGTCCGCTGAGCGAGCGCGTCGCTCCTGACCTGAAAAAACCACTAACGCCCCGGCCGTCGTTCGCGACGCGCCGGGGTTTTTCTATTTTACAGGGTTAAGCCGGACTCCCATAAAACTGCCGGTAAAAATAATACGTCGCCAGCGAAAATCCGATCGCCACGACGATTCGGCGAACGATGACGCGGTTGGTCCGCCGGGCGAGTCGGGCGCCGAGGAATCCGCCGACGATGGCCGCTAGCATCATCGGCAGTGTCATGTTCCATTCAACTTTTCCGCGAAAGATGAACACCGCCGCGGCCATCGCGTTAATCGAGGTCGCCAACAGATTCTTTACCGCGTTCATGACGTGGATGTCGGTCAGTCCCATAAGGGCCAGGGCGCTGAGCATGAGAATGCCGATCCCGGCGCCAAAATATCCGCCATAGAGGGCCACCAGCAATTGGAATAGCAAAATTCCCGTCAAGCGGCGCCGAGAGGGGCGGTCGTCCGTGGCCCCCGAGATCAGCCATTTCGAGATTCGCGGTTGCAGGGCGTACAAGAGCGCCGCCGTCAGAATCAGCCAAGGGACGAGCTTATCGAAGACGCCGGAGGGAAGCTCCGTGACCAGCAGCGTTCCGGCCAGCCCACCGATTACGCTGGGCACGAGCAGCCAAGTCAACCACCGGCCGGCTTGTCGAAATTCACGACGATACTCCCAGGCCGAAACGGCGGAGGCCGGAAGCAGGGCCACGGTGCTCGTGCCGTTGGCAATCACTCCCGCGCCGCTGGCCAGAACCAGCGCGCTGGGCGATACGCTAAGCGCCGCCAACAAGACGGGAAACGTTAGGAGCGTCCCGCCCCCGGCAACGGAGTTCACCATCCCGGCCGCTAGGGCTGCAGCCCACAGAATGACGTCGTTGAAACCCATGAAGTTCTAGCCGGATGGCAATGTTTAGACTTAAATTGGCGCGATGCAATATACTTCATGGGGCGACAGTCGCGATCTACGTTTTTGATCGCCGAGTAGGTCACAGTTGGATACAGGCGTGGCGCGAAGTCGCGGACGTTTCCCCGAACCTTAAATCACCACCGCCGCTCGCCGGAAATGATCGATTTTTTCGAGTTCAGCAACGAAATGCTTTGCTTGGCCGATCACCGGGGGTACTTCACCCGGGTGAATCAAGCCTGGATCAAAACATTGGGTTGGTCGGCCGAGGAACTCACGAGCCGGCCCTACTTCGACTTTGTCCATCCGGACGATCTCGAGGCGACGATTCGCGAGGCGAGCCTGCTTCAGATCGGGCATGAATCCGTGCGATTCGAGAACCGATATCGTTGCCCCGACGGTTCGTATCGCTGGCTCGCTTGGCAAGCGGCGCCCGATCCTAATTCCGACTTGATCGTGGCTACCGCCCGGGATGTCACTTTTCAAAAGCTGCAAACCGAGGCGCTTCGCGAGTCGGAGGAGCGATTCCGGACGCTCGTGACACGGGCGCCCGTCGGAATCGTCCAAGCGGACGCCGAGGGGTCGGTTTTCTTCGCCAACGACAAGTGGTGCGAACTCGCTGGCGTGGCGCCCGACGAAGCGCTGGGGTTTGCCTGGAAGCATCTGATTCATCCGGATGATTTCGCAGCCCTGGTCGACATCTGGCAGAAATCATTGGAAACCCGCCGGGACATGCCGCTGCAAGAATTTCGGTTCGTTCACAAGAATGGCGTTATTCGCTGGACAGCGAGCGTCGTGACGATGCTCAAGGATTCAACCGGCGCGGTCACCGGCCAGATTTGCACCGTGCAGGATATTACCGAGCGCAAAGCCGCGCACGACGCACTTCTGGCGGAGCAAGAATTGCTCCGCCAAAGTCTGGAGCTCCAGGAACGCGAACGGAAGCTCATCGCTTACGATATCCACGACGGGTTCATGCAATATGCCATCGGAGCGATCCTGCATTTGCAGGGCTGCCAGTCGAATTTGGACAGTCCCGGCGCCGCGGAGCTTATCGAACCCGGTATCAAGGCCCTGCGGCAAGCAATCGACGAGGGGCGCCGAGTGATGAACGGCGTCAGGAATTATGTGCTCGACCAGTTCGGCGTCACCCAGGCCATCGAGGAGTTGGTCAAAGAGCATGTGATGGCCGGCGCCAAGATCGAATTCGTCCATTCGGAAAATGACCTGGGCCGTTTGACTCCGGAATGGGAAACGGCCGTCTACCGTATCGCTCAGGAGGCAATCACCAATGCGGTCAAGCACAGCCAAAGTCCCAGAATTCGCATCAAACTCGATCACGACGACCAGCGAATCTTGCTGGAGGTAAAGGACTGGGGCATTGGAACCACGCTCGAACAGGCCTCGCGCGGCGTCCACGGGCTGCCTGGGATGAAGGAGCGGATCAAGCTCTTGAGGGGTCGCTTCAACATGGAAAGCTCGCCCAACGGCGGCACGCGGATCGAAATCGAATTGCCAATGCGCCGCCCGACTTCGGCCGGTCACGGCGCCGCGGATTGAATAGGCTGCCGGCGCCAGGGGCTGGAGGCGTCCTTGCCGAAGCCCCGGAGTCTGGTGTCGCCTTCCGAGAGTCAGCCACGGGGGCTTCCCTACGGCGCGAGGTCGGGCCACCCAGCCGCCCTTACAACAGATGCCGCGCTTTGATATTCAGGTAGCTATTCACCAGCGGCGCCGTCAGGTCCTCCGGAAACACATCCAGCGCCAACACGCCTTTGCTCGACAGATCGCTTAAAACTTGGCGGCGCCAAATCAGAATATCCGCCGCCGCCGCGGCGCGATAAAGATCTTTGCCCTGCGGAGCAGTGACATCGGCTGCGTCGAACAGGCGGCGGTCGCGCAGCAGCACGCCCAACGGCAAATGTCGACCGACCAGCGAGGAGAGATAGCGGTCGACTTGATTGGCGTTCACCTCATCGATCACGTTGGTGATCAGGACCACGAGCGCCCGTTTGCGACAGCGGGTCGCCAGATGCAAGAAAGCCTCGTCGTAGCGCGATTCGACCATTCGCGGAAACCTGTTGAACGAGGCATGCAGCAGCCGGTTCATCTGACTCATGCCGCCGGTAGCCGGCACGAAGTTGTGCATCTCGTCGGAGAAGCACAGCAGGCCAACCGAATCGCCCTGCTTGAGCGCCACGTAGCTCAGCATCAGCATGGCATTCAGCGCGTGGTCCAATAGGCTCAGGCCGGCTGCTTCATTGGCCATCATCCGGCCGCAATCCACGAGGAATAACAGCCGTTGGCTTTGGTTCGCCTGAAAGTCCTTGACCGTCAGCTTGCCGCGGCGGGCCGTGCTCCGCCACGCAATGTGCTTGTAATTGTCGTCGCGGGTGAAATCGCGCAGCCGCTCGAATTCGTTGTCTTGCCCGATCTTGCGAGTTCGCCGCACTCCCAGCAAGCTCAGCCGATTCGTTCGGGCTAGTACCCCATACTCGGCCAATTGCTTCATGTCGGGATAGACGTCGATCAGGTTGCGAACGGGGTAGTCCAAATAGCGCTGCCATAATCCAAACCGGCTGCGGACTCGCAAATGGACGGTGGCGGCTTCGAACTCGCCGCGGCGATCGGCGTGAATCACATAGTGTAGCGTCGCCCGACTGCGGGGCGCAAGCCGCACGAGCAATTCGGCCGGCTCGCTGACGAGCGGCGGCGGAATTCCGTCGCGGACCCAAATCGTATGCGAGCCCCGCGAACGATTGGCGACCGTCAGTTGAACCGGATGTGGTTTTTTGAGCGAGGCGACGCGAAGCATCTCGCGCTGCACGGCGAAGTCTTTCGGCCGCGGAAGCGTCATTAAATCGACGATCGCCACAAGGGCAATGACGCCGTCAAGCGCGGCTAGCACCGGAAACAAACCGGCCGACGCCACCAAGCCGATCGACAATAGTCCCGGCACGGCCACCAGCAGCACCAGCGGCCTGTGCGGATAGATCCGGGCCATTGCCGCCAAGGCCACCAGGGGCGCCAACCCGAGCAAAACATAAAATAGCGGGTTCACAGCCGCGGAACCTCGACTGTTTTGATCAACTCGCGAAGCAGATCGTCGACCTTGCGGCCCTCGACATCGGCCTCGGCATTCAGAATCACCCGATGCCGCAGCGACGGCAAAGCCAATTGCGCCACGTCATCCGGCACGGCATAGTCGCGCCCGTGAAAGGCGGCCAGCGTGCGGGCCCCTTGCACCAGCGCGATGCCCGCCCGGGGCGAGGCGCCCATGTGAAACTGCGGCCACTCGCGGGTGCGGCGGACCAGCGTGTTGATATAGTCGATCAGCTTGTCGTCGACGTGCGTTTTGCCGCAGGCCTGCGTCATGGCCATGATTTCCTCCGGCGAGGAAATCGTTTGCAGGTCCGTCGCTAGCCGCTGGTCGAGATCGACCTGCTGGCTGTGCATCCGGAGCACGTCGGCCTCCTCGGCGACAGTCGGATAGTCGGCGATAATCTTGAACATGAACCGGTCGAGCTGTGCCTCGGGCAGATTGTAAGTGCCTTCGCTTTCGATCGGATTTTGCGTCGCCATCACGAGAAACGGCCGGTCGAGCTTGTGGCTGGTGCGCTCGACGGTGACGCGATATTCCTGCATGATCTCAAGCAATGCAGCGTGCGTCTTGGCGGGCGACCGATTGATTTCGTCGGCCAACAGAAGCTGCGTGAAGATCGGTCCTGGATGAAAGCGAAACTCCTGCTCCTTCATATCGAAAATCGGCGCGCCGGTGATATCCGAGGGCATGAGATCGGCCGTGAATTGAATCCGCCCGAATTTGCAGCCGAGCACTCGGCCGAGCGTTCTGACGAATAGCGTCTTGCCAAGCCCGGGCACGCTTTCGATCAATACGTGCCCGCTCGAAAATAGGGCGACCATCGTTCCCAATACGAGTTCGTCTTGACCGACATAGACCTTACGGATTTCGACCGTGATTCGGCGAAACAAATTTTGAATCGCCGTGCCCGCGGCGGATGGTTCGTAACGGCTCGGCAGGCTTGGCGTGACAGTCGCCGCATTGGGATATAATTGGCTCATCGGCCGAGCGGGCGCGGAGGCCGATGAAGCGCCAGGGAACGTTGGCGGCAGCGGATTGAGCGATCCCGAAAGACTCATCGGACCGGGTGCATATTGCGCCGGACGCTCTGCGCGCATGGCCATTTGGGGCGCGGCCGCGGCGCCGGACGCGGGCACGACAATGGTCGAGCGGCACTCGGGGCACATCGCCTGCTTGCCGATCGCAGCCGCCGCAATTCGCAACAGCTTTTGGCAATCGGGACAGCGAAATTCGATCGTTTCCGGCGGCGCGGGGGGCGCGGCGAAATCAGTCATGGAGGCTCATCAGTTCGGACGTGAGTAAATTTTAGAGGGTCTAACAAAATCGGGGTGGCCAGGACCGGAGGCGTCCTCGCCGAAGCCCCGAAGGGGCATCTCGATCTTGAGAGCAAGTCACCCGGGCTTCCCTTCAGTCCGGCCCCGGCCGCCCGGAAGCATTGAGTTGCGTTTCGTAGCGTCGCTCAGGGCGCGACCGCCGCGGACGTTGTCTTGATAGTATTGCCACCGCTCTTGGGCATAGGAAGCGTCGCCGGTCGTGGCGAGCGAATCGGCTACGGCCGAGACGTGCTGGCCAAAGTCGGAGGCCGGCAGCGGCGGCGGGTCGCGCGGCGGCCCGAACAGGGGCCAGCGCGAAAAGCCAAACACCGCCAGAAGCACAACAAATTGCAGCAGAATCGCGCTCAAGGGCCAGACGCCAAACACATCGAGCATGCTGCTCGCCGCGGATCGATCAGCGCTCGAACTGCGAATCGGCGGCGCCGGCTCTTCGCTAGCCAAGAAAACGACGTGGCCCGGCTTGGGACCCAAGAGCTCGATCAATTTGCCGGCCAGCTTGCGATGCTCGCGGTTCACTAGCGGCAGGTTCGTGAGGAATGAGCCGTTGGCGATCATCACAAGCTGACTGTCCGGCGCCGAAGTCACGTCCCCCGCAACGCCGGGCGCCGTAAACGAGCGCCGCGTCAGGAGCATGTCGTCGTCCGCCGCCAGCAGCACGTCGAGATCGGCGGAGTCGGCCGGTATCAAGCGACTATTGAGCTCGATTTCGATCGCCGCAGCGTCGATCGGGGGCGGCCCGCCGCTGTTGTCCAGCCAGGGACCTTCAAGCTTACGAACGTCGCGATGCATGCCCTTCACGATCTCAAACCACGCGCATTTGCCGCCGGATTCGACGGCGCGCTCGATCTTCACGCGGGCCAGGGCGGCAAGCGATCGGCGAGCGATTTCGGGCTGATCGGCAGTCCCGGCTTTGAGCTTCGCCTTGCGCCAATAGAGCGGCTCGGCGTCAAAATCGCGGCCGATATAAATCAATGTTCGCCCCGATTTTCCTTGGAGCCATTTTTCCATCCAGCCGACCGTTTCCGGTTCTGGCGGCGCAAAACTAACGGGAGCGAAGACGATCGTGTCGGCCCAGTCGCGCAGCAACGGGGTCAGCGCCGTCCGCGTTGAAACCGCGTGACCGGCCTTCGCAAACATTCCCGCCAGCACGTTGTAGCCGTTGACGCTCGTTTCCAATCCGGCGCCGCTGCCATAGGTCGTCGGCAACTCTCCGCTTTCCCCACTCTCGCGAGCACAGCCGATCGGCGCCGAAGCCATGACGAGCGCAAGCGCCACTCGCAAAAAAAACCTCGCCAAGGTGACTGACGCAAAAATGGGGTCCGGTCGCGAGCAGCAGTTGTCGATCATGCGGGTTGCCCCAGCAAACGGTTGAAGCGCTCGACTTCGTTCCAGCACGCCTCGAATCGGGCGCGATCCAGCGCGTGGCCGCCGAAGAAGACATCCTCGAATGGCGAGAGACAACGGGCGACGATATCTCTAAGCTCGGGCCGATCCGCCAGTTCGCGGAGATACTCGCGATTGGTCTTGCCCTTGGCCAGCCGCAAGAATTGATTCTGATCGAGCTTTAGCAGTTCGTAACTATAGAGATAGATGACAGCCAAGTTGTAGTTCCCGGCCTCATACTGCCGTCGAGCTTCTTCGAGCAGACCGGATTTTGGCATGGGGATCCGAGTCGGCAGTTCGTCGAGAGCCTCGGCGACATCCTCGTTATCGTCGGCCGGTCCGGAATTGTCGATTCTTTTCGCGTCTTGCGCTTCGCGGTCCAGAAAAGCTCGGATTAAGGCGAAAGCGAGTCCGCACAGAACGATGGCGATGACGATCCAAGCTATCCATGTCAGCAGCGGGAACGTGCTCGCGGATGGATCGAACGAGGTGTCGCGCTCAGGTTTGGATTCCGAGTCATCACGGCCAGCTTGTCCGCCGTCTCTCGAACGGTCCGTTCGGCTGCGATCGGGGCGCGGCGCCGACTTGTCGTTGCGGTTGTCGTTTTGAGCTTGTTTTGGCTGCGATAGACGAATCGGCCGGATGTCGTCTTTGTCGGCGTCGTACCAAGGGAAGCGATCGGGGGAGCGGAGTGCTTCGCGGCCGGAGTCGATGGGATCGGGGATATCGGCGCGGGCTATGAGGCAACTGGCGAGGAGGATGACTGAGGAGATGGCGACGACGATGAGACGGCGTGCCGCGGCGTTTTGCGCGTACTTAAGGTTGCTGGGTGATGTTAGCTTGGGGACAGGGGGCTTACGCCCCCCGCTCGGCACGGCGTCGATGCGGTTCATAGGGCTTGCCTCGCCAGTCGGGCGGCCTCCGCGCGCATCAATAGTTCGACTTCCCAGCCTTCGCGGCGAATTCTTAGATCGAGATAGCTCAGGTATCGCACGACGGTGAAGAAGCTGATGACCAGCCACAATCCCGCGGGAAACAAATAAGTGAAAAACAACAGGCCCAAATCCCAGCGATTGGAAAACGTGCCGCGGATGTACCACAGTCCCAGCGAAAAGCCGGCGGTCATCGCGCCGCCGATCGCCAGCGATAGAGCGGCGCGGCCAAATTGATCTCCCCGGGCGCCTTTGTGAAAGGCTTGGCTGCGCTGCCAAGACGAGGGCTGGCTGCGGCGCCGGATGAGCGGATTTCGCTCCAGCAAAATAATTTCGCCGAGAAATGGGAAATAGACAAACGGTATCCAGCCCAGGGCAAACAGCATGAACAGGCCCCAGCCGGGCGGAAGCACGAATGCCGGCAGAAAAAACAATCCCCGGGCGACGACCTCGAGCATCAGCAGTTGCCAGACCGATCGGCTCACATCGTTCATCACGATCCGCGCCGGCGGCCGATCGACAAACAACGCGTGGCCAAAGTACCGTGTCGCAAACGCGCCGGCCAAGGGTGCTTCCAGACCGACGAGCGCGATCATAATCAATGTATAGTTGAGCCATGGCGCGGATACGTCGACCGCCAAATGCACGTGTTTGACCAACCACCAATTCAGCAGGGCAAACGGCGCGACGCCCACGGCGCTGGCTGCAAGCCACGGCGCGAAATGCGTCCGAATCAGTTGTAGCGACAAATCGAGGATGTCCGTGAAGTCTCGCTCGCGGATGGCGATTCGAGTTTTATCGAGTTGCACTCGTCGCCTCCTGTTCGCCTTCGGTCGGTCGCGTCGCCGGGCCCCCAGACGGAATCGGGCTCTCGGACGTCGTCGGGCGCCCGCGGCTGGAGGCGCTTCGCCGAAGCCCCGGATCGGCAACGGCAACTGCTTGTAAATCAGCATGCGGTTCTCCCGTATCCGCCGCCAGGTCCCGGGGCTTCCCTTCGGACCAGTCCTGGCCACCCGATGCGACATCACCGATCAGTCCATCGGTCAAGGGAATCTGCCGGCTGCCCAAGATCAGCACATAAAACAGGAGCAAGAGCGAAGACACGATGGCCACGGTCGCTTTGACGGGATAGGGCACGTTCGTCGGCGACAAAAAGCCTTCGATCATGGCGGCCATCAAAAACATGGCTACCGCCGCGCCCATCGTGGGCACCGCCTCGCGCAGCGCCCGTTGCATGGCTGCGCCGCGGCTCATGCCGTGCGTCTCCACCTGAGAAAAACCAACCCGCATTCCGGCCGCCGCCGATAACACCACGGCCGTCAGCTCGAACGGGCCGTGGGCCGTCGTGAAATTGGCGAATGTGCCCCACTGACTCGTGGTCGTCATATATCCATAGACCGCGCCGATCTGAGCGGCATTGAAAATCAGCGCGATGAGACCGCCGACGCCAAACAACATTCCCGTCGCGAAACAGCTTAGGCCGATCGACGTGTTGTGCAGCGTATAAAAGCTGTTCATATAGCTGGAGATTTCGGAGTTTTGACGATTGAGCGGATCGTCGTACTGCTCGGTCATGGCTCTCATCATGTCTTTGCCGACCAGTCGCTCGCAGAATTCCGGTGAATTTCGGGCAAGCCACATCGCTCCCAAAAAGATTCCCCAGAAGGCGATCGTCGCGATCCACAAATACCGGTCTCTCAGCAGTCGTCGCGGCACGGCCTGAAACAGCTCGTGTCCCCAATTTTTGAAATCGAATCGCCGACTGCGGTACAACTGGTTGTGAGCGCGGGCGACGAGTTGGTGCAAATAGAGCTGCGTATTGCTGGGCAACTGATAAGCATCGGCCAGCGCCAAATCGGCGCAAGCCGACCGATACAGCGAAGCAAACCGCACCACGACGGCGCCCGCCTGCTTCCGCCGCGCGCGCCCCTCCATCAAAACGCACAGCTGCTCAAGCTGCCGCCAATTCTCCCGGCGCTGCTCCAGTAACTCGGCAACCTTCATCGCTCGATCTTTTCAGAAAGAAATTAGACAGGATTAACAGAATTGTCAGGATTTGTTTTGGGACGGATTTGCAGTCGCCTCACTATAAATCCTGTTAATCCTGTCAATCCTGTCAAAACTGCCTCGTTTCTTCGTGTCTTCGTGTCTTCGTGGTAAATCACCTTCTCGCTAGGCCAACTCAAGCCATCTGATCCAAAAAGCTGTCGATCGTCGCCGCGCGAGATTGTGTCGGCGTCGGAGGAGGTTCCCAGGCTTGGTCGCGCGATTGCTTCGTGCCGTCGGCGATTAGGGCGCGATGGTAAACGGCGCACAGCAAGGTGTCGAGATTCGTGTCGACCGGCAGTTTGAATTGAATCCTTAGCAATTTGCCCAGCGGCTCGGCGATCACGGCCCGCCGCCCGGGCGAAAATCTCGCTCGCCGCGCGACATACACCGACAACGCCCGAACGAGCGTGCGGGAGGGCGTGAAGTTCACGGGGATCTCATCCGCCAAGCGTATCGCGGCTTGTTCGTTGACCCGGAGCACGCCATACGTCTGCTGGTTTTCGTCGACGACGACCATCGTGCCGCAGGCCAGATCGCCCAGCCGTTGGAACCGCGGATTGCAAGCTGGCGCCAACAAGCCAAATTGAAATAACGCGATCGTTTGCGTGTCGGGAAAGATCGCCATGACAAGTCGAGCGCCGTCCTCGGAGAGCAGCGCCAAAAGCGGCACGGCCGGCAAGGCGTCGACGACGCGTAGCACGTTGCGAGCTACGGCCTGCAGGCCGCTGATCGGCTGACCGTCGACGGTCACGACGCGGATCCCCATTGCCTTCTTGCCGATCGTCTGCCCATTCCAAAACGTCTCCAGCAGCCCGCCGTAGAACCACAGCAGTCCAAACCAAAGATAATTACGGGCGCTCAAAGCACTGAGAAACGCGATCCGATACATGGCCGCCACGACAAACAACGTGGCGAACATAATCCCAAACAGAACCAGCCAATCGATCAGCAAGGCGGGCCCCCGGCGAAACGGGCCGGCCACCCGATATTTGAACGCGATGTTCTCGGGCGTGACGATCTGGATCCGCGTATCGAGTTGAAGGATTTCAGCGGCCACGAGTGAGTCTGCCTGGCGAAGTAAGCGGCGTCGCGATGATTTGACGCCAGGAAAACCATCTCGCCGGTCGTCCCTGCGAGCGGTTCCATTATTCGCGGCCCCGCGACCGTCCGCAAGCACTCTCACCGAAGTGGGGCGACGACTCAAAAGGCGCCATTTATGGGATTCAGCCGCCGCGACGCAGCAAACTATTTTGTTGACCCGCCGATTGGCGGCAGTTACGATCAGTCGCATTCATTCGACGCCGATCGAGGATCGGCGCCTTGCCACGGCGCCGGATATTGGCGCGGCTGCGAGATCGCGCGGGGCAAACAACGGAGAGCGTATCATGGCTGTCATTGCGCAGCGGATGCTGGTTTTGTCGATTGTGTTTCTGGGGCTTGTGGCTCGGGCTGGGGAAAAACCGCCCGTCGCAAGCGTCTCCGGCGCGCCGCTCGGGTCGCCCAGCTTTCGCCCAACTCCGGAACAACCGGTCGGCTGGCGCGGCGATGGCTCGGGCCGTTACCCCGGCGCCAATCCTCCGCTGAACTGGGGGCGGAAGAATTCCGGCGGGGGGTATAGCACCAGCAGCATCATTTGGATGGCGCCGATGCCGAATATCGGTGTCTCCAGCCCGATTGTCGTCGGCGATAAAATCTTCGTCACGTCCGAAATCTCCGACCTGATTTGTTTCGACAAGAAGACGGGCCAAATACTCTGGATCCGGTCAAGCCCCGAGTTCGAGGGTTTGACGCCCGAACAGTTTAAAGCGGAGCCGGAGTATGGCAAGCTGCTGCCGCTGTCGCCGGAACTAGCGGCCGCAAATGCCGACGCTGTCACGGCGCTCAATGCCGAAATGACTAATTCCGCCGCGGCTCGTCATTCGGAGCCAGTGCTCAAGCGCAAGCGGGAGATCGAAAAGAAAATTCTTGCCGAAGAAATCGCGATCGACAAAAAAGCCTTCAGCCATAACTGGGCCCAAGCGGTCTTCGGATACTCCGGCCCGACTCCCACCAGCGATGGCAAGCACGTCTGCGCCTTCTTCACCACGGGCGTCACGGTTTGCTACGACCTGAACGGCAATCGCAAGTGGATCGCCCGCGGCAAGGGAGACGGCAGCGAGCACGGCAACTTCGCCAGCCCCCTGTTGGCCGGCAACCGCCTAGTCGTGTGGGCGAACGAACTCCGCGGCTACGACGTCGAGACAGGCAAACTGGTTTGGACCAATCCGGCAAAGGCCTTCAACACGTACGGGTCGCTGTTTCGTCTACGATCTGGCGGAGAGTCGGTGGTCGGATTCCAATGGGGATTCTTCGCTCGCCTCCGCGATGGTCAGGCGATTTGGGATCAGGGTTTGTTCGGCGATGCGGTTACAACACCGATCGTCGAAGGAAACACTATCTTCGCCCGAGTCGGCTATCCAAAAAACAACGACGAGGCGCTCGGTTTCAAGGCCTTCCAAATTCCTCCGACCACCGATTCCGGTAAGCTCATATCTGGCTACGTCTTCAAGACGGACTGGGCGGACGACGAGTTGCCGATCGACAAGAAAAAAAATCCCTTTGACCGCGGCTTCGTCGCGTCGCCCCTCTTGGTAAATGGTCTCCTCTATCAGGTCACGCAAGGTGGCGGTCTGCTAGTCAACGACGCGACCAATGGCGAAGTCGTCTATCGCAAGGTGCTACCGCTCAAGCCCAAGACGGAATACTGGAATTGGGCGGGCTGCTCGGCGAGTCCGACCCTTGCCGGCAAATACATTTATGTGATGGACAACCAGGGAACGATGCTCGTGATCCAGCCGGGGCGGCAATACAAAGAGCTCGCCCGCAACGTGCTTGAGGAATCGCGCGAAGGGGCCAAGGAGCAGGCCCAAACGTTGGCCTCGCCGGTGTTCGAGGGCAATCGAATGTACTACCGCTCACCCGGTTTTCTGTATTGCATTGGCGAAAGGTAATAACGTGGGGTTTTTCGCTAACGTGTTGCGAGCCGCAGCCTATGCGTTATTCTTTTTGCCGGTCGCGGCCCTGCCGAGCGAAGCCGTTTCGACGCCGGCCCTTGGCTCAAAGGTGTTTCGTCCCACTCTTCAGCGGCCCTTTGGCTGGCGGGGCGACGGCAGCGGTCGGTATCCGGACGCGACTCCGGTAACAGAGTGGTCGGCGACGAAAAATGTCCGCTGGAGCGCCGTTGTCGGCGCGAGCTACTCCTCGCCGATCTTGACCGACAAAGTAATCGTCGTCGCGTCGGAACCGAATCGATTGAGCTGCCTCGATAGGGCCGATGGCAAAGTGCGCTGGAATGTCGCCGTGACGCCCGCGCTGCTATCCAACGAAAAGAGCCGCGCCGCCGCGACCGCATACGAGCCTCCCAAAGACGGCTCGGGCATCGCCGCCGCCACCCCGATTACCGACGGTAAGAATGTGTACGGCGCCCTCGCCAATGGCATCGTGTTCGCCGTCGATTTGGACGGTCATTCGAAATGGTTCAGCTATATCGACGCCCCGCGAAACACAAGCTACGGCCGCAGCTCGTCGCCGATCATTGTCGCCGGGAAGCTGATCGTCAGCATGACCAACCTCTATGCCTTCGATCCGATCACGGGCAAGCAGCTTTGGGTGAACACCGATGCCCTGTCAAGCTATGGAACCCCGACCGGTCTCAACGTGGGTGGCGTGGATGTCATCGTCACCCCCAAGGGAGATGTCGTTCGACTTTCCGACGGCAAATCGCTCAACGATAAGGTCGGAGCCGCACAGTACACCAGCCCGGTGGCCGACGGTGGAATCATTTACTTTGCCGAAGGCACGATCTCCGCCGTGCGACTCAATGCGGCATTCAAGGACAAGGAAGTCTGGAACGCCGAATGCGCCGAGGAAACTTTCGGCTCGCCATTGATCGATGGCGACACGTTGCTGCTCACCACCGCGGCCGGAGAATTATTCTCCTTCGATATCCATGCCAAGGGCTTAGTCGAACCGATCATCAACTCGCGGCATCTGTTGGATGACGACGACAGCAAAGGCCCGCGGGCCTACGCCAGCCTGACGCTCGCCGGAAAGTACATCTTTCTGACGACCAATCGCGGCGACGGGATCGTCATGGAAGCCACCCGCGAGGCGAAGCTGGTCAGCAAGAACACGCTCCCGCGCGGCAGCGGCGCCTCGCCGATCTTCTCCGGCGGCGACATGTTCCTCCGCGCCGGCGATCTCATCTATTGCATCGGCAAGTAGCCGTCGCTCTCGCCGCCTGCCATACTAACCCGAAGCGTCAGCGAGGATGGACGACTCCACTGCCTCGCTGACGCATCGGGTTAGTGTGATTCCTGACTTTCCGAAAAGCCGGCGATTCGCACGGTTCCCGAGAGAATGAAGCGGCGCAGCTCGAATCGGAATCGAGCGGCGTCCCCATTCGCCGTCCGATAGCCCGGATATTTCGTTCATGTACAGTCCGAATCCTTATCGCTAATTCCCTACCTGTTCGAAAAAGGGAGTAACAGATGAGCATCTACGCTGTCTTCATAGGCGGATACCAATCCTCTCAACCCGACGTGGACATGTGGAAAGCTAGCGCGGCAAAACAGCGCGGCGACGTAGAGTTTGACGCATACGCCTACCCGGACATCAAGGGCGCCAGCGATTCAAGCGCCGTCAATGGTTTCAAGAAGCAGTTCGATGGGGTGACTAAATCGATCGCAGACTCCGGCGCTGATACGTTATTCATCGTCGGCCATTCGAGCGGCTGCGCGATTGCGAACGAGCTGAACTCGCGTTTCAACGAGGTCAAGTCGCCTCTCAACGATCTGGACCCGAGTCTCGGCAAAGGGGACCGCAATCACATCACGCTGGTCGACCTCGACGGGTTTGCGGCCTCCGCCCGCCAAGCCAAGAAGTCAAGCGTTCAAATCTGGTCTGCCGTGGGAGCTGGCGGCAAGGGTGTATCCGTGAACTGGGCAGCGGAGCACCAAATTTTCACATCACCTAGCGCCACGCATGAGTGGTCGCTTCATTTTTCCCTGGTCAACAGCGCTGCGACCAACGCCATCACTAAGGATAATTACAGGACCCAGGGCTACGCCGGATGCATTGCCAACCTATGTTGGTTACCGAAAAAGTCATAGGCGCCATCGCGGATGCCAATAATCGAAGCATTCTGCCATACTAACCCGAAGCGTCAGCGAGGATCGATGGCCCAGACGGCCTCGCTAACGCATCGCGTTAGAGTGATTCATTGACCTCACCGAAAGGGCAACAATGCGCAGGGTTCCCGTATTCTTCAATCTGGCAGTAGCTTTTGGCCTCCTGTCGATTCCATGGATGCCAACCGGCGCGGTGCATGCCGCGGAGCCGATAACGCTTCAGTCACTGCTGGCCCAAATGATCGATCGCGACGTGGTCGCTCGGTTGCCCGAGCCGGCGTTCTCGCTCAAACAGGCCAGCAGCCACGATCAGCGGAAGAACGATCCGGGCGATCCGGCAACGTGGCATTCCAACAACGATTTCGGCCAGTTTCTGCATACGGAAACTCACGACGGCCGCCGCGAATGGGTCATCATGGAGGCCGACGGCCCCGGCGCCGTCGTCCGGTTCTGGACGCCCCTCTTGGCGGATAAAGACAAGCAGGTCATTCGATTTTATTTCGATGGCTCCGCGACGCCGGCGATCACGGCGAATTTCAACGCGTTGCTTAGCGGCCGCGGACTCGTGAAGCCGCCATTGGCTTTCACGGCTTGGAACGAGATGGACGTCACCGATCAATTAAAGCCAGAATCCAAGCCGCGGCGTGGCGTGGCGGGGGATCTGTACCTGCCGATCCCATTCGCCAAGGGATGCAAAATCACGCTCGATTCGCTGCCGCTTTACTATGTGATCAACTACCGCGGCTACGAGCCGGGCACGGCGGTCAAGACGTTTTCGATGAGCGATTTCGACGCGGCGAAACCCGAATTGGCGCGGATTGCCCAGTCACTCGCGAATACGCGCAGCCACCTGGCGTTATCGCCGCACGTCAACAGCTTCACCGAGCACAAATCCATCGTCGCGGGCGAAACCATCTCGATCGAACTGCCCCAGCGTGCGGCATCGATTCGTGAGCTGTACGTCGCGATCGATCCCAAAGACGCGCCCCAGGCTATGCGTGATTTGGTGCTCGAAGCCACGTTCGACGATGTGCCCTGCATCTGGTGCCCGCTCGCCGAGTTTTTTGGCGCCGGCGTGCGGATTAGCGCCGTGCAAGATTGGTGGCGAACGGTGCAAGCAGACGGCGCCCTCGCCTCGCGATGGGTGATGCCCTACGAGCGATCGGCCCGCGTCACGCTGAAGAATGTCGGCAAGAAATCGCTGGCTGTCAGCCTCACGGCGAACATCGGATTTTGGAAATGGGACGAGCGCTCGCTGCATTTTCACGCCAACTGGCGGGGCCAATTCGAGATGCCCACGCGGCCAATCAGCGATTGGAACTACATCGATATCCAGGGCCAAGGACGCTACGTCGGCGATACGCTCACCGTGTTTAGCCCGGTGAAGGATTGGTACGGCGAAGGGGACGAACGCATCTACTACGACGGCGCCACGTTTCCGGCCCACATCGGCACGGGCACCGAGGATTATTATGGCTACGCCTGGGGCATGGCCGGGTTTTTCAATTCGCCGTTCATTTCGATGCCCAAGCGCGACGGCCTCGGCCAAGACTGGAAGGGCTACACGACCACCTCACGGATTCGCTTGCTCGACAACATCCCGTTCCGCTCATCGCTAAAACACGATATGGAAAATTGGAATTGGGCCGATACCAAGGTCGACTACGCGGTCGGAACCTTTTGGTACGCGCGCCCCGGCGCCAAGCACAATCGCCAGCCTCAGCCGCAAGAAGCCGCCAAAGAGATTCGCCAGCCGCCCGATTCGTACCACCTCGCGGGCGCCGTCGAATGCGAGTCGATGGCCATCGTCGCCAAATCGGACAACCTTCAAACAGAAATTCAGACGGGCGGCCTGCACGGCGGCCAATGGAGCGGCGAGCAGCAACTGTTCGTAAGAGCGACGAAACCCGGGGACTTCGTCGAACTGCAACTCCCCGTCGGCGACGATCAGCCACGCCGCGTGACACTTCATGCCACGAAGGCGCCGGACTACGGTATTTTACGCTTCTCGCTTAATGGCCAGAAGGTCGGCGACGACTTCGACGGCTACCACGGCGAAGCGGTCGCCAGCGGCCCGATTGTCTTGGGCACAGTAGAACCAAAAGACGGCAAGTTCCTACTCCGCGTGGAAGTCATCGGCGCCAATTCAGCCGCCAGCGGCGCGAAATACTTTTTCGGGCTGGATTGCGTCAAGCTCGACAAGCCGTGAGAAGGTCAGAGGTCGTGAGGCGCTGGCTGCTGCTGCGTGATGCAGTGGAAAGCGCCGCGGCCTAGCACGAGATCGCGGGCCGGCAAGCCGCAAACTTGCCGATCGGGGAAGAGACCGGCGAGAATATCGATTGCGCGTCGGTCGGCTGGATCGTCGAACTGCGGCACGACTACCAAGCCGTTGGCGATGTAGAAATTGCAGTAGCTGGCCGGCAGTCGCTGGCCGTTGTGGGAGATCGGCCCCGGCAGCGGCAGAGGAATGATTTCCAGAGGAACCCCGTCAGTGTCTCGAAATGTCCGCAGGCGGTCGAGATTATCCATGAGCGCGGCGTAATTCACATCTTGCGGATCGTCTTCGATCGTGGCGACGACGGTTCGTCGCCCGACGAATCGAGCTAACTCATCGACATGCCCGTCGGTATCATCTCCCACGATTCCGGATCCGAGCCACAGCACTTTGCGAACCGCCAGATAATCCATCAAGTAGCGTTCGATCTCGCCGCGCGAAAGTCCCGGATTGCGATTGGGATTCAGCAGACACTGCTCCGACGTGAGCAGCGTCCCTTGTCCGTCCACGTCGATAGCGCCTCCTTCCAAGATGATCCTCGGCTCGAAGCATTGCTGCCCGATCATCGCGGCGATTTTTCCGGGAATCGCGTCGTCGTGGTCGCAAGGCAGATACTTCCCGCCGTAGGCGTTGTAGCCCCAGTTGACCAGCGCCGCCGGCGCATTCGTAGGTCCAACCAAAAATGTCGGCCCCGAGTCGCGAATCCAAACGTCGTTGGTCGGCACGTTGTGAATCGTAATGTTAGCCGCGCCGTGCAAAAGACGCATCGCTTCAGCGCGCGGCGGGCCGCTAGCCAGAATATGCACAGGCTCAAACTCGGCGATCGTCCGCGCAAGTTGGACATACACAAGCGGGATCGGTTCGAACTTGCCGGGCCACGTCGCCAATCGGTGCGGCCATGAGAGCCATGTCGCGGTATGCGGTTCCCATTCCGCCGGCATGCGATAGCCGAGCGCCAGGGGCGTTTCGTTCAGTAGCTGCACTTGATTACTTTGACCAATCATTGATGAACGGCATTGTTTTGGAGGCTCTTATAGCACCGCTTGGAGAAGGGGACAGTCCCCAGTTTTGCTCCGAAGACTCCGCAAAATGGGGACAGTCCCCGGCGGCCCGCTAATCCAAATACCGTCGCGTCAGGTCGGAATAGGCGTCGATCCGCCGGTCTCGCAAAAACGGCCAATGCGTCCGCACCGAGTCGAGCGTCGACAGATCGCACTCGACCAGCACCGTTTCTTCGCGGTCGTGCGACGCCCGCGCCAAGATATTGCCCAGCGGGTCGCAAACGAACGACGCGCCCCAAAATTCAATACCCGCGCCGGCGCTCGGGTCGAGCGGCAGTTCCAGACCCGTGCGATTCACGGCCGCCACGAACACGCCGTTGGCGATCGCGTGGCTCCGCATCATTGTCTCCCAGGCGGAATGTTGACTCGCGCCTAGCGCTGCTTTATCCCGGGGGAGCCATCCAATCGCCGTCGGATAAAAAATAATCTGCGCGCCGGCCAAAGCAGTCAATCGAGCCGCCTCAGGATACCACTGATCCCAGCAGACGCAGGCGCCGACCTGCCCGACCTGCGTCCCAAAGCTGCGAAAACCCAAATCTCCCGGCGTGAAGTAAAATTTCTCGTAGTAGCCCGGGTCGTCGGGTATGTGCATTTTGCGATACATGCCCGCCTGTCGTCCGTCGGCGTCGAAGAGGACGGCCGTGTTGTGGTACAGGCCGGGCGCCCGGCGCTCGAAGATCGATCCGACGACCACGACACGATGTTGGGCGGCCGCGGCGGAAAGTTGTTCGCAGGTCGGGCCGGGAATCGGTTCCGCCTCGTCGAACCACCGAAAATCCTCGGTCTGGCAGAAATAGGGGCCGGCAAAAAGCTCTTGCAGGCACACGATGTTGGCGCCGGCGGCGGCGGCTTCGGCGATTCGATCCAGCGCCTTGCCAACGTTCGCCCCTTTCGACGTACCGCAAGTCATCTGCACTAGCGCGACAGTCGCGCGATGCGGCGAATTTTGTGCAGAGCCCGGTTCCATCGTCGACATGATTTCCATCAATCCCAGCCGCCGCGTGTCCTAGCCGTGACGAGATGCAACGCTATCCAATCATCGCCGCGACTTTTGTCACAGCCATCAAAATGGTACTCTAACTCGCGCCATGGGTGAACAGGCAGCAGGGCTATTCATTACCGGAAACGACACGGACGTGGGCAAAACCTACGTCGCCGCCCTGATCGCGCGGCAGCTTGCCGCGCAAAACATCCGGGTCGGCGTGTATAAGCCGGTAGCCAGCGGCTGCCGCATGGAAGCGGGACAACTGGTCTCCGACGACGCGCTCGCCTTGTGGAACGCCGCCGGCCGGCCAGGCGAATTGGCCCCAGTCTGCCCCCAGCTTTTCGCGGCGCCGCTCGCCCCGCATCTGGCTGCCCGACTCGAAGGACGCCGAATCGACGCGGACCTGCTCCGCGGCGGGCTGGACTATTGGCGGCAGCGGTCCGACATCGTAATCGTCGAAGGAGTCGGCGGACTGATGTCTCCGATCGACGAAGACGACTATGTGGCCGAATTGGCCGCCGATTTTGGCTACCCGCTGATCGTCGTCGCTCGAGACGCGCTGGGCGCGATCAATCAAACGTTGCAAACCCTGATCGTCGCAAGCACGTTCCGCGACGGTCTGCCGACAGCCGGAATCGTACTCAATCGCACGACGGCCTCGCCCGATTTGAGCGTCGATAGCAACCGCGACGAACTCTCCCGCCGCGCAATCCCCCCCGTTCTCGCAGCGGTCGGCTGGCAATCCCAAGATTTCGACCGACCGGTCAATTGGATGTCGCTCGCAAAATCAGCCGTCGCTTAACAAATCCTGAAAATCCTGTTAATCCTGTCTGTTTTGCTTCTTGTTTGTCTTGGTAGTGCCTTACTGCACGGCCAAGCAGGATGCCGCGGCTATGGGCCTGAGTGGTTCTTTCGGAATGGGCGAGCGCCGCCGGAACGACCCGCGCCGCCAGTATTTATGCTCTAAAGCCGACCTTCCCAGGCGGATTGCAGCCGGCGCTCAGGTTCGCCCGATGATGACGAGCAGTGCGCCGCGCTCTTTTGGATACCTAAGGATTGCCGCCTTGACTCGTTCCCTCAGTGTCCTATTGCCCGTCCACAACGCCCAGGCGACCCTCCAATCCGACGTGGGGCGGATGCTCGATCTGCTGCCCGATCTGAGCCGCAATTTCGACCTCATGATTATCGACGATGGCTCAACGGACGACACGAGCGAGATCGCGGAGGATCTGACGGCCCAGTTTCCGCAGGTTAAGCTCATGCGGTCGTCTCGCCGCCAAGGGGTCGAAGCCTCGATTCGCAACGGGCTCGCGAAAACGAGCGCCCATGTCGTGCTCGCCCACAACGGCCAGTCGAGCATCAACGAGTCGGAGGTCTGGCGGGTTTGGAGTCAGAAAGACGACTCTTCGCCAGCCGGATTCCGCGTGCTGCGGCGCGATCCGCCGGTAAGTCAGCCCGCCCCGACGGCCGACGCAGGCCATCGCCTTCCGCAAAACCGCAAACCGGCGCCCGCGCGTCCGGCATTCTTGGCCCGGTTGAAAAACTTCACGTTCGGCCAATAGCCCTAGACTGGACATCGCCCACCAGATCGCGCCGACGCGGGCGCCAATGGCGGGCCGTGCCGACCCACAAGGCTTGCCCTACGGCTCGGTGACGCCGGCCAAATCGTTGGAAGCTCTTGCAAGCGGTGGCCCAGACGCTACAAAAGAGTGCGCTGCCGACCAGGTCCGCCATGAGCGTCGGCCCGGCCGTGCGATTCTCGTCTATCCGTGCCCTCACCCGTTGTCCCACCAATCTTTCGATTCGTATGAAGACCTCTCGAATTGTCGCTAAAGATAATGTCGGCCCGCTGCTCTCGAGAGCGCTTGACGCCGGCGCCGGCCTGCTGCGGCTGACCCCGACCTGGGTGCCGCGTAGCTTTTTGCATCCGGGCAAGCGCATAAAACTGGCCCCGACCGACTGGTATGCATTCGGCGCACATCGTGGCGGTATCGACGAACGCTGGTTTGGCAGCACGACCGAAGCCGCGAACGACAATCGCACGCCGGACGAAGGGCTTAGCTATGTCTCGTTCGAGGGGCAGCGGTTCACGCTCCGCGACGGCGTCGCCGAGTCGGGCGACCGATTAATCGGCAAGAAGCTATTCGACAAATATCGCCGCTGGCCCGTGTACTCGAAGTTTTTCGACAACATGGGACCCATTCCGCATCACATGCACCAGTCGTTCGCCGACGCGAAGTTGGTTGGACTCGAAGGCAAGCCGGAGAGCTACTACTTTCCGGCGCAATACAACAACGTCGACAACAATTTCGCCTATACGTTCATGGGCCTGGAGCCGGGCACGACGAAAGCGCAAGTCCGGAAGTGCCTTGAAAATTGGCGCCAAGGGGACAACGGCATTTTAGACCTTTCCCGGGCGTACCGGCTAAAGCGCGGCGCCGGCTGGTTGATTCCGCCCGGCGTGCTGCATGCGCCTGGCTCGCTCTGCACTTACGAACCGCAATGGGGTAGCGACGTGTTCGGCATGTTTCAATCGCTTGTCGAGGGGCGCGAAGTGCCCTGGGCTCTACTCGTCAAAGACATGCCGAAAGAGAAGCACCAGGACCTCGACTTCATCGTCGGCCAGTTGGACTGGGAGAAAAACGTCGATCCGCATTTCAAGCAGAACAACTATCTCGAACCGATCGTCGATCAAAGCCGGTCGGGCGCAGGATATACGGATCGCTGGATCGTTTACGGCGCGGTCGATGGCCAGCAGTTGTTCAGCGCCAAGGAATTGACGATCGACCCAGGCGTGAAGTGCATGCTGCAAGACCCCGGCGCGAGCGGTTGGATCACCGTTCAAGGCCGAGGCCGCATGGGCAGTCTGAATCTGCAAACGCCCGCGATGATTCATTTCGGCGAAGAGACCGAGGACGAAGTGTTCATTACGACCGAGGCCGCGGCGGCAGGGGTCGAAATCGAAAACTCCGGCAGCGAGCCGCTCGTCGGTCTCCGCTACTTCGGCCCCGACACGCACGTGAACCTGCCCAAGATGGGCGATTATCTAAAGTAATTCCGTTAGCCGCGCTCGCTCACGACGCGCGTTGCCAAGAAGCGCGTCGTGAGCGAGCGCGGCTAAAAATCCCAAATATCATCAGTTAAATTTATGAGCACTCACGCGAACACGTTTCCGAAGCTCCACAACGCCGCTTGGCCAGGTGTCGTCGGCAAGGGCTCCGACAGCGAGCCGCCGATCGATTTGGACACGATGCTCGACCTGACGGCCGTCGCGGAGTTCGACGGCCAGAAATTCGACGGCTTCGATCTTTTTCTGTTCGCCCCGCACGTCGATATCGATGCGTCGGACGACGAGCTCAAACAATTGGCCGACAAAGCCGGCAGTCGCAATTTGACGATCGGCTCGGTCGTGGCGCCGGTCTGGCCGCCGACGGGTGGCGGCTCGGCGATGGGCACTGACGACGATCGCAAGAAGTTTCTCGATCAGGTTCGCAAAGGTTGCCGAATCGCCAAGAAATTGCGCGAGCTGGGAATTCGCCCGTATGGCGTCGTGCGGATCGATTCGGCCGCCGGCGTTCACGACTGGAGCACCGGCGACCGCGAAGCCAACACCAAGCGGATTGCCGACACCTTTCGCCTAGCGTGCGATATCGCCGCGGACGCCGGCGAGCAGCTCTCGGCCGAGGGCGAAATTTGCTGGGGCGGAATGCATAGCTGGCGACGAATGGTCCAGCTCCTGGAGCTCGTCGATCGGCCTAAGACGCTCGGTTTTCAGGCCGACATGGCCCACACGCTCTTATATGTCATGGGCTACAACGCGCCGGAAGACGCCATTTTGCCGGCCGATTTTGATTGGCGTGACTCGGCCCGACTGGAGTCGGCGCTCAAGCAAGTCACCGCCGCGCTCCGTCCGTGGACGAACGATTTCCACGTCGCCCAAAACGACGCCACGGTCCACGGCACGGGCTCACACGACAAAACGGGCCGCCACTGCCTGCCGAACGACCCCCACGGCAAACTCGACATCACTAAAGTCGCCGGCCTCTGGCTCCGCGACGATCAGGGCAACCTCACCAAACGCTGCCAGCACATCTGCTGGGACGGCTGCATGTTCCCCAACGCCACGATGATGAACCCGGAAACCTGGCGCGACATCCTCACGGCGATGGTCAAAGTGCGAGACGCGCATGGGTGGATCGCCTAAAAGAAAAAGTTTTAGACAGGATTAACAAGATTTTCAGGATTATTTTCAGCGGCTTCGCTGTCTCTCAATCATGTAAATTCGGTTAATCCTGTCTATATTGTCATCTTCGTCGCTTCGTCGTTCCTCACACCTCAATTTTGATCTCAACGATGTCAAAGCCACTCAACATTGGCATGATCGGCTACGGCTTTATGGGCCGGGCGCACTCGAACGCCTATCGGCAAGTGAGCCAGTTTTTCAAGCTCGGGCATCGGCCCGTGCTCAAGGCTTGTTGTGCTCGCAAAGAGGACAAGATCAAGGCGTTCGCCGAAAATTGGGGCTATGAATCGTACGAGACCGATTGGCGAAAACTGATCGAGCGGAAGGATATCGATTGCATCGACATCGGCTCGCCGAACAACACGCATCGCGAGATCGTGCTAGCGGCCGCGGCGGCGGGCAAGATGATCCTCTGCGAAAAGCCGCTCGCCATGAACGTCAAAGAAGGCGAAGAGATGACGGCCGCCGTCGAAAAGGCCGGCGTCCCCAATATGGTCTGGTTCAACTATCGTCGCGTGCCCGCGATTTCGCTAGCCAAACAGGTCGTCGACGAAGGCCGAATCGGTCGGCCGTTTCACTATCGAGCCATGTATCTCCAGGATTGGACGATCGCCACCGATGTGCCCCAAGGCGGCGCGGCCCTCTGGCGGTTGGACGTCGACGTGGCCGGCTCGGGCGTTACCGGCGATCTGCTGGCTCACTCGATCGATACGGCCCAGTGGCTGAATGGTCCCATTCAGCGCGTGACTGCCAAGACCGAGACGTTCGTCAAGGAGCGGGTCCACGCCGAGACGGGCAAAGTGCAACCGGTGGGAATCGACGACGCATGCATGTTCCTGGCCGTGTTCGCCAACGGTTCGATGGGCACATTCGAGAGCACGCGATACGCTCGCGGCCGAAAGAATTTCAACACGTTTGAGCTCAACGGCGAGGCGGGCAGCGTCTACTTCGATCTCGAGGACCCGCAGTATTTGCAATATTTCAAATACGCCGACCCCAAGACGGGTCAGAAGATCGAGTCGCATCTCACGGGTTGGCAAAAGATTCACGTCACGAATCCCGAGCATCCCTACATGAAAAACTGGTGGGTGCCCGGCTGCACGATCGGCTACGAGCACACGTTCATCAACGCCTTGGCCGACTTCCTCAAGAGCTTGGAAACCGGCCAGAAGATCCAGCCCGATTTCCGAATGGCCCTGCACACGCAAAAGGTATGCGACGCGGTGCTCGCCAGCGCGAAGTCCGGCCAGTGGGTCGAGATTAGTTGATGGCGACGCGACTTGTAGGTCAGGCGCTCCGTGCCTGACATGCCTAATACCGCAAACTCCGCATCGCATGTCCACTCGTCAGGCACGGAGTGCCTGACCTACGCATGAATTATTTCGCTCATGGGCGCGAACTGGTCGACGAGCCGTATGTGTTGGCCGGAGCGGCCGTGCCGGATTGGCTTTCGGTCGTCGATCGCAAAGTCCGGGCGCGAAGCAAATCGGCCTCGCTGCATGTTGACGATCCCGACACACGCCTCGCGGGACTGGCTCGTGGCGTCGTGCGGCACCATCGCGACGATGCTTGGTTTCACCAAACCCAAGCGTTCGGCGAACTGAATTTACGCCTCACGGCGCTGGTCCGCGACGCGCTGGCGCCGGACGACAGCTTTCGCCCGAGTTTTCTGGGCCACGTTCTCGTGGAACTTCTGCTGGACGATACGCTGATTCGGCGCGATCCGGCCCGGCTGGATCGCTATTACGCCGCGATTGGATCGATCGATCGGGCCGCGGTTCAATTGGCCGTCGAGCGAATTGCCGGGCGGCCCGCGCCGAACCTGGCAACGTTCATCGCGCTATTTTGTCGCGAGCGGTTCTTGTGGGACTATGCCGAGGATGGCAAACTGTTGTTTCGCTTGAATCAAGTCATGCGCCGCGTGAATCTGCCGCAATTACGCCCGGAGCTTTGCGACATTTTCACGATCGCGCGCAATCAGGTCGCCGCTCGCGCCAATGAACTGATGTCGCCGCCCGCGTAAGCAACAGCCGCTGATTCAACCGTCGCAATCTCGCACGCGAACACCTCAAACATCCTTCCGCCCTTCGGAGAATCGTCCATGAAATTCGGCATGAACTTGCTGCTTTGGTCCGACCACTTGCACGACGGGCTCATGCCCGCGCTGACCAGCTTGAAGAAAATGGGCTACGACGGCGTGGAAATCCCGCTGTTCGATCTGAGCCTAGACTATGCCGCGTGGGGCAAGCGGCTCGACGATTTGGGACTGGAGCGAACGGCCGTCACGGTTCGCGGCGCCGCCGACAATCCGATCAGCCCTGACGCGAAGGTGCGTTCCGCGGGAATCGCTCTCACCAATCGCACGTTGGATTGCTGCCAGGCGGTCGGTGCTCAGACCCTCGTCGGGCCCTACCATTCGGCGATCGGCGAATTCAGCGGCAACGGTCCGACAGCCGACGAATGGAAATGGGGCGTCGATAGTATGCGGCAAGTCGCCGAACATGCCGGCAAGGTGAAGGTAAAGCTGGCGGTCGAGTATCTCAATCGATTCGAGATCTATTTGTTGAATTCGGCCGTCGACGCGGCCCGGTTCGTCGAGGAGGTCAACAATCCGAGTTGCGGGATGATGTACGATTCGTTTCACGCGAACATCGAAGAGAAGAGTGTCGCGGCCGCGGTGGCCGCCGCCTCGCCGCATCTGTTTCACGTACATATTTCCGAGAACGACCGCAGCACGCCCGGCGCCGGCGCCATTCCCTGGGCCGCGACGTTCGACGCCTTGAAGCACAACAACTACAACGGCTGGATGGTCGTCGAAGCGTTCGGCTTGGCTCTGCCCGCGCTGGCGGCCGCCACAAAAATCTGGCGCCGGATGTTCGATACCGAGGATAAACTGGCCAGCGACGCGCTGGCGTTCATGCGCCGGGAAGTCGCTAAACGCTGGTAGGGGAATGGAGAATGCCTAATGAGGAATGTCTAATGACGAATGACGAATGACGAATGTCGCGGGTTTCGAGGAGCGCAAAGCGCCACCAATTTCGACCTCACGACTTAGTCATTCGGACTTCGTCATTCGTCATTGATTAGTCATTCGTCGTTGATTAGGCATTCGTCATTGATTAGGCATTCGTCATTAGTGCTTCGGCATTGCCTATTGGTTGATATTGTCCCGGCGGCGTTCTCGCGCCTATAGTGAGCCGCTATGTTCGGCTCATCGTCCCCAGCCAATCCGCCCGATCAACCGCCCGACGAGGGCTTGTCGCTCGACAAGCTCAATCAGGCGTTCGCGGCGATGCTTGGCTCGGGCGACGATCCGTACGCGGCGCCCGTCGATGCGGACGACGACCCCCTTCGAGCCGCGTTCGAAAGTGAGATTCCGGTCGAAGCGGCCGCACCATCGCAGCCGCGCGAATCCTCGTGCGAGATCAGCCCGACCAGTATCTTGGAAGCGATGTTGATGGTCGGTCTGCCGGACAATGTTCCGCTCACCGCCCAGCAGATCGCCGGTTTGATGCGCGGCGTGCGGCCCATGGAAATCGAGGACCTCGTCCGCGACCTGAACGCGCAGTATTCGCTTCAAAATCGGCCTTATTTCATCTCCAGCCAAGGCGCCGGTTTTAGGATGACGCTGCGTGAGGAGTTCAGCTCGGTTCGCGACCGATTCGCCGGCCGAATCAAAGAAGCCCGGCTGTCCCCCGCGGCGATCGAAGTCCTCGCGATCGTGGCCTACAACGAGCCGCTGACGGCCGAGGCGGTGACAGGCTTCCGCGGCTCGACCGGCACGTCGATTTTGGCTCAACTCGTCCGTCGTCAACTGCTGTGCATCGAGCGCAACGAAGCCGAGCCGCGCATCATTCATTATCGGACGACCGACCGGTTTCTAAAAATGTTCGGCGTCACGAGCGTCGCCGACATGCCTCGCAGCGTCGATCTCGACCGGCAATAGAGCCGCGCACGGTAGTAAGCGATTGGGATTCGCGATTATCAAGAACAGTCGCAAACAATTATGGTTAATAGATTTACGTCGATCAATCATCCCGACGTATACTCATCGGGCTGGCGATGATATAATCAGCCTCGTGGTTGACGGCCGCAGCGGCGAGGAAAACGCCGGGTCGTCAGTCATAGCCCGGCATGGTGTCCGTGGCCCCAGATCGATTTCGGGAATCTCGAAATCGGCAGTCCGGCGGTTAGCATCTCGACGGATGAGATCAGCGAACTCGACCGGCATCGCATGTTCCCAAACGTGACCACACCTAGTGTAGTCCATCAACTCGAAAGCGCTCTGATCGACAGGGCTCTTCGGCCCAACGGCGGACAGCTTTGGCTGCCGCTTTCGGCCATTTCGTCGCCAATTGCAGCAATTGAAGCTAGCAACTCGCGTGACGTTGGCACGCCGTTTCCATACGGCGCGCATTGCCCAGTCGAATCCAGAGTTCATTTCCGTCCGTTGATAGCGTGCGGTTCATGACGCAAATTAACCCATTTCGTAAAGGACTATGGTTCAGATCGCATTGATACGTCCGGGATCCACCGATTACGACGCCCAGGGTCGTATTCAAGGTAATTTAGGAATCCCGCTGAACGACGAGGGCCGCCAGCAGGCCTCCTCTGTCGTCGAATGTTTGAAAAGCAAATCGCTGACGGTACTATATTCGTCAGCTTGCTGCTCGGCTCAAGAAACGGCCGAAGTTATCGGATCGGCGCTCGGGCTTCGGCCCAAAACGCTCGATCGGCTACACAACCTCAACCACGGGCTGTGGCAGGGGATGTTAATCGAAGATGTAAAGCGAAAGCAGCCGACGGTTTACCGCCAATGGCAAGAACATCCAGAGAACATTTGCCCGCCCGAGGGGGAAATGCTGGTTGCGGTTGAAAGCCGCGTTGCCCTGGTCATGGAGAAATTGCTCCGAAAGCACCGATTCGGCGTGGTCGGGCTCGTGGCGCCAGAGCCGCTCGCAAGCGTGATCCGACGGTGGATTTTGGGCGCGGAGATCGGCGATTTGTGGAAGGCGTCGAACGGCTGCAACCGAGTGGAGCTTTTTGAGCTGCCGACGGGGGCGCGGCGGCCTCGATCGCCCAGATTCGATTCGCCCGTAACCCGGGAGATGATTGTGACCGGCGCCGCCCTTCCGACGGCCGTCGCCAAGCCGAAATAGCGGCGACGTCCCTTGGATTGTGCGTCAGTTGATAGCGTCAAATGCATGGCGATTGCGCGGCCACGCCTCGCGACAATCGGCGACCGCTGGGCAATCGATTAGAGGCCCCCATAAATTTACGGTCGAAAATGGGCTGGATGCCTGCACGCCTGAGGGACCATTCATGGCAGTTGGAAATATTGAAACCAATGGAAGCGAAGCATCTTCCATGAAGCAACCCAAATGGAACAAGCGCGGCGTTCCCGAGGGGCTGTTTCAACTTTGTCCCGGCTGCCAATCGACAATCTATCGCAAAGAGGCCGAAAAACGGCAAAATACTTGTCCTAATTGCGATTACCACTGGTACGTGTCCGCTAAGCTTCGAATCCAACAAGTGCTGGACGAAGGCACGTTCGAGGAGTGGTATGCCGACATCGAGCCGACCGACCCGCTAGGCTTTGCCGACAAAAAACCATATGCCGAGCGACTGAAGGCCGAGCAAAAACGAACGGGACTGCGCGACGCGGCCATCGTGGGATCGGGCATGATTCGTGCTCGCCGTGTGGCCTTCGGCGTCACCGATTCGGCTTTCATCATGGGGAGCATGGGGTCCGTGGTCGGAGAGAAGCTAACTCGCCTGACCGAACGCGCCACCGAAGAGAAATCGCCGCTGATTATCATCAGCGGTTCCGGGGGCGGCGCGAGAATGCACGAGGGCATTTTGTCGCTCATGCAGATGGCCAAGGTCTCGGCCGCGTTGGCTCGCCACAGCGAAGCCGGCGGGCTATTTATCTCGGTTCTCACCAATCCGACAATGGGTGGCGTCGCGGCCAGCTTCGCCTCGTTGGGGGACCTGATTTTCGCGGAGCCCAAAGCCCTAATCGGCTTTGCTGGGCCCCGGACAATTAAAGCCACGATTCGGATCGAGTTGCCAAAAGGCTTTCAAACCAGCGAATTCCTCCTCGAGCACGGCTTCATCGACCGCATCGTCCGCCGCGCCGATCTGAAAAGCGAAATCGCCCGCGTCATCGACTACTGCGGCAAGTAACGCGCGGGAAGCATAAGGCCCCGGATAGCGGGCGCAAGTCGCGGTTTGCTTTTTTTATGCGGCTTGCCCCACCAAAAGCCGGCATAACGGTCAAGCCGAAGGCTCGGCCACATAGCCGCGGCATCCTGCTGCGTAGTTCCGAGCCGCTACCGCAGAGACGATGTATCGTTGTCGACGACCTCGAATCTCCCACTATCGTCGTCCGTTGGGCAGCGACAACTCACGGGCCATCCGTTTACTGCGCAGCAAGATGCCGCGGCTATGTGTCGCCATTGACAGCAGCGGCGAAATTCGGGTACAAGCCTGCTCACTTTTCTCGTCTGGTATCGGGATGCGTGGCGTCCTGCGCTGCAATCGGTTCAACTCGATTGCTCGCTGGCAGAGCCATTCGCGTTGCCTGAACCTATCGTTCGCCAGATGTACGCGACATTAATAGTCCGGCCCAAGCAAGGATGCTGAAGGCGAGTCGTGGATGGCTGCCAAACAGATCAAAGCTAATCCGTCGGCGGCAAAAACTGGCGGTTCCCCCGGCAAATCAACCGGAAAGGCCACCGCCGGGCTGTCTCGCCGCGCAAAAATCGCCGCGATCTTGGGCGCGTTGACTATTGGCGCCAACCTCGCCGGGCTGGTCTTTTTCTTGAACCTCAAGCCGAAGCCCACGGGTCCCGCCCCGAGGATAGATTATCTCGCGAAAGCCCTGGCGGCACTCGACCGCGGCAATTACAGCGATGCTCGGCGATTGGCCAAGCTCTCCGGCGAACAATTGAACTCCGAAGCGACCGAATCGGGCGGCCCCAGTTTCGTGCTCGGCGTCGTCACGGCGATGGAAGCCGACGCGCTGTGGGAAGACGATCAGCGGCGCTATTATCTGCTGGCCTCGCGCCAGTTGGATGAAGCCCGGCAGAAGGGCTTTCCGGCCGAGCGCGAGGGGCAGGGACTTTACCTGCTGGGCAAGAGTCTGTGCAAGAGCCGAGAATACACGGCCAGTCGCGCGTACCTGGAACAAGCTTTAAGCTCGTTCCCCGATCAAGCAACGGAAATTCACGGGCTCCTGGCCAGGGCTTATATGCTGGGACCCCATCCCGATTTGAAACTGGCCCAGGAGCACAACACGGCGTATTTAGCCGATAGTCAGTTGGCTCGCGCGGACCGATTCGACGGAATACTCACCAAGGGCCAAATTCTTTTCAAATCCGGCAAGCCAGACGAGTGCCTCAAGCTGTTGGCCGATATCCCGGCCGATGTGCCGGCGTCGGCCGACGCGAATGTGCTCCGCGGTCAACTCTTGATGCGAGTCGCCGAAAAGTTGAAGGCCGACGGAGGCGAATCGCCCACCGCCGACCAGCAAAAGGCCCTATCGCAAAAGTATCGGGAGGCGATCGATATTCTTCGCCAGGCCCAGACTCGCGGCCGGTTCGACCAGCGAGTCGCCCCGCAATCGATGTACTTGATCGGCGAATGTTTCTTGGCGATGGACGACACCCGGGCGGCCCTCGACCAGTTTCGCCGGACTCAGGAAGCGTTTCCCGAGAGTGTCGAGGGGATCGCCGGCGCATTCCAAGCGGCCGATCTGCACCGCAAACTCAATCAAGACGACGAGGCGATTGCCGCCTATCGCCGCGCCGCTCAAACGATCGGCGACCCGGCCGAGTTTCGCAATCCGCTCATCTCGCTCGACAACGCTCGGCAGCGTTTGATGGATGCCTATTTGACTTACCTCAAGTCCGATCGCTTCGAGATGGCCGAGTCGATCGTGAGCGTCATGGTTCCGCTGTTCCCGCGTCAACGGCAGCTCGAGCTTGCCGCTCAAACGTACGAGGCCTGGGCCACGGCCCTGAACGTCGAAGCGGACAAAGCGCCGGCCGCCGACTCGCGCGAGATCGCCCGAAGCGCACGGGCCAAGTATCGCAAGGCGGGCGAAAACTACCGCCAGTTGGCCGAAGTCGAATTGGCCACCCGCACGTATCCGGACTACGTTTGGGCAAGCGCCGAATCCCTGCTGGCCGGTCACAATTTCCGGGGCGCGGTGAATATGTACGAGGAGTACCTGCGCTACGAGCTTCGTCGTCGCCGCCCACGAGCGCTGTTAAGTCTCGGCGAGGCACAGCTAGCGCTCGAGAATTTCGATAGAGCCCTGGAGTCGCTTAACGAGTGCATCTTGGGCTATCCGTCGGACGCGGCCAGTTATCGGGCTCGGTTGTTGGCCGCCAGGGCTCATATCGAAAAAGGAAATAGCGACGACGCCGAAAAATTGCTTCGCGAAAATCTCGAGGACGGCTATCTGACCCCCAAGAGCTTCGAGTGGCGGGACTCGCTCTTCGCGTATGCGATCCTGCTCCAATCGCAAAAACGGGACGAAGAAGCCATTCCGCGGTTGGAAGAATTCGTCGAGCGATATCCCGATTCGCCGCAGGTCATCAATGCCCGATATCTGATGGCCGAATCGTATCGCCGCAGCGCTCGGATTCCCGCCGACAAGCTGGCTACCGATACGATCGAGACATCGCGGATCGCTCACAACAAGCAAATGCAACAGTTGCTGACCAGCGCCATCGATCAATACGTCGAGGTGCAGAATCTACTGACGCGCCGGCAGCAGCAAACCGACCTGGACCGTTCGGAACAAGCCATCCTGCGGAACTGCTATTTCGCGCGCGGCGCCGCGCTGTATGAGATGGGCCGGTACGACGACGCGATTCACGCCTATTCGGATGTGACCAACCACTATCAGCGGCGGCCCGAGGCGCTCGAGGCCTTGATGCAAATCGCGGCCTGCTATCGTCGGCTAGGCAAGCCCGACGAGGCGTATGGCACGTTGCAACAAGCCAAAGTCATGCTCACGAGAGTTCCCAACGACGCGAACTTCACCGAAACGACCAACTACTCGCGGCAACAGTGGTCCGACGTGCTCGCTTGGTACGCGGGCCTTTCGAACAAAGGACAGCCCCGGGGTCAGAACTAGGAGCGGGCGCGGACGCCAATTTTTTCACTCGTTTTCCACGTAATCGATGCGAATCGTTTCACGCACTGTCGCGTGTCCCTGATATCGACGCGGCTCATTGAAAACTTTCGCCCTTCACCGAAAACAAATTTACTCAGCCGTCGAATTCATGTCCTCACTCGAGACTGACATCTTGGCGCAGCTCATCGGCAACAAGCACGAGTTGCTGGTGCAACTGCGCGACGCCGGTCGGCGGCAATTGGAGTTGATTGAGGCTGGCGATATGACCCAACTGCTTAGGCTCCTATCGAGCAAACAACGAGTGCTCGGCGGCTTGCAGGACGTCGAGCGACGGATCGATCCATTTCGCGGTCAAAATCCGGACCAGCGAATCTGGCGGACGCCGGCCGAGCGAGATCGTTGTTCGCAAATGTCGGCTCAGTGCGAACTGCTCCTGGCGGAAGTTGTCGAGGGGGAGAAGCGGGGCGAGGCCCGATTGACCAGCCACCAAGATCGAACCGCGGCCCAATTGGAACTCGCCCAGCATGCTTCCCAAGCGCGCGCGGCCTATGTGGACCTGGCGCCCGCAAGCGCCTATGGGCATCTCGATCTCTCGTCCGAAAGTTGAGGCCGTTTTATGCATGACCCCTTAAACTCTGCAAGCATCGACCCCATCGAGCTCGATGCGTCGGCCGATTTGCAAACCGTGCTCGCCGCTTGGCATGGCGCCACGGTGCGGCTCGAGCAGACGCACGAGGCGCTGCGGAGCGAAGTTCAGCGGCTGACCTGCGAACTGGAAGCCAAGAATCGCGAGTTGGCTCGCAAAAACCGGTTGGCCGACATCGGGCAGATGGCGTCGCATGTGGCCCATGAGGTGCGCAACAGTCTGGTGCCGGTGACGCTTTATCTCAGTTTGCTGAAACGGCGATTGTCGGACGACTCCGGCAGCCGCGACATTTTGGAAAAGATTTCTTCGGGTTTCACGAATCTGGAGGCGACGGTGGGCGACCTGTTGCATTTCACGGCCGATCGCGACCCCCGTTGGCAAACGGTTGACATTCGCAAACTGGTCGACGATGTGCTGGACTCGATCGCGCCCCAGCTTGAGGCCCAGGGGATCGTAACGGTCGTCGACGTGCCGGATAACCATTCGGTTCGCGCCGATCGCGACATGCTCCGCCGGGCGATTTTGAACCTCTCGCTCAACTCGCTGGAAGCGATGATCGACGGCGGCGAGCTTGTGATCACTTCGTTCCTCGGCGCCAACGGCTTGGAGCTGGAGATCGCCGACTCGGGTCCCGGATTGTCGGATCAAGCGCTCTCGCGAGCGTTCGAACCGTTTTTCACCACCAAAAGCCACGGCACCGGCCTGGGCCTGGCGATCGTCGATCGAATCGCCGAAGCGCACGGCGGCGCCGTCTTGGCCGCCAATTGTCCCGAAGGGGGCGCCGCCTTCACGATCTGCATTCCCACTTATTGGCAGTCGCAAACGCAAACGTTAAGGGTCGCCGCATGACTCCCAGCCACTTTTCATCCCATTCGACGGTCACCGTTTCAGAGGCGCCTGTGCGCGCCGCTTCTGGCCGCGTGCTCGTCGTCGACGATAACCGCCATGCTCGCGAATCGATCGCCGACGTGCTGGGTCGCGCCGGCCATCAAGTCCAGTGTCTGGCTAGCGCCATCGAAGCGGTTCGGTATTTAGAGCGCCAGAGCTTTGACGTGGTAATCACCGATCTGCAAATGCCAGGCATGAGCGGCTTGGAGCTGATCCACACGCTGGAGCAGCGGCCGCACGGGGCTCAGATACTCATGATCACCGCCCATGCGTCGGTCGCGTCGGCCGTCGACGCGATGCGGCACGGGGCGTTCGATTACATCGAGAAGCCGTTCGACGTCGACGAGTTGGAACTGCTCGTCGCTCGGGCGATCGAGCATGGCCGATCGCTCGACCAGCGGCAATCCACGCCGTTGTCGGGGGGCGCCGGACCGGTCGCAATGATCGGCGATAGTCTTCCCATGCGGACGCTGCACACGCGAATTCAGCAAGTCGCGCGAACCGCCGAAACCGTGCTCATCACCGGCGAAAGCGGCACGGGCAAGGAACTCGTCGCGCGGGCCGTCCACTCCGCCAGCCTGCGAGCCGCCGCGCCGCTGGTCAGCTTGAACTGCCCCGTGCTATCGGCCCATCTGATGGAAAGTGAGCTGTTTGGTCACGAGCGGGGCGCTTTCACGGGCGCCGATAGTCCGCGAACGGGACGCTTCGAATTGGCCGATGGCGGAACCATCCTGCTCGACGAAATCACCGAAATTGACCTGGGACTGCAAGCGAAGCTGCTCCGAGTGCTTCAGGAGCGGACGTTCGAGAAAGTCGGCTCCAGTCGCACTCAGGAGATCGACGTACGCGTGCTGGCCACCACCAACCGCGATTTGCGGCAAGAAGTCGCCGCCGGCCGCTTTCGCGAGGATCTCTACTATCGTCTAGCCGTCGTGCCGCTGGCGATTCCACCATTGCGCGAGCGGCGCGAGGATATCCCGCAACTCGTTCAACACTTTCTCAAGCGGGCCGCCACCAGGCTGCAACGCGAACCTTGCCTATTGCAGCCAGCCGCGCTGGACTTGCTGGTGGAGTATCATTGGCCTGGGAACGTTCGCGAGTTGGAAAATATTGTCACTCGGGCGAGCATTCTCAACATCGGCGCGACGGTTTCCGCCGCCGAACTGAGAGATTGGCTAATCGACGCGCCCAGCGAATATCGCTCGCCAACGGTCCCGGCGCGGCCAACCGAAGCAATTAAGGAACTCAGTCTCAATCTCGATGACATGGAGCGCAAATTGATCGAAGCCACGCTCGATCGGTTCGCCGGCCATCGGGCAAAGACGGCCGAGGCGCTGGGTATTGGTCTTCGGACGTTGTCGGGCAAGCTGAAGGCCTATGGGTATGCTCCGAGAGAGAAAAACTTCGCCAAGGCCAGCTAACAATCGGCAAAATCGGCCGGTTCCTCACGCGCAAAAATTGCCGCATTGCGGGGATCGGCGGAAATCGGTATCCAAGCAGTCCAGAACTCGAAGCGTCGACCACACTTCCTAATTTCGTTGATTGACACAGATTACGGCGATTCGAGACCCCAGACAGTTTAGGCGATTGAGCGAGATTGAGGACGCGGCACGGGAGTTGCCGAGGTACGGGTCCAATACATCGAACGCTTGTAATCGACAAGACCAGCAAGCGACGGAAACAGCGTATGCTGCCGACATTATTTAGCTCGTCCTCAATTCCTATCCTGGAGCAGGTCGTCAATTTTTCCGAAGCGCGGCATAACGTGCTGGCCGGCAATATCGCCAACATGGACACGCCGGGCTACAAAGCCAGCGATCTGTCGCCTGTCAAGTTTCAGGCTCAGTTGAAAGAGGCCGTCGAGTCGCAGCGCAATCGATCGCAATTTCCGGCGAGCAATATCGCCGGCGCCAACAACCCGATCTCGAGCCAGGAGAGTGATAGCAATAATTCATTCGCCGATATTCGCGAAACGATGCACAGCCTGACGTACCTCGACGAGAGCGACGTGGATATGGAACATCAGGTCGCCGAGTTGACCAAGAACCAAGTGCAGCACAATTTGGCTTTGACGATCATGACTCAACAATTCCGACTTTTGCAAGCGGCCATCAGCGAACGTGCATAACAGAATCCGCTCGATTCGATAGTTGAGGAAGAGGTTGAACCACTCCCCTGGGCTTCGGCGACGACGCCTCCAGCCCCGGCCACCCGAATTTTTGTGACGGATTTTTTAGAATTCCGACGACAAGGAAGTCGCCATGTTCACATCGCTCGACATCAGCACCAGTGCTCTGATTGCGCAGCGCACCCGGCTCGACGCGATTTCCGCCAACATCGCGAACATTTCCACGACGCACAACGAAGCAGGGCAAGCGGAAGCGTATCAACCGCGGTTCGTCGTCTTTCGGCCCGATGAACTCAATCGCACGCCCGAGGGCGCCGTGGGCGTAAAGATCGATTCGATCGAAACGTCGCAACAAGATCCCCGCTGGGTCTATCAACCCGGCAATCCCGACGCGCAGAAGGAAGGCAAGCATCAGGGCTACGTCGCCTATCCCAATATCAACATGACTGGCGAGTTCGTCGACGCCATGAACGCTACCCGCGCCTACGAAGCCAACATCGGCGTTATCGAAGCGACCAAAAGCATGATGGCCCAAACGCTCAAGATCATCGGCTGACAACACATTCCGCGGCGGCAATCGGCATGAACACCATCACCAGTCTGACAACGATCGCGACTCCCTCGACGGCTTCCGGCGCCGGCATTTCGTCCCTGCCCGGCGCGTCGAAAGCCGGGGCCAGCGAATCGTCGTCGTTCAAGAACATGCTGCTCGATTCGATCAAGCAGGTGAACAGCATGCAGCAAGACGCCGATCACGCCGTCGAAAGTTTGTTCACCGGCGGCGACGCTAATCCGGCCGAGGTGCTGACCGCCGTGCAAAAAGCCGATCTGGCGTTCCGCACGATGATGCAAATTCGCAATAAGCTTTCCGCGGCCTATGACGAAATCAAAAATATCCGAATTTAAGAGGGCCGTAATCCTCGCATAATAGCCCCCGGCGAGTCGCCGGCGGGACAAACCGACAGACCACCTCCTAAACCGCTCCACCGCCGCTTATGGATTTCTTCAACCGCGCCCTGGCGCAAATCACCGATCTGTTTCGCTCGATGACTCCGGGCGCCCGCATTACGGCCGGGCTGCTCCTAGCAGTCGTCGTCGTCAGTCTCGGCTATCTGTTCAATCATCAATCCACTAGCGCCGACGCCTTTTTGCTCGGCGGAGATTCCGTCCCCTCGACGCAGTTGTCGACGATCGAAGCCGCATTCGCCAAGGCGAAGCTGAGCGGCTACGAGATCGACGCCGGCCATCGCATCCACGTGCCGTCGGCTCAGAAGGCCGCCTACATGGCCGCGCTCGCCGACGCCAACGCACTTCCCAAGGGCTTTGGCGACCATTTGATTTCGATGGTCAAGGACGGTGGGTTTTTCCCCTCGATGTACAAGCAAAAGGAAATGCAGAAAATTGGACTCGAACGCGAACTGTCGCAGATCATTAGCTCGATGCGGGGCATCGAAAGCGCGGCCGTCATGTACGACATCCAAACCGAGGTCGGACTGCACGACAAGCCGCTGGCCAAGACGGCGTCCGTCAGCGTCAAACCGCAAGGGGGCGACCCGCTCGAAGAAGACCGCGTGCGTTCGATCCGGCAACTCGTCGCCGGCGCGATCGGTTGCAAGCCGACGGACGTGTCGGTCGTCGACATGAACACCGATCGAACGTTCGCCGCCGGTGGCAGCGGCGGTAGCTCGGGCTCGGTGGACAATCAATACGGCGCCGCGAAGCGAATGTACGAAAAAGATTGGCAAGAAAAAATCCGCAACGCCCTGTCGTATGTTCCCAACGTGGTCGTAGCGACGAATGTCGACGTCAATCCCGAGGTCGAATCCAAGAAGGACGTCGTCAGCGTCGATCCCAAGCCGGTGCCGGTCAGTGTCTCCGAAGACACCACGACCTCGACCACCAGCAGCAACCCGGTGGGCGGCCCGCCGGGCGCGGCTTCCAATGGCCTGAGCAATCGACCGGCCTCGATTACCGCCGGAAATAACCAAAAGAGCGATCAAGAAGTCAGCAAGACGCGGCAGACCAATGTCGTCGGTCAATCCACGACTTCGCAAGTGTTGGCCGGGCTGACCCCCGCACGAGTCAGCGTCACGATCGGCGTTCCCAGCAGCTATTACGAAAACATTTGGCGGGAGCGGAATCCAACGCCGGTCGGAAGCCCGCCGAAAACGCCCGAGCCGCAGCAATTGGCCCAAATCGAAACGACTGAGAGCAAGAAGATTCACGAATTCGTCGTGCAGTTGCTGCCCGTGCAGTTGACGCCCGACAAAGTCGATCCGGACAAGCTCGTGCAGGTATCGACGTTTCAGCACATCGCGTCGACACCGATCGCCCTGCCGACGATCGCCGAGCAGGGACTGTTTTGGCTGAGCCAATACTGGTCGACCCTTGGCATGATTGGCCTAGGTATGGCCAGCCTCGTGATGCTCCGTTCGATGACGAAAACTTCGCCGGCGAGCGCGCAATCGAGCAGCGAGTCGGCTGCCGAAGCGATCGCGGAAGAAGCCGACGCGGGTCAGGAGCCCGCGACAGCGCAAATGCCTTCCGAAGCGGCTGCTCGACTCAAGCGTCGCGCGAAGTCGGGGCCATCGCTCCGGGACGATTTGGTGGAGATCGTTCGAGAGGATCCCGACGCGGCGGCGAACATCCTTAGAAACTGGATCGGCACGGCCACCTAACCGCGCGTTATCAAAGTAACCTTTAGCCCCCGGCGAGCCGCCGGGGGGAACCCGCCCCAAAACTCGACAATCATGAGCCTCCGCCAACCATCCCTGCGAAAAGCGGCCATCCTCGTGGCCTGCCTCGACCACCGCACGGCCGACCTGTTGCTCGCGCAAATGCCGACCGATCAAGCCGACGAAGTTCGCCGCGCGATCTTGCGTCTGGGGGACGTCGAATCGGACGAGCAAGACAAGGTGATCGACGAGTTCGTGCGAATCGGACCTCTCGTGCCCAATCAGGATCTTGCGGGAATTGAGCTTGATGGGGCACTGGCCGCACGGATTTCGTTGCCAAGCCGCCATTCGACGGAAGCGGCGGCATCCGATCGTCACCCGAGCAAGCCATCGTTTCATTTTTTGCATGAGACCCAGTTCGAAACATTGCTGCCGTTCCTGCGTCGCGAGCATCCGCAGACGATCGCCGTCGTGCTGTCGCATCTACCGGCCGATCGAGCCAGCGATCTGCTCACGCTACTGCCCGCGCCGATTCAAACCGATGTCATCCGCCGCCTCTCGGAATTGAATGAGATGGACCCCGACGCGATCGCGGAGGTCGAGCGTGGCCTTCAGCAGTGGATCAATGAGCAGGGCGAAACCCGCCAGCGCCGGGTCGCCGGACTCGCGGCCGTGTCGGCCATTTTGGAAGCCGCGCCCGCGACGGCCCGCCGACAAATCATGGGCAATCTGGCCCGCCACGATCGTCCGCTGGCCGGAAAACTGCATAAAAACCGTTATACGTTCGCCGATCTGATTCAGTTTGACGACGAAGATTTGGTCCTCGTCCTTCGGGCCGCCGATGGAGATTTGCTCGTGTTGGCGCTCGCCGGCGCGAGCCCGCAATTTGTGGATCGAATCAGCCGGAGATTGCCCGTCGAACAAGCCAAGACACTGGCCAAGGCGCTCTCCCACTTGGGGCCGACGCGATTGGCCGACGTCGATGAAGCGAAACAAGCGATCGCCGATTTGGCTGCCGAAATGGAAGCCGATGGCCGCTTGCAGATCCAGCACGAACGACCATCGCTGGCCGCGGCGTAAGTCGGCGGTAATACCAAGGTAAGTCCGATCATGGCGACAGTCATTAAGTCCGGAAGCGATGCACGGCACGTCCAGCATGTGGCGTTCAATCTCGAGGACCTGAAGCAGCAAGCGGCGAGATACCTCGATCAGGTACGCGTGCAGGCTGCGCAGATCGTGCTCGACGCTCAGCAGCAGGCCGAGATGCTCAAGCGCCGCGCCGAGGAAGAAGGTCGCCAGGCCGCCATGCGAGCCGCCGAGAAAGTCCTCGACGACAAAATCGGCCAGCGGATGCAAACGCTGTTGCCGGCGCTGCAAAAGGTCGTCGCCGGAATCGCCGACGCGAAGCAGGAATGGCTCGGCCATTGGGAGCGGAGCGCCGTGCAGCTAGCCGCCGCAATGGCCGGCAAGGTAACTCGCACGCACGTCGCCAACCTGCCCGACGTGACGCTGAAGCTCATTCGCGAGGCGCTGGAGATGACGGCCGGCGCGTCGCAGGTACGGATTCATTTGCATCCGCAAGACGCCGAGTCGCTCAACGGCCAAGTTGCCAAGCTGGCGGCCGAGTTTCGCCGTGTCGGTCCCGCCGAAATCGTGCCGGACGAAACGATTACGGCCGGTGGATGCCGCATCGAAACACTGCACGGCGTGGTCGATCAACAATTCGAAAGCCAACTCGCGCGGATCGTCGAAGAGCTCACCCGCGGCGCAGGCGCCTGACCGAAAAAACCATGCAAGACATGCTCGCCCAACTCGATCGACTGATGCCGACGGCCTTGCAAGGAAGCATCGCGCAGACGGTCGGCATGACCGCCTCCGTCGCAGATTTCCCGGCGCCTGTCGGGGCCTTGGTCGAGATCGAGCGGCAAAGCGGCGGTCCCTTGCGGGCCGAGGTCATCGGCTTTCGCGAGTCGCTCACGCTTCTTTATCCGTTCAGCGAGCTCAACGGCGTCCGGCGCGGAAATCGCGTCCGGCTGCTCGGAACCGTCCGCTGGCTGCGCGTCGGCAACGAACTACTCGGCCGCGTGCTGAACGCGCATGGCCAAGCGATCGACGGGCGTCCCCAGCCGGCGCTGACCAGCCGGATTCCCTTGGACCGCGCGCCGCCGCCATCGGTCGAACGGCCGCGGATCGACAAACCGTTGGGAACGGGAATCCGCGCTCTCGATGGAATGCTAACCTGCGGCAAGGGACAGCGGATGGGTATCTTCGCCGGCTCCGGTGTCGGCAAGAGCGTGATGCTGGGCATGATGGCCCGCTATACGGCCGCCGACGTGAACGTCATTGCGCTGGTCGGCGAACGAGGCCGCGAGGTGAACGATTTTCTCGAGCGCGATCTCGGTCCGGAAGGATTGGCCCGGAGCGTCGTCGTCGTGGCCACGAGCGACGAACCGGCGCTGATGCGAATCCAAGCGGCGCTCACGGCCACCGCCATTGCCGAATATTTTCGCGACCTGGGGAGCGACGTGCTCCTGCTGATGGATTCCGTCACCCGCTTCGCGATGGCCCAGCGCGAGATCGGGCTCGCCGCCGGAGAGCCACCGACGACGCGCGGTTATCCGCCGTCGGTGTTCGCCATGCTTCCCAAACTGGTCGAACGCTCCGGTCGTAGCGCCAAGGGAAGCATCACCGGATTCTATTCGGTGCTCGTCGAGGGTGACGACCCGCAAGAGCCGATCAGCGATAGCGTGCGCGGTCTGCTCGATGGCCATACGTTCCTGTCGCGAAAGCTGGCTGGCCGCGGGCATTATCCGGCGATCGATATCCTCGGTAGCCTGAGCCGATTGATGAACGACATCACGCCCAGGGCTCATCAAGACGGCGCTCAGATAACCCGCGAACTGTTGTCGGCATATCGCGATCACGAGGATTTGATTTCGATCGGCGCCTACCGCCGCGGAGCGAATCGCTTGGTCGATGCCGCGATGGATATGCAAGAAGAGCTGAACAAATTCCTGAGACAGCGAATTGAAGAGCGAGTGACGGTCGCCGAAGCGGCCGCCGGCCTGGCCCAACTGCGGCAACGCGCGGCGGCGATCATGCAGACGGTCGCTCCCAGCAACGGTTCGGCGGCCAATGGATCGACCCCGAATCAGGCAACGGCAAGTCTCGTTCAACCCAATTAGTTCCCTGAGCATCCGAGGAATCCGAAGACGACAGAATGGCACAATTTCAATTTCGGATGGCGACGCTGCTCCGCTTGCGCGAGTCGTGGCGGGACGAACGTCGCGCTGCGCTCGCCGAGGCGCAGCACGCCGAGCAAGTGATCGCCGAGCGAATCGCTTTGATAGATTGCGATCTGGTTGCGCTGCGCCGCCAGTCGCTCGACGCTGCGCGCCCCGGGGTGATAAACGTCGATCGTTTGGCCGATTCCACGCGCTACGAAATGATACTCAAGGTCGAACGCCAATCGGCCGATCAACAGCGGCAGGCGGTCGCCGAGGAGGTCGAGCGACGACGCGAAAGTTTGATGACCGCCGACCGCGACGTGCGGGTGCTCGAAAAACTTCGCGAGAGTCAACTCGATCAACATCGCGACGCTCAGCAGCGCAGCGAGGTCAAGCAACTCGACGAGATTTCCCTACTCCGCCATTCACGGATGGAGCAACTGTGATGGGACGCCTCCTCGGAATGCTCGGCGCATTGTTCGCCTATTTGTGCGTGGGCACGGTTGTCGCGCTGGCGATCGTCGTCGGCTATGCCGTGGCACACGGATACGTCGATGCCACGAAATTCGAACGGATCACCGACGTAGTTCGAGGCATCGAGGAAACCCCCAAGGCAATCGAAAAACAAACTAAACCCACCGAACCGTCCGAAGAACCATCGTTCGACGAAATCGAACGGCAACGAGGCATCCGAGCCCGAAATATCGAGCTTCGGGAGAAGTCGGTGGAGAACAGTCTGGAGCGAGTGCGGTTCGAGCAAGATCGATTGTCGACGGATTTGAATCGCTACTCGGCGCTCAAGGGGGAAATCACTCGACTGTTGGATGGAAAAACGGATGAGGCCGTGAAGGCAGGCCGGGAAAGCGTCCGCGAGCTGTGGGAGACAATTAAACCCAAGCAAGCCCGCGAACAGATTTTAAGAATGTTCGACGCCGGCGAAACCAACGAAGTCGTGGCAATCATGTCGTCGCTGGGAATTAACAAGCGGGCCAAGATCATCGCCGAGTTCAAGGGAGAAGACGACGCCAAGAAGTTAGACGAGATCCTACGTCTCATGCGTCAAGGCATTCCGCAGGTGCTTCCGATCAATCAAGCCCGAGATGAACTGAACAAGTTCAACTCCAAAGCGCCGTAACCCTAGCAAGTCATTATGCCGCAATTCGTCTCCAACAATTTGAGCCTGCTGACATCGCTTGGCTCGACGATCCCGTCATCCACGAGCCAATCGTCGGTGACTCAGTCGTCGGTGAATCAGTCGACATCGAGCCAAAGCTCGCACGGCGGCGGCGCGGCGTTTGGAGACCATTTGCAGCGCGCCGCGAGCCAAAGCGGCGATTCGCAGGCCCGTGCGACGAGCCAGTCGACAATCGATCGCGAATCATCGCGCGCCGATTCCAAACACAACCGCTCCGACGATTCGACGCGGACGGATACGAACACCCAATCCACCTCGAACACGAGCGGATCGACGGGGACGAGCGGAAACGAGACGAACTCGCGCGCCCGCGACGACCAAAACACCGACAAGCACTCGAACGAGGGGGACAAACGCGACAAGCCGACGCACGATTCCCAAGACGGCGCCGCGACGTCGATCGCCGGCAATACACAAGGCGCCGCGACGCCGGCGCCCAAACCGGACGCTCCGGCGCCACCTAAAATCGATGGCGTGACCTCCGCCAACGGCGACTCGATCGGGGCGGCGGCCGCTCCGACCGGTGGCACACAGTTGCCGTCTATTCAGCAGCCGATCCAAGCGCCGACGACACCGGCCGCTCAATCCGCGACCGCGCCTTCGGCGTCGCAGCCCGGCATCGCTCAGGCCAATGTGACGGAAGCCGCCCTCGTCGCACAGCCACCGGAAGCTGCCACCACCCCAAATGCGACTGCTTCCCTCACGATCACCGCCACTTCGACCGCCGCCGGATCGAGCATCGATCCGGCAGCTACCGGAGCGAAGGCCGATCCCAAAACAGATAAAAGCAAACCGACGACCGCGCCGACCGGTGGCGATACGTCTGCGACCGATTCGCTTGCTCAGCTTGTCGTCGCGACTACGGCCGTTGCCCCTGCGACACCAGCGTTGCAAACGACAACGAGCCTAGTTTCCGGTCAGACGAGTTCGTCCGCCAACTCGAATAGTGGATCGACGAATATCTCGCCGCTCGCTCGGTCCGCGGCAAGTCAAGCAGCGGCGCCGTCGTCGTTAGTCAACGCCCCCGGTACGGCGCCGGCGGCAGAGAGTCAGCCGCTCGATTTTCAAACGGTGCTCAGAGCCATCGTGACGACCGCGAACGCCGCCTCGACCAAAAAGCCAGACGGCGCCACCGGCGCGGAGCCCTCGACGAAGTCGAACGACGCGGCCGCCTCGACCGCAACGGGCCCAAAAACCGATCCTCAATCAGTTTCTCCGCTTGGGGCCAACGCGCCATCCGCATCGACCAGCGCCGCTCACGAAGCCCTGCAATCCAGTTCGCAGACTTCGGCTGCCGGCTCAACGGGCGCAGCGGGTGACGTCGATCGAGTCCGGTTCCTGCAACGAGTGGCCCGGGCATTCCAAGCTGCCGACGATCAAGGGGGCGAGATCCGGTTGCGGCTCAGTCCGCCCGAGTTGGGCTCGATCAAAATCCAGATGGCGGTTCGCGACGGCACGATGACCGCCCATTTGCAAACCGAAACGGAAACCGCTCGGACCATGCTGCTCGATCAACTGCCGGCCCTGCGCGATCGGCTGGCGGAGCACAACATCAAGATCGATCGCTTTGAGGTCGAGTTGATGAATCAATCGCCGACGGGCACGCCGCAAAATTTCGGCAATTCGCAAGGCGGCTATCAAACGCTGGAGCATCAACCGAGACGAACCGGTTCAAGCGCCGCCACGGCCGTCAACGCCACAAGCACGACTGCGACGGCTCGCGCTCAGTCCGCCGCCGGGCAATTAGATGTAATCATCTGACGGCCTGCTCAAAACCATCCATGAACTCGCTGCCCCAATCAGGAACCAAAGCCATGTCCACGATCCCGGCCACCAACCCGACGGGCTCGTCGTCGAATTCCGGTTCATCGAACCCGAAAGACCTGAACAACATCGATGTCAGCCAGTTCTTGCAACTGATGATTACTCAGCTTCAACATCAGGATCCGCTCAATCCGGAATCGAATGCTCAGCTCATGCAACAAGTCGGTGAAATTCAGCAGATCTCGTCCACCAATAAATTGTCGACGACGCTCAACTCCGTCGCCCTCGGCCAGACGCTGTCTAGCGCAACGACGCTAATCGGCAAGCATATCACCGGACTGGACGATAGCGGCAACGCGGTCGACGGCCTCGTGCAAAAGATCAGCGTTCTGAACAACCAGCCCAAGCTGTACGTCGGCGACCAGATCGTAAGCATCAGCAACGTCAAGGAAATTCTGCCGGCCAGCTAATACGACAGCGCACCATTGCCGACCCGTAGCCGAATTCGTGAGAATTCGGAGCCGCGCGGCCGCTGAAAACTCGGAATTCTCACGGATTCCGCTACAACGTGCGCTGTCGTGCTAATTCGTGAAACGCAAATTTCCTTCGACCAGCGACCCCTGTTCGATCACACTTCGCAACGCTACCTCCGCCGCTAAGGATTCTTTTTATGGGTCTCGCATCCGCTCTCAGCACCGCGCTCACTGGATTAGGCGCATCGCAATCCACGATCGACGTGGTCGGTAACAACCTGGCGAACTCCAGCACGATCGGCTTCAAGGCCTCGACCGCCGTGTTCGCCACGCAATTTTCGCAAACCTTAAGCTTGGGATCCGGACCTCAAGGGAATAATGGTGGCACGAACCCGCAACAGATCGGGCTGGGAACGTCGGTCGCCGAAATCACCCCCAATTTCAGCCAGGGCACGATCCAGGTCAGCTCCAATCCTTCGGACCTGGCGATTCAAGGAGATGGTTTTTTCATCGTCCAAGGAAATTCGGGCGAATCGCTTTACACGCGCGATGGTCAGTTCAAAACCAACTCGCAGAATGAATTGGTCAACTCGACGGGAGATAAATTGCTGGGCTTCGGCGTCGATTCGAGCTTTCAAGTTCGCTCGACCACGCTCACGCCGTTGTCGATTCCGTTGGGCACGACCACGGTAGCTCAGGCCACGAAAAATGTGTTTTTCCAAGGCACATTGCCCCCCAGCGGCAATCTCGCCAATACGGCCGAGATCATCCAAAGCGCGGTGCTCGGCGACAGTCAATACTCCGCCCCGGCCGCCGGTTCGACCGCAGGCGTCGCCGTCCCGCCAGTCACCAGTTCAACCACCGCAACCTCGGGCGGCGTCGGCCCGCTCCCTGCTGGATCGAGCTACAACTATCGGGTCGCGTTCGTCGATGCCAACGGCAACGAATCGGATAGTGGCGCGTTTACGGGCTCCGTTCCAGCGGGCGGCGGCAGCACGGGAATCAATATCGCGAATTTGCCGGTTGACGCCTCGGGGAAGTACGTCGGTCGCCGTGTCTATCGCACTCAAGACTTGGCCACGGCCGGCGCGAATCCCACTTACCATCTCGATCAGAATCTGTCCGCCGACAACACCACGACCAGCTTCGCCGACACCACCAGCGACGCCACGCTTGCCACGCAGACCGTGCAAGACACGTCGACCATTTCCGGCAACTACAGTTATTATGTCACATTCATCAAACCGGGCGTCCCTGAAAGCCATCCCTCACCGCTAATCGGTCCTCAAAATGTGACGACCGACCGCACGGTCGTGTCGAACATTCCCGTTCCCAGTGGCCAATATGCTGGTGGCCAGGCGCGAATCTATCGCAATTTATCCACGAATCCGTCCACGTTCTTCAGAGTCGCCGACGTCAATGGCGGAACGTCGTTCGTCGACAAGCTCTCCGATGCGTCGATCAGCAATCCTGCCACCGCCAGCTATAAGGCCCTCGACTACAGCGGCCCGAAGATCACGCCCAATACCGCGCTGGTCGGCGTCCAAACGTTTGACGGCACGAACTACAATTCGCCGTTCCAAGTTGGAACCCTATCCTTCGCCGGTCAGAAAGGGGGCCGCAACCTGCCCCCCAAGGATTTGACGATCGACAGTTCGACGACCGTGCAGAACCTGATCGACTTCGTCAGCCAGGCCACCGGCATCCAACCCGCCGTCGCCGACTCGGGGCATCCCGTGCCCGGCGACATCAGCGGGCAATCGCAAGGGGGCCTCGTCCTGGCCAACGGGCGGCTGCAGGTGATCAGCAACAACGGCGTCGACAATGCCGTCGATATTCCGCTCTCCGCATTTTCGCTCACCCCGGCGGGCGGTGGCGATAAAACGACTCCCAATCTTGGCTTCCTTATCAAGCAGGCCGCCAAGGGGCAAACGGCCGCCAGCGATTTCGTGGCTTACGACTCGCTGGGTATTCCGGTCAACGTTCGAGTGACCGCCGATCTGGAGGCCCAAAACGGCACGAGCACCGTGTATCGCTGGTTTGCCGATTCGTCCGACAATCAACCAGCGTCTGGCGCCAGCACGTCGGTTGGAACCGGATTAATTAGCTTCGACGGCAACGGCAATGTCGAAAACGTCAGCAACAGCACCGTCTCGGTCAGCCGCACCAACACGCCCTCGCAAACACTGCAGTTCCACCTCGACTTCTCGCAGCTTTCCGGCCTCTCCACGTCGAAGGCGACGCTAAACACGTCGCGGCAAGACGGATCGGGCGCCGGCACCTTGTCGAGCTTCATCATCAACGGCGACGGCACGATCAATGGCGTGTTCACCAACGGCGTGACGCGCACGCTGGGCCAGATTCAATTGGCCCGGTTCACCAATCCCGCGGGTTTGGTGGCTCAGGGAGCGAATACGTTCGCTTCGGGCGTGAACTCCGGGCTGCCCATTCAGGGCAGCGCCGGTTCGCAAGGCATCGGCTCGATCGTCGGTGGCGCCCTGGAACAGTCGAACACCGATGTCGGAACGAACTTGATCGATTTGATTCTGGCTTCGACTCAGTATCAAGGGAACACCCGGGTCGTCTCGACGGTAGACCAGCTCTATCACGACCTATTGCAACTCGGTCGGTAAAGTCGCTCTGACCGGCAAAGTCGGTCCGTGAGATCCGAGAACCTCGACTCACGAAAATCAACTCATTGGTATCGCCCGGCGCTCGCCGCTCGACTGGATCGAGCGTGCGAGCGTTTTGCGTTCAGACTCTCAACGTCTCCGCAGCTCCAGAATCCTGCTTCTTGACTTAAACTTGCGTGGCGGCACGCGCTATACGGCCTAAATCAGGTCCACCGGGACAGGCAAATGGAGCGATTGCGTTGTCCTTTCCGGAGTTAGGGGAGGGGGCGCGAATTCTGTTTGAAGTACGGCGATCGCGACGATCAAACGGTAGCGCCCCCATGCCACGAGCCGTCAATGGCGCCGGTAACGGCCGCGAATTGCTTATTAACTGCCCGTCATGATCAAACTCACCCACCTCGGCGGCGAACGATTCGTCCTCAATGCGGAATTGATTCGTTACGTCGAAGCCCGGCCCGATACGTTTGTCACGCTCACCAGCGGCGATCGCGTCATCGTCGAAGAGCCTATGGACGAAGTCCTGCGCTTGGCCATCGAATACCAGCGATCCAAACATTTGATCCCCGCCTCGCCGGCGCCAACCGCTGGACCATTCGCCAGTCGCAATTGACAACTATCTGAGCCCCAACGGGGCGCAAACAAAATAGCCCAGGGCAACGCCCTGGGTAGGAAAATCGTATTTAAGTCGTCTACCCAGGGCATTGCCCTGGGCTGATATGTTAAGCCCCTTCCGGGCATAGGCAACGCGCGATCCAACGTCATCAAATACCGGCCAATACTCTTCCGACCGTAGTCCCTAGCCGCACCACCCCCTAACCCCTTCCCCTCCCGTCAAGGATTCAAATTCATGGATCTCGCGACCGTCGCCGGACTCATCATGGCCTTCTCCATGATGGCCGGCTCGCTGTTGATCATGGGCATGGAAGGTAAAGGCAGCGTCAATTTCGCGGCCTTTATCGACCCGCCGGCCATCATGATGGTCATCGGCGGCGGCATCGGCGTGGGCATGGTCGGCTTTCCTTTGCGCAATGTGCTGGGCTTGCCGCGCGTGATTCGCAAAGTGTTCGTCAGCAGGCCCGAGAACTTGAACCTGCTGATCGAGCAACTGGTCGGATTGGCCGAGACGGCCCGTCGCGACGGACTGCTGGCCCTGGAAAGCAAGGCCGCGGATATCGAAGACCCGTTCATCGCGCTGGGGATTCAAATGGCCGTCGATGGCACGCGGCCCGAGGTCATCGAAGAAGTTATGAAATCGGAAATCACGGCCATGAGCGCCAGGCACAAGGAAGGCAAGAAGATACTCGAGCTGATCGGCCGCTGCGGTCCCGCGTTCGGCATGATCGCCACGCTGCTGGGCCTGGTGCTGATGCTCGGCAATTTATCCGAGCCGGAAACGATCGGCCCCTCAATGGCCGTCGCCCTCATTGGCACGCTCTACGGCGCCCTGATGGCCAACCTGATCTGCATTCCGTTCTCCGAAAAACTCACCGTTCGCAGCCACGAAGAAGTGATGGCTAAAGAAATCGTCCTCCGGGGCATTCTGGCTATCCAATCGGGAGACAACCCGCGCACGATCCAACAGCGTCTCAACACCTACCTGCCGCCGAAGCTTAGGCCGGGGGCGCAAGAGGCAGCTTAATAGCCGACTAGCCTCTAGCTTCAAGCCTCGCCCCTCATGCCTATCCAAGACGACCCTCCGCACGAAGGCGCTCCCGAATGGATGGTGTCGTACGCCGATATGATCACCATTCTGATGGCGTTTTTCGTCGTCATGTTCTCGATGGCCGGACAGAAAGACGCGAAGCACGAGGACCCGGTCCTGTCGTCGCTGCGGCGTCAGTTCGGTCGCTTCTCCGGACCCGCGAGCAATCAGCTACTTCCTAGCGGCGCGGGCGCCGTCAAAGTCGGAACGCCGAAAGCGGTCATCCCCCCGAAAGAGACGAAAAATCCCGGCCTTGCCGGCGATCACGTCCGCGTGATGAACGTCCGCCAAGGAGACCAAGTCACGATCGGCGGCGTGATCTACTTTGAGCCCACGGCGACCGATTTGACCGAAAAGCAACAAGCTCAACTTCAAACGATCGCCAAAGATTTAGGCGGCAAACCCCAGAAAATCGAAATTCGCGGCCATACCCTCAATTCTCCACCAACAGGGAACGGCAAAGTTACCGACAATTGGGACCTGGCCTACCAGCGATGTCATAAGACTATGCAATACTTAATATCGATGGGCCTGGATCCGCATCGCATTCGCATCGGCGTGGCCGCGCAGTACGAACCGGTTTACAGCGGCCGGGACGCTCGGCAGATCGAAAAGAACAACCGCGTCGAAGTCTTCATGCTCAACGAATTCTCGCAAGAACCGCGAGACGCTGACGAAATCGAAACAGGTCCCCCGCAGCCCGCCAAAGATCGACGCCCCACCGAAACCGCGGCGATCGATCCGGAACCGAAAAACAACTGAGTGGCTGTCCGGGGACGATAAGACGATTTATCCAAATCCATTACGAGTTTATTAAGCGAATCGAGACGATCATGGCCGAACATGCCGCTGCTGCTGGCGCCAATTCCGATGCCGCGGGAAAGAAATCGATGTCAAAAATCAAAATAGGCGCGATCGTCGGCGCGATTGTGCTCGTGCAGTGCGTGCTAGCGTACCTGTATTTGCCTAGCGGCGAATCATCGGCTAAAGCCGAATCCAAAAAGGATTCTACCCCGGCCCACGGCGCCAAAACCGACAAAGACTCCGCTGGCGCCGGCGACTCCCGGGCGGAGCAGCGCGAGGTCGATCTCGGCAAATTCAGCTTGACCACATTCGACGCCAACTCGAATACCACCATGCTGATCGATTTCCACTTGTTCGGCGCGGTCGCGGTCGAGCACGACGAGAAAGACGCCAAGGGAGACGCCGGCCACGAGGCACACGGCCATCCTGGTAAACCGGGCGAAGGGGGCGATGAGGACAATTCCAACTTCGGCAAACTGTTCCACAAAAACAAAAACAGGTTTCGCGACCAAGTGATCGTGATCCTGCGCAATGCTCAGATGTCCGACCTCGCGGACCCCAGTTTGGGATTGATTAAAAGGCAGATTTTGGCGAAAACTAACTCGCTGTTTGGGGAGCCCGTCTTGAAAGACGTGCTCTTCAGCGATTTCGCCGTCGTCCAGCAATAGCCGTGGGCTCTTTGGGCCACGTCGGCTAAAGTTGGCGAAGGATCACTCGGACGTGGAACGTCGCAATCATAGTGCGATGCAGCGCCCGGGCGACGGCCTAACTTTGCTGCCGACGCTGCCACGAGGAATGGATTCCCATGGCCGATGGATCAGAACTCGTCAACCCGGACGAGATCAGTCAAATTTTGAATCAGGCCAAGTCGGCTGCTGCGCCAAGTCTATCCGCCGATCACTCGGCGAAACTTCGTCAGGACGAGATCGAAGAGCTGATCAAAGAGAATTCCGTCGGCGGCGCTAAGCCGAATGCCGGCGGATCGCCGATCGCCGCGCCGACTGGTGGATATAGTTCTGGCGCAAGCGGGGGTTCACCTCGACCGCACGATTCGGTCGGCAATATCGCTCCCGGCGATCTCGACTATCTTCTCAGTCAAGCCGAGCAGGCGCTGGCCTCGATCAACGCTCCGTCCAGCAGCGATCCACCGCCGGGCGTGATTCCTTTTCGGCTCGTCGATTTTTCCGGCGCGCCGGCATCGACCGACAACGCCACGCTCGAGTTGGTGCGCGACGTGGAGCTGGATGTGAAAATCGAGCTTGGCCGAACACACATGTATCTGGAAGACGTGCTCAAGCTCAGCAAGGGCGCCGTGGTGCCACTCGACAAGTTGGCCGGCGATCCCGTGGACATTTATGTCAATGGGCGGCTGATCGCGCGCGGTGAAGTGTTGATTCTGAACGACAATTTTTGCGTCCGCGTTGCCGAGCTAGTTGCCGGCGAACCCATGGCGACCTAACTCGAATGGATCACGATGGCTCAAAGGACTGGGCCGAAAACGCAGGACGCCATGCTCGCCCCGCGCGGGTTGGTGCTGGCGATCGCGCTCGGCGTTGTAGCGCTGATGGGCGAGCGAATCCGGGCTGCGCCGCCATCGTTCGACGCGCCCGATCTTTTGCATCCGGCGATCTCGATTGAGCCGCGTCCGATCGGCGACCGCGCGCCGCCGGTGAATCACTCGCGACAGGATCATCGCGACGAAGTTGTGATGCCGGCCACCTATCAAACGTCGGCCAGTGGAACAGCGCCGGCGAATTCCCGAGCGCCCGCGCATCCGCTCGATCCGATGCCCATTGCCGGCGCGCAGGACAAGGGGGGCCAAGACAAAGGGGGCTCGCGGATCGCGCATCGCGATGCGCCGGCCAGTCCCAGCGCCCTGCCCGCCCTGCTGAGCATGTTCGGCAGCTTGGCCGTTGTGCTTGGTTTGTTCTTCGGCGTGCTGTGGATCATGCGCCGGGGGATGCCCAAAGGCACGCGAGCCTTGCCCGGCGAAGTCGTCGAATCGCTCGGCCGAGCCCCTCTCGCCGGGCGACAACAAATGCATCTGATTCGTTTTGGCCAGAAACTATTGCTCGTATCGCTCTCGCCCAGTGGCGCGGAAACCTTGTCGGAAATCACCGATCCGGCCGAGGTCGATCGCCTCGCCGGGCTTTGCCAGCAGACGCACTCCCAATCGGCGACCGGCGCGTTTCGCCAAGTGCTCAAGCAATTCGGCCAAGACCGCTCGTTCTCATGGCCGAAAGCCAATCGCAGCGCAGCCTCCGCCGTGGAGGATAGCCATGTTTAGGATTGCCCGAGGTATTCTGGGAGCCCGGGGCTGGCAGCGTCCTCGCCAAAGCCCCGGAGAGTGGTCTCGTCCTGCAGAGCGAACTCCATCGCGCCCGCGCCGCTACCTTCAATGCCTCGTCATGCTGATCGTCGGCCTCGCGATCGTCCATCCGGTCTCCGCTCAAGAAAAGCCCAACGCCGGCGCGAAGATCGAACTGCCCGCCGGTCTCGCCGGCGGACCCGAGCAATGGACGAGCCCCGACGGCCTCAGCTCCGCGCTGCAGGTCATGCTGCTGATGACCGTGATCAGCCTCGCTCCGGCCGTGCTGCTGATGACGACTTGTTTCGTACGGATCGTCGTGGTGCTCGGCCTGCTGCGGCAGGCCCTCGGCACGCAGCAGTTGCCTCCTGGCCAGGTGCTCACTTCGATTGCCATGTTTTTGACATTCATGGTGATGACTCCCGTCTGGAAGCAGGTGTACGATCGCGGCATCGCTCCTTATACGCAGCGGCAGATTGGTCTCGAACAAGCCTGGACCGACGGCATTGCTCCGATCCGTCGGTTCATGGTTCAGCAAATCGAGCGGACGGGCAACGAAGCGGACATTCGGATGTTTTTCCGCTACATGCCCGAGGGAACGCACGCGTGGACCGATTACAACGAAGTGCCGCTGCAAGTGCTGCTCTCGGCATTCATGCTGAGCGAATTGAAAACTTCGTTCCTGATCGGCTTCCAAATTTACTTGCCGTTCATGATTCTCGACATCGTGATCGCGAGCGTCACGATCTCGATGGGCATGATGATGCTGCCGCCGGTGCTGATTTCGCTACCGTTCAAATTACTGCTATTCGTGCTGGTCGACGGTTGGCATTTGGTGGTCGACATGCTGTTGCAGAGTTTTCAGCGGTTCACGTAGCGAGCGAAAGGGGTTAGGGGTGATGGGGCTAGGGGCTAGGGAAGGCAACGAAGCAGACGAGCAGCAGGTTGACCCCACTCCTGTCCCCCGCAGTGAAGCCGCGCCCCGGTCCTCCCTGGTCCCTAGCCCCACCACCCCTCGTCCCTCGCGCCACAGTAGTTTTCTTCCATGAATTCACCCGAATCCGTTGACTTCATCGTCGAGCTCATGCGCCAAGCGATCATTACGACGCTCTGGCTGGCGGCGCCGGCGCTGGTCTCGGGAATGGTCGTCGGGTTGTTAATCGGGTTGGCCCAGGCGGTAACGCAAATTCAAGAGCAGACCGTCGTGTTCGTGCCCAAGCTGATCGCGATGGTGCTCGTACTCAGCTTCACGCTTCCGTGGCTCATCAATCAGCTCGTGCAGTATTCGCACGATCTGATTGCGAGCATTCCGCAAAATCTCTAAGGTTCGCGTTTTCCAGACAGACCACGATCCCAAGGTCGCTTGCCATGGCGTGGCTCGAAACGCTATACCTCAATCCGTTTGTCCTATTTACCTTCGTGCTGGCACGGGTTAGCGGCATCGTCACGACGGCGCCCATTTTCACGGGCGATCACATTCCCGTCCGCGTCCGGGCGATGCTTGCCGTGAGTCTCGCGCTATTGCTAACGCCCTTGCAATGGGGCAAGCCGATCGCACAACTCGAGAATCTGCCGGACTATGCCATCTTGATGGCCGGTGAGCTTCTAATCGGAGTGGTGCTGGGCTTGGGCGTCATGATTCTCATGTCCGGCTTGCAACTCGCCGGGCAGGTGATCGCGCAGATGAGCGGCATGGCCCTGGCGGATGTGCTCAGTCCCGGCACGGACGCGGAAGTCCCCTTGTTCTCGAACATGCTCTACATGGTGGCGATGGCCGTGTTCGTCGTCATCGGGGGCCACCGCGTGCTGCTCGACGCCCTGCTGCACACGTTTGTGTCGCTGCCGATCGGTCATGGCCCCGCGACCGAGTCGCTCGGACAGCTGGTCGTCACACTGATGTCGGCCAGCTTTGCGCTCGGTATCCGGGCGGCGGCGCCCGCGATGGTGGCCCTGCTCCTCGCCACGCTCGTGCTCGGCTTAGTTGGACGCACGTTGCCGCAGTTGAACATCCTGGTGCTCGGCTTCGGCGTAAATTCGCTCGTGACAATGGGCGCCCTGATTGTTTCGATCGGTGCGATCGCTTGGCTGTTTCAAGATTACTTCGAGCCGACTTTGCAGGCGGCCATCTCGGCTCTGACGGCCAGCGTCGCGCCCAGCCTATCGTCGAGTCCCTAGCGATGAGGGCATCGTTCATTGTTCATCGTTTGAAACCTTTGTCGCGCGACAAAAAACATGATGCCTGCATCCCAGCAGGGATGCAAACGGTAAAGCATGAAGACCAGCCGGAAGTGCTGGACAAGCCAACAGTGTCGCCCGATCCGTCCGATCGCTTTTGTATATTCCGCTTAACCAATAAAAATCCCGCGCCATGCCAGAGCAGTCCGGCGACAAGACTCAGGACGCGACCCCGCACCGACGCCAACAGGCTCGAGATGAGGGGCAGATCGTACAGAGCCAGGACTTGGCTTCGGCGATCATCTTGGTCGTGGCGATCAGTTGGTTTTTGATGGCCGGCATGGGATTGGTCGAATTCTTCGCGGCCTATGCCTCGCGGCAACTCGGGGGCGAGGCCTGGCTATCGATCGATGTTGGCCTCGTGAGCGAGCATACCCAAACCCTGCTTGAGCAATTGGCCAAAAGCGCGATGCCATTTTTGGCGACCGTTCTGATCGCCGGCGTCGTTGCCCATTTGGCTCAATTCGGGTTCTTGTTCGTTCCCGACCGTTTGATGCCCGACTTTCAGCGAGTGAACCCCTTGGCCGGTTTCGGCCGACTATTCGCTCTGCCGAATTTCGTGCGCCTTGGATTCGGCATCATCAAGATATTGATCGTGGCGGCCGTTGCATTCTGGAATCTCTATAGTCGCCGCGAGGAGATTCTAGGCGCGGCCGCGCTCGACCTGCCGCAAATTGCCGCGTTTCTGGTCGATATCGTGCTTTGGACCAGCCTCAAAATCGCCGGCGCGCTGCTGATTCTGGCTCTGCTCGATTACTTATTCCAGTGGTGGCAGCACGAGCAGACACTCAAGATGACTCCGCAGGAAGTTCGCGAAGAGATGCGCAATATGCAAGGCGATCCGCAAGTCGCCGCTCGTCGCCGCGTCGTGCAGCGGCAATTGATTCTCAATCGCCTGCAACAGTCGGTGCCCAAGGCCGACGTGATCATCACCAATCCCACCGAGCTGGCCATCGCCGTGGAATACGACCCGGAGACGATGGCCGCGCCGGTCGTGCTCGCCAAAGGCGCGGGTCTGATGGCCCAGCGGATTCGGCGTCTAGCTCTGGAGAATGGGGTGCCGATCGTCGAGCGCAAGCCGCTCGCCCAATCGCTCTACAAGCAGGTCGAGGTCAATCGGCCGATTCCCGATTCGATGTACGCCGCCGTCGCCGAAGTGCTGGCCTACGTCTATCAACTCAAGGGCAAGACCCTGCCGCGACAAGCGTGATTCGCGGAGCCCTCGCGTTCGCAATTTGCGATTTCTTTTAGATAAGAACTGCCTACAAAAACGCCGGGCCCTTCTCCCAGGCGGTTTTGTGCGAGCTTCTCAGGTGGCTACAATTGGGTGTCACTGAAATTGGATCCGCATGCAACCGTCCAGCAAGCCATTGATGATGCCCGGCGACTCGCCAACGAGCCGACCCGACGATTCCGCGCCGCTGCCGGTCGTTTCGCTCCACGCGCATCACGAACGATCATTCGCCGACAATCGCTACGTCTATCCGGTGCTCAGCCGTCGCTCGGGCGGTATTTCGATCGGGGTCAATCTGAATCCGGACAAGGTTTGCAATTTCGACTGTATCTATTGCCAGGTGGACCGAACGCGCCAAAGCGAAACGAAATTCGTGGATATGAGTGGATTATTGGGCGAACTCGGCGCCACGCTGAGCTTGGTCGCGTCGGGGGCCATTTTCGAAACGGACAAATTTCGCTCGACTCCCGGGCCGCTCCGCCGGTTGAACGATATCGCATTCTCCGGCGATGGCGAGCCGACGACTTACCGCAATTTCGACGAAATCATTGCCGCCTGCGCGGAGCTAAAAACTCGGCATAAGCTCGACGCGGTCAAAATGGTGCTGATCACCAACGCCAGCATGTTTCATCGTCCCCACGTTCGGCGCGGCCTGGAGATTCTCGACCGCCATCAGGGCGAAATCTGGGCGAAGCTCGAGGCCGGCTCGGAAGAATATTTTCAGCTCATCGATCGCACGCCGATTCCGCTGCGACAAATTCTCGACAACATTACTTCCGCGGCGCTACTTCGGCCGATCGTCATACAGGCCCTTTTCATGCGAGTCAACGGCCAATCGCCGCCGCTCGACGAACTACTCGCTTTTTGCGATCGACTGAATGAGATCGTCGCAGCCGGTGGCCAAATCAAGCTCGTGCAGATTTACACGATCGCCCGCCGCCCGACAGAGAGTTATGTCACGCCGCTGGCCGATGCCGAGGTCGACGCGGTTGTGAGATTGGTATGCGACCGGACCGGCCTCACTGCGGCCGCGTTCTACGGCGTTGAAGCTTAACTGTTTAGCCGCGGTATCGGCGTCACGCCCCGCGCCCTTGTGCCCGCCCTTGCCCCCAACGTATCTTCGTCATCTTACAGATCAAATTCCCAGCAAGCTCCCGCTATGTCAGACCCCTATTTTCAGCAGCTCTTCTCCGACCGCATCGGTGGCGTCAACTACGGCAAAGGCACGGAGATATATAAGTTCGAAAAGATCAAGCGCGCCAAGCGGAAAGCCCTGGCCGACCATCCCGAACGACAATTGATCGATTTCGGCATCGGCGAAAATGACGAGATGGCGCCGGAGAGCGTCCGCGCCGTCATGGCCGGAGAGATCGATCGGCCGGAGAACCGCGGTTACGCCGACAACGGGATCGCCGCCTATAAGGAGGCCGCCGCTCGATTCATGCAGCGTAATTTCGCCGTTGCGCTCGATCCGGCGACCGAGGTCAATCACTGCATCGGCTCGAAGCCCGCGCTCGCGATGCTGCCGGCCGCGTTCATCAACCCGGGTGATGTCACGCTGATGACCGTGCCTGGTTACCCCGTCGCCGGCACGCACACAAAATATTATGGCGGCGACGTTCATCGGCTGCCCCTGTTGGCCGAGAACGATTTCTTTCCCGATCTCGATTCGATCCCCAGCGACGTGCTCCGGCGGGCGAAGCTGCTCGTGCTCAATTATCCCAACAGCCCGACGGGCCGGGTCGCCACTGCGGACTTTTATCGCCTCGTCGTCGACTTTGCCGGCGAGCATCAGTTGGTTGTGGTGCAAGACGCGGCGCATATCATGCTCAGCTACGAAGGGGCCCCGCTGAGCTTCCTCTCTATCCCAGGCGCGAAAGACGTCGGCGTCGAGGTCCATTCGATGTCCAAAGGCTTTCACATGATCGGCTGGCGGCTCGGCTGGGTCTGCGGTCACGAGCGAATCGTGCGCGCCTTCGCCGACATCAAGGACAACAGCGACTCTGGCCAGTTCATGGCAATCCAAAAAGCAGGAGCCGCGGCGCTCGACGACACGGCCATCCCGGCGCAGGTCCGCGAAAAATACCGCCGCCGGCTGCAAAAGCTCGTCGATGTGCTCAACCGCTGCGGATTCTCCTGCAAGGTGCCCGGCGGCACATATTTCTTGTACGTGAAAAGCCCGCGCGGCGTCTTGGGCGGCCTACGTTTCGACACGGCCGAAGCGGCCAGTCAGTTTCTCATTACTGAGCATTCGATCTGTACGGTTCCTTGGGACGACGCCGGCGCTTTCTTGCGATTCTCGGTCACTTACGAAGCACCGGAGGCGGCGTCGGAAGACGCTCTGATGGCGGAGACCGAGTCGCGCTTGAAGCAACTGAATTTACAATTCGCGTGAGAGTTTCTACGAGAACCGTTTGGCTTGAGACCGGACCGAGGGACCGGGTGGCCGGAACTGGAGGCGCTTCGCGAAAGCCCCCGGTAGCGCGACGAAATGTTCTGTAGGATGCTCGAACTGTCAGGCAGGATGCCTGACCTACAAGGCTGTCAGGCAGGATGCCTGACCGACGAGGTCCCATGCCCGAGGCGCCAAAACCAAAACCGGCGGCCAGCCGCGAGGGGAAATTTCGTTGGTGGCGATTCGCGCCGGTGATCGTCTGGCTCGGCCTGATCTTCTTCGCCTCGACCGGCACGTTCACGCCGCGCAAAACGCTACGGCTGATTCATCCGGTGTTGGTTTGGGCGTTTCCAACCGCCAGCGAACAGCAGATCGATCGCGTAAATCTGATTCTGCGAAAAGTAGGCCACTTCTCGGAGTATGCCTGCTTGGCCGGTTTGTTAGCTTGGCTGACGATTACCACCTTACCGCCTTCGAAACTCTCCTGGTGGTTCACGATTTCGCTAGTCGTTATCGCCCTGGTCGCGGCCTCGGACGAATTTCACCAGCGGTTCGTCCCCGATCGAAACGCATCGCTCGCCGACATCGGCCTCGACATACTCGGCGGCCTGACTTTGCTAAGCTGCATAGCAGTCTGGAGATCGTGCAGCAGTTTTCGTCCCTCGCAGGACTAACCGGCGCCGCATAAAATACTGTCGTCGCTTTCGTCCCCTTAGCCTCCTTCGCGCCTTCGCGATAAATCCACTTCGTCACCGGCCACCCGCCACTCACCACCCGCCTCGCTCCCCATGTTCTACTGCTTCGACGGCATTGATGGCGGCGGCAAGTCGACGCAGATGAATCTGCTGGTTGGTTGGCTGAAAGAGCGGGGCCACGACGTCGTATGTTGCCGCGATCCGGGGAGCACGCCCCTGGGCGAAACGATTCGCACGCTGCTACTCGATCGGGCCGGCGTTGCGATCGGACGACCCGCCGAAGCATTCTTATACATGGCCGCCCGGGCGCAAATGGTCGAGGAGCTTATCCGTCCCGCCCTGGCACGCGGCCAGACCGTCGTCTCCGATCGATTTCTATTGGCTAACGTTGTTTATCAAGGTCACGCCGGCGGCCTAGATCCCAAGGAACTGTGGCGAATCGGGCATCTGGCCACCGGCGGTATCGAGCCCGATCTGACGTTCGTCCTCGATCTGGCGCCAGACATCGCCGCCACCCGGCTCAACCGCGACCTCGACCGCATGGAGCTTCAAGGAGACGACTTCCGCGCCTGTCTCCGCGCCGGCTACCTCGCCGAAGCAGCCCAGCGACCTGACAGAATCGTGATCATCGATGCGCGCCAGTCGATTGAATTGATCGCCACGGAAATTCGGCAAGCCGCAGAGAGTCGGGAGACGGGAGTCGGGAGACGGGAGTAAGAAAGGGAGAGAGTTGGGAGTTAGGATTTGGGGGGTGGGAAAGCACGAAGTCCGACTCAATCTCAGACCTTCGTCATTCGTCATTGGGTCATTAGTTATTGATTAGACTTTGGATATTTCGTCATTCGTCATTCCTCCCGGCATTCTCCCATGTGGCAAGGCATCCTCGGACACGACGACGTTGTAGCCAAGTTCCGCCAGGCGCTGGAGCGTGGCCGGTTGGCGAGCACTTTTTTGTTCGTCGGCCCGGCGGGAACCGGCAAGCGGGCGTTTGCGCTAAAACTGGCTCAAGCGCTGCTGTGTCAGCGCAATCCCGAGACGCAGCTTGATCCCTGCGGCCAATGTCCCGGCTGCGTGCAAGTCGCCGCGCTGACACATCCCGACCTGCTGATCGTGAAAAAGCCGGCCGACAAAAGCGCCCTACCCCTGGCTTTGCTGATCGGCGATCACGAACACCGGGGGCATGAGGGCTTCTGCCACGACATCAGTCTCAAGCCTTTCATGGGCGGACGCAAGGTTGGCATCATTGACGATGCCGACTATTTGAATGTCGAAGGCGCCAACGCTCTGCTCAAGACGCTCGAAGAGCCACCGCCGCGCTCGGTCCTGATTCTGATCGGCACGAGCGCCGACAAACAACTGCCGACGATTCGCTCTCGGGCACAGATTATTCGCTTCCGTCCGCTCACCGGGGCGATCGTGGCCCAGTTGCTCGTCGAGCAGGGCATCGCCACCGATCCGGCGGAGGCCCAGCGGCTAGGCCAATTTAGCGAAGGAAGTCTCGATCGCGCGGCTGAGTTGGCGGATCCGGAGCTCTGGACGTTCCGCGGCGACATGCTCGCCGCGCTGGCCAGGCAGCCGCTGGATAGCGTTCGCTTGGCCCAGACGGTCACGTCATTTATCGACGCGGCCGGCAAGGAGGCGCCGCTGCGTCGGGCCCGATCGCGGCTGCTCGTCGGATTTGCGATCGATTTCTTTCGCGTCCTTGTCCGCCGTCTTCATGGCGCCAACTTGGACGCCGCCGCCGCCAACCAACCCGAGCTATCCGAAATGTCCGCACTCGCTCAGCGGGCCATCCAATCCGGCTGGACCGAGACCTCCGCGACCGCTGCTCTGGAGCGCTGCCTGGAAACGCTCTCGCACATCGACCGCAACGCCAACCAAGGGACGATGGTCGAGTCGTGGCTCGACGATGTGGCGAGCGGCGCGTCGTAGGTCAGGCATCCCGTGCCTGACACGTGCGACGTGAGTATCGCCTGCACCCGAACTCGCGCTGTCAGGCACAGAGTGCCTGACCTACCTTTGTCCGTCCCCGCGTTGCCAGGCGTCGCTAAACAGCTATATTGCGCTCAGCGACGTCTCGCTCCTCGTCACCTCACCCATCACTCCTCGCCCGCCACGATGACCTCCCCATCCGCCGACCGCCAGTGGTTCATCGTCAGCCGCTGGCAAGAGTTCCAGGGCGAAGCCCGGGCGAATCTGCTTCGCACGATCTGCGTCGGCGCGTTCTACATTATCGAGCTGATCAATCACGGCGTACAGATCGGGCCGCTGCAGCTCCCAAAACTCGTCGGCGACCAATTTCATCGATCGGTTACGGGCTTGGCCATCGCCTGGACGATGGTCGCCCTCGTGACGCACGTTTGCCTTCGCCGCCAATTCTTCCCCGCGGCGACCAAATACATCACGACCGCCTGCGACCTGGCGATTCTTACCGCCGTGCTCACGATCGCCGACGGTCCGCGGAGCCCGATCGTCGTCGCCTATTTTCTGATCCTCGCGCTGGCCGCGTTGCGACTTAGCTTGCGACTCGTCTCGGCCACCACGATCGGCGCGATCGTGAGCTACATGTTCCTCTTGGGCTTCGTCAAATATTACGCTGCCACCGATCGCGCCACGGCGATGAACGTGCCTCGCTACTACGAACTGATCATTCTCGTGGCCCTAGCGCTGACCGGCGTGATTTTAGGCCAAGTGATTCGGCAGATGCGAACGGCGGCTGAGGATTATTCCCGACGAACGGCTCGACAATAACCGGTTGTTGTCCATCGGTTCTGACTACTAAGTTGGGCGGGACAATCGATCTCATGGACATACATCCGAATCTTGAAGAACCGAACGTTTGCACGGATTGCGGAGCGCCGGCGACAGCCGGCAGCAGTCGTTGCCGGCTTTGCGGAATCAAAGATAAGCAAGTTGGCGTCGACGAATGAAAAAGTCACCGCGTTCCTTTCATCATTAGGGATCGTCGTCCTGATCGCGACAGGCGCTTCCGTTGCCTTCGCATCGTCATGTTTTCCGCTCGGTATGGTGGCCGTCACGGTAATTCAGGCCCAGGCATTTTTTGTGGCGCTGATTCCCATTGTGCTCATTAGCATCGCACTCGCAATTTATGTCGCTTACCGGCTCGTATGTGTCCTCTGACACTGAAAGAAATCGACTGGCAAAACTCATGTAGGCCAAGTGAAAGCTGGCTCGACAAATTATGGACACACCCTCAATTCCAGCAAAACCGGCCGCCTGCGCCGACTGCGGCGCGCCGATCAACGCCGGCCAGACGCGTTGTTGGCTTTGTGGTAACAGCGATCCACAGCCGGCAAGCCCTCGCGAGAAGGGAAATGATTGGTCATCTGAATCGGTAGCCGCGAATCCCTACGCCTCCCCTGCTGCGCCGGACTATTCCGCGACGCAGTTCAGCCTCACGACTTTGTTCTTGTGGACGACGCTTGTTGCCGTGATCGCCGGCAGCGCCTCGATTGCGCCTGGGCTGGCGATCGGTCTGGCAATTTTGTGTTTCCCCGCGGCTCTACGCACGATCGGGAACGTCAATCGTCTAAAACAAACTACCGGCAGGTCGCCGACTTCGGGTCAGAAGATGATGACATTTTTCGCTTCGTTCTCGGTCGTTGTCGCAGCCTTCATCGCCGCCAGCGCTGCTTTCGTGGCGACCTGTTTCCCCGTGGGATTAGGCGTGGCCGCGACCGGCGCATCGGAAAGTAATTTCTTTGGGGTTATGCTGTTTGTCATCACGGTGAGTGGCGCAATCGCGGCTTTTGTCGGCTACATCGTCCTTCGGCGCTTATGGTGGGATAAGAAATGAATATGAAACTCCGCGAACACCGCTTCCTCGGCATGACGCAGAGTCTCTGCCCTGAGTGCCTCGCCGTCATTCCGGCGAAGATCATCGTCAAGCGCGCCGGCCGCGTTTACTTTCGTAAGCGGTGCCCAACGCATGGCGTTCGCGAGGATTTTATTTGCTCGGATGTCTCGCAATACGATCGGATGGAATTCAGTTTGCCCGGCAAGGCCCCAAAATTCGGCGTCGAGCCCGATAAGGGCTGCCCTTTGGATTGCGGCCTATGCACCGAGCACGAACAGCACACATGCGTCGGGCTCCTCGAAATCACCGCCGCCTGCAATCTGACCTGCCCAACGTGCTTCTCCGCCAGCGGCCCCGGCTTGAAGCATCTCACGGTCGACGAGTGCCGCCGGGCGATCGATCGGCTGGTGGAAGTCGAAACCCGCCCCGAGGTACTGCAACTCTCCGGCGGCGAGCCAACCATCCACCCGCAATTCGCCGAAATCTTGGAATATGCTTGCGCGCAGCCGATCGATGTCGTGATGGTCAACACGAACGGCATTCGGCTGGCTCACGACCCCGTGCTGATCGACTATCTCGGCAATTTGCGCGACCGGGTGCAAATCTATCTTCAATTCGATGGGCTCACCGACAGTGTGTATCAAACGCTTCGCGGCGAGCCGCTGGCTCAGATCAAACTGCGAGCCGTTGAGAATCTCGGCCGCGTCGGACTGCGCACGACATTGGTCACAACGCTCGAGCCTGGCGTGAACGAGCACGAAATCGGCGCGATCGTCCAGTATGGTCTGGAGCGTCCTTGGATCACCGGGATCAGCTTTCAGCCGACGACATATTCCGGCCGCTACATGCTGCCCGAAACGCTCGAGCGGCGGATCACTTTCCCGGATGTCGTTCGCGAAATCGCCCGACAAACGAACGGCCTGTATCGCGAAGACGATTTTCTTCCGCTGCCTTGTGCTCATCCCAACTGTCACACGCTGAGCTACGCCTACCGCAGCGGCGGGCGCGTCGTGCCGCTCTCGCGGTTCATCGACGCCCGCAAGCATCTGGATCTTTTGGCCAACGGCATCACGTTCACGCGCCTAAAGGCCCGCGAACTGATCGAGCGTTTTCTTGTCGCGGAAAGCTGCTGCGACGTGACTCAGGCTTCTATCCTGAGCGGCCACCACACTAACGGCGCCCATTCCGCGAGTGCCATTGTTGGCAGTGGCGGCGTGACGATGGCAGCACCGTACGCTCCCGCGACCGACTCCGACCTCCCATCCCTCGCCGCCGAATTCTTCACGCGAGCGACCACGGAGCAACTCGCCGCCGAAGACGTCTTCCGCATCACCATCACGTCGTTTCTCGATGCCTATAACTTCGACGTCCGCCGCGTCATGAAGTGCTGCATCCACCACCTGCTTCCCAGCGGCCACATCATCCCTTTCTGCGCCTACAACGTCCTGTATCGCAACGGTCACGTCCCGCTGCCCACGCTCCGTGCTCTCTCGATCCTGACTCCTTCGTCGTCCGCCCCCCTTGTCGCCGGCAGAGAGCCGGGTTGAAGGGCAGTCCGGCGCATGACAAGGCATTGCGCGTACTCGACTCTAATCGGCCGTGATATTGGGTCTGCGTCGACCGCTTCAATAACCTTGCCTCAACAGTCGTTAGCACGATATAGTTGAGCAGGCAGATTACGATGAACTGGGGTAGCGGTATGGCGATGCGAACAACGTCCGAGGCGCCGCCGCCGACCTCCGGTCCGGATGGAGTCATGCGAGGCGGAGCGACTTGCATAACGCTCGACACCGTGGTCCCCGCATTTCGGGAAGGGCTGACTCCAGGGTACATCGTCGAGCAATATCCGACTTTGCGCCTCCCCGACGTGTATTCGGTGATTGCGTATGCGCTAAATCATCCGGACGAGATCGAAATCTACTTGCGCGGGCGGCAGCGCGGCGCGGACGAAGTTCGCCGTGCGAACGAGACGCGATTCGATTCCACGGGCGTTCGCGACCGCCTCGTCGCTCGTCGGCGCGAGGGTTAATCACCCATGTTGCTTTTGGCGGCCGACGAGAACTTCAACAACGACATCGTTCGAGGATTGCGACGTCGAAAACCGGTTATTGATATCGTTCGCATCCAAGATGCTGGGCTTGCGTCGGAATCCGACCCAGTGATTTTGGAGTGGGCCGCAATAAACGGCCGTGTCCTGTTGACCCACGATGTTTCGATAATAACAGGGTACGCATACGAGCGAGTTCTGCTGGGCAAGCGGATGCCGGGCGTATTCGAGGCTGGCCGACAGACGCCGGTTGGCGTAGCCAGCGACGATATCGAGTTATTGGCCCAGTGCAGCCTCGAAATTGAATGGGAAGGCCAAGTCCGCTCTCTACCGCTCCGATGACAGCCTCAGCGCCAGTCGCTTGACAAGGCCATTTGGCTCAGCAACACTGCGCGAGGCGGTATAATTCAGTCTTGAGACCGTGCCGCCCCCTGTTTTCACCGTGTTTGGATCCGCTATGACCCTATTTGCCGATGGTGATATCTGGAAGGTTGTTGTAATTGGCGGCTGCTTTATCGTGGTGGTATTGGCCATCGTGGTCTTCGCCGTTTTGTCGAAATATCTGCGGCTTTGGATTCGCTCGATTGCCAGCGGCGCCGGCATCGGGCTGCTCGATTTGCTCGGAATGACGTTTCGCAAGGTCGATCCCAACGTCATCGTTCGCTGTAAAATCATGGCCGTCCAGTCGGGCCTCGGCGAGGAATCGGGGATCACGACCAAGGCGCTCGAGGCTCATTACATGGCTGGCGGAAAAGTACCGCTCGTGATTCGGGCGATCATCGCCGCTCACAAAGCCAAGATGATCAGCCTCGACTACAAGCTGGCGACCAGCATCGATCTGGCCGGCCGCGACGTGCTCGAAGCCGTGCAGACCAGCGTGTATCCCAAGGTGATCGATTGCCCCGCGCGGGGCTCCGCCAAGGATTCACTCGAGGCGGTCGCCAAAAACGGCATTCAACTCAAGGTCAAGGCTCGCGTGACGGTGCGGGCGAACCTCAATCAACTCGTCGGCGGCGCCACTGAGCAGACGATCATCGCCCGAGTCGGGCAAGGGATCGTCAGCGCGATCGGCTCGGCCGACAAGCACAGCGACGTGCTGGCCAATCCCGAGCGAATTTCGAAGGCCGTGCTCGCCGGCCGGCTGGATTCGCAGACGGCGTTCGAGATCGTGTCGATCGACATTGCCGATGTCGACGTCGGAGATAATATCGGCGCCCGACTGCAAGCCGATCAGGCCGAGGCCATGATGCGGGTCGCTCGGGCGAGCGCCGAGGGTCGCCGCTCGATGGCCGAGGCTCGCGAACAGGAAATGGTCGCCCAGATCGAAGAGAGCAAGGCCAAGCTCGTCGAAGCCGAAGCTCAAGTTCCCAAGGCGATCTCGACCGCGATCCGCAGCGGGACGCTCGGCATCATGGACTATTACAAGCTGCGCAACGTTCAGGCCGATACCGATATGCGGCGCACGATCGCCGGCTCGGGAGCGATGACGACATCGCAAATGCAGGCGAAGCAATGATGACGGCAGAACAGGGGCCAGGGGCGGTGGGGCTAGGTGCTAGGGACTCGCAGGCGCAGGCGAAACAATGATGTCGGCACGATGCTCGGGCTGCCGTCCATAAAAAGCCGCTCCCTCTCCCTCTGGTAGGGCTGGGGTGAGGGCCGTGTTTTTCGAGTCGAGAGAAGGATTAGGAACGATCGATGTTAATGCCTCGCCTCATTGCCGCTCAATTCAACCCGGAGATTCTCTTCGCGGCGTTTGCGATCCTGGTGTTCATCGTCCAGATGATCGGCCGAATCTTCAATGCGGCGGTCAAGCCGGCCCAGCCGGCGCGTCGTGTCGGCCAGCCGCCTCGCATTCCCAACCAGGCGGATGGGGACAAGGACGCCGATCCCTTGCGGGGCGAAATCGAAGAATTCTTGAAAAGGGTCTCGAATCGACGCGAACCGCAGCAGGCAAAGGCGGCCAATCAACCCGCCGCTAACCAGCAACGGCCTGTCCAGCCGCCGGCCACCGAGCAACGTCCGAACCAGCAGCGCGGTGGTCAGCAGCGACCTAATCAAGGGCGAACCGGTCAGCCGCAGCAGGCCAGGAAATACACGCCGCCGCAACAAGGGGGCTCGCGCAAGCGGCAACCACCCGTGATCGTGGCGTCCGCCGGAAACGCGACTGCCGTGCCGGCCGACAAGCCGCACGATTCGATCGAGGACCACGTCAAGAAATTTTTGAGCAATCAGCAATTTCAAAACACGGGCCAGATTAGTTCGATCAATCGGCAGGAGAAGCAGTTCGAGCGGCAAGTCGAGCAAGACTTCGCGCATGAGGTCGGCCATCTGCGAGCGAGCAACTTGGGCAATGCCACGCAAGCGACCGACGTCAAACGATCGAACCAGATGGAGCGAACGGCCGTGCCGGTGCTGACGGCGGAAAATCTGCGCACGGCAATGATCTTGAATGAGATCCTGTCGAGGCCAGAGCACCGGTGGTAGCGACGGACGCTCTCGTCCGGGTGGCCGGAGCTGGAGGCGCTTCGCCGAAGCCCCGGTTGTGAAATGACGAATGACTTATCATTATCTAATGACGAAGCCGGCATGACGAAGAGACGCGATCGCGTCAGCCGTCATTCGCCCGTTTGTCAGCGCCCGAGAAATGCCGCCCCGGAGTGACCCGTGACTTCATCGCTGCCTGAAATTGCTCCCATTGCGCCGGGCAAAACGCGGATCGGCTGGATCGGCGCCGGCGTAATGGGCAAGAGCATGTGCGGCCATCTGATCGCCAAAGGTTTTGGCGTGACGGTTTTCAACCGAACGCGCGAGAAGGCGGGGCCGCTGGTCGAGCAGGGCGCCATGTGGGCCGACAGTCCGCGTGCTGTCGCCGAAGTATCCGACATCATCTTTAGCATCGTCGGATTTCCAGCCGATGTCCGGGCGGTGATCCTAGGCGCCGACGGCGTGTTGTCGGCCAGCCAGCCAGGCACGATCGTCGTCGACATGACGACGAGCGAACCGTCGCTGGCGATCGAGATCGGGGAGAAGGCCTTGGCCCGAGGCGTGTACAGCGTCGATGCCCCTGTATCCGGCGGCGATGTCGGCGCCCGCGAGGCTCGGTTGTCGATCATGATCGGTGGCGACGAGCGAGCGGTCGCGGCGCTGGAGCCCTGCTGGCAAGCGATGGGTAAGACGATGGTGCGGCACGGCGGCCCAGGCGCCGGCCAGCACGCGAAGATGGTTAACCAAGTGCTGGTCGCCGCGAACATGATCGGCGTCTGCGAAGCGTTACTGTACGGCTACAAAGCCGGCCTCGATTTGAACAAGGTCATGGAGTCGGTGGCCCCCGGCGCCGCGGGAAGCTGGTCGCTGAGCAATCTCGGCCCGCGAATCATCGCCGGCCGCTTCGAGCCGGGCTTCTTCGTCGAGCATTTCATTAAGGATATGGGCATCGCCCTGGCCGAAGCGGAACGAATGGGGCTGGCGCTTCCCGGGCTGGCGCTAGCTCGGCAACTCTACATCGCGCTTCGCAGTCAAGGCCACGGCCGCGATGGGACGCATGCGCTCATCTTGGCGCTCGCGTCGCTGTCGGGAATCGATTGGCAAAAGAAATAGCGCTCCGCGCCATAACCCCGGTTTTTTTATGGCATCATTTTCCAGAATCGCTCGATCGGGTCTTTCGCGCCGCACGTTTTTGCAAGCCGGCGGACTCGTTGTCGGCCTTCCGCTGCTCGAGGCGATGCGGCCGGCTTTTGCTCGTGAGGCCGTTCAAGCCGTTCCCCGGCGAATGGTCGCGATCGAAACGAACATGGGCATCATGCCGCAGTTCTTCTTTCCCAAGAAGGCTGGCCTGGACTACGATTCCACGCCGTATTTGGATCGTCTCAAAGACCATCGCAAGGCGCTGACCGTGCTCTCGGGAGTCAGTCATCCGGGCGTGACCGGCGGCCATTCGGCGGAAAAATGCTTTCTGACCGGAACGCCTCATCCCGAGCGGGGCGGTTTTCGCAACTGGGTTTCGGTCGATCAATTCGCCGCCGAACTCATCGGCAATCACACTCGGTATCCGTCACTCGTGCTGGCCATGAGCAGCGAGGGAGGCCAAACGCTCAGCTTCACGCGCAGCGGGGCGCCGATTTCCGCGGAACGGAGCCCAAGAAAACTTTTCGAGCGACTGTTCGTGCAAGGCAAAGCCGACGAGGTCGATCAAAACGTCGAGGCCCTCCGGCAAGATCGTAGCATGCTCGATTTCGTCGGCGAGCAATCCAAGCGGCTCAATCGGATCCTGTCGAAAGCCGACCGGCAGCGAATGGACCAATATGTCACCTCCGTCCGCGAACTCGAGCAGCGCTTGAAAAGCTCAGAATCGTGGGAGCAAAAGCCCAAGCCGAAGGTAACCGTTCCACCCCCCGAAGATATCGACGACGCGCGCGAATTCGTCAAGAAAACCCGGCTCATGTTCGATGTCATGAAACTCGCTTTGGAAACCGATTCCACGCGAGTCATCTCCTTGTTCATCGACACCACGGTCATTCACAACATCACGCACCACGGCAATCGGCCCGAGGTGATCGCGGACCTCAAGGCGAAGGAGGAAGGGCAATTCGACGCGCTGGGCAGCTTTTTGAGCGCACTAGGCGACACGAAGGAAGAAGGGCAATCGCTCCTCGATCGCACGATGGTGTTTTATGGCACATGCATGGGCAGCGCCAACTCGCACGCAAATAACAACCTACCGGTGCTGCTGGCCGGCGGCGGCTTCAAGCACGGTCAGCACTTGGCGTTTGACCAGGAAAACAACTACCCGCTCACGAACGTGTTCGTCTCGATGCTCCAGCGACTGGGAATCGAAGCCGGCGAATTCTCGACCGGCAAGAGCACGCTCCGCGGCTTGGAGATGATCTAGCGGATTGCCGTTGAGCAACGAGATTTTCCAGCGACTTGCCGTTTATGTCGGCCCTTCTCTTTCATCCTCGTCGTTCTGCCCTCATGTCACTTTTTCGTTCGTCGCTGTTGTCGATGTTGGCGTTCGGGATGTCTTGCGTTGCGGCTCGAGCAGCTTCGACCCCCACGGAATTTTTCGAGACGCAATGCTACGAATGTCACGACTCCGTCGCAAAAAAGGGAGGCCTCGATCTCTCGTCGCTAAAGCCGGACGTTTCGGACACCGAAGGCTTCTCTCGTTGGCTTAAGGTCTACGATCGCCTCGACGCCGGAGAGATGCCGCCGAAAAAGAAGGATCGGCCACCGGCGACGGAACTGGCGGCCGTGAAGAAATGGCTCCACGCCTTGCTGGCCGCCGAGGAGCGAAATCGCGTCGGGCCGCACGAAAATCGCACGGGCCTGCGCCGGCTGACCCGGGGCGAGTACGAAAATACCGTCCGCGATTTATTTCAGCTAACCGGGATTCCCTTGCAAGGCGAACTGCCGGCCGATGGCGCCGCTCACGGCTTCGACAAGAACAGCGATGCGCTGGATATTTCGCATGTAAATATGCTGAAATATCTGGAGGCGGCCGATCGCACGCTCGACATGGCGATCGCCACGCAGCCGAAGGCGCCCTCGGTGGTCAAGCAGCGAATTTCGTTGGCCAACCCGGCGGGGTTCGTCGCTCATGTGCTACTGCATGGCGATGGCGTGCTGCTCAAAGACAAAAAACCGGATCCCGATTTTCCGCCCCCGGGCGAGCAAATGCATCTGGACCAGGGAGCTCACGAGCGGTTGGGCTCGTTCAACGACGGCGCCACGGTCGGCCTGTTTCGTCACGAGGACGAATCGTTTCATCCCTATTTCATCGAGTTCGTCACGCTTTATCCGGGCAAATATCGGATTCGCACGTCGCTGTGGAGCTTCCAGTGGGACCAAGGCAAGGTGCTTCCGGCGCGAGGAACGGAGGCGGCCCGACTGTCGGTCGTGCAACTCAGCGGCGACGGTCGCGGCGGCGGCCATCCCAGCTATGTGCTCGGTTATTACGATGCGCCCTCGATGGACGCCGAGGTGCATCAACTCGACACATGGTTGAACTTCAAGGAAACGATCGGCTTCAACGCGGCTTCGCTGGCCCTGAACGCCAACACGCGTGGGCCCAAGCGGGCGATGGGTTTTACCGGTCCCGGGATTGCCTGCGATTGGTTCGATATCGAAGGTCCCATCAACGATGTATGGCCGCCGGCGAGTCACAAGTTGCTGTTCGGCGATCTGCCGCTCGTGGAATTCAAACTGGCGGAACACGCAGGCGTTCACGCGCCAAAACGAGCGGCGGTGCGACAAGAAGTCGGCGCCGGCAAGAATCAGCCCGATCCGATTAGCGGCATTTGGACCGTTTCGAGCGATAAGCCCGCGGTGGACGCGGATCGTTTGCTGGCCGCGTTTCTTCCCAAGGCGTTTCGCCGCCCCGTCGACGAGGCCGTGCGAAAGGATTACGTGGCCAAGGTCGAAGCGCGGCTCAAGGCTGGCGATTGTTTTGAGACGGCCATGCGGTGGGCCTATCGCGCCGCGCTCTGCTCGCCCGACTTCTTGTACCACGTCGAGTTGGCCAGTGCCGACGGTAATAAGACCGCCGGCGAAAAGGCTGGCAGCGACAAGACCGGCGGCGACAAGCTCGACGATTATGCGCTTGCCGACCGGCTGTCGTATTTTCTTTGGAACTCAATGCCGGACGAGCGAATGATCGAGCTGGCGACGGCCGGCAAGCTTCACGATGCGAAGTCGCTGCGCGATGAAGTCGAGCGACTGCTGCACGACGCGAAGTTTGATCGGTTTGTCGACGATTTTGTCGGCCAATGGCTTAAGCTCCGCCAGATTTCGGCCAACGACCCCGACTCGAAGCTCTATCCCGAGTTTAGTCCTTATTTGCAAGATTCGATGGTGCTCGAAACGCGAGCATATTTTCGCGAGTTGATCGACAAGGATTTGGACGCGCGGCATCTGGTGACGTCCGATTTCGCGATGCTGAACGAGAAGCTGGCCGTGCATTATGGAATTCCGGGGGTCAGCGGTTCGCAGATTCGCCGCGTACAACTGCCGGCAAACTGCCCCCGAGGCGGGTTCCTCACACAGGCGGCCGTCTTGAAAGTGACGGCCAACGGCACGACGACATCGCCCGTGCCGCGAGGCGCGTTTGTCGTGGGTCGGCTGCTCGGTCGACCGCCCGATCCGCCGCCGCCGAACATTCCGGCGATCGAGCCCGATGTGCGGGGCGCCAAAACGATTCGCGAGCAACTCGACAAGCACCGCTCGAGCGCCACCTGCGCCGCGTGCCATGCCAAGATGGATCCTGCTGGTTTTGCGCTCGAATCGTTCGATGTAATTGGCGGTTGGCGGACCCGCTATCGATCGATTGGCGCGGGCGACCCGGCGCCGCGCGGTTCGATCGACCCGTTTATCGGCATCAGTTTCAAACTGGGGCCGGCCGTCGATCCGAGCGGCGAACTTCCCGACGGGCGGACGTTTGGGGATATTCAGTCTCTGAAGGCCCTGCTGGCCGAGGATAGCGAGCGGCTTCTGAAAAACTTGGCCCAGCAATTCGCCGTCTATGCCATTGGTCGGGAAATGTCGTTTTCGGATCGCGATGAGGTCGCCGAGATTGTCGCCAAAACGCAAAACAAGGGGGGTGGCGCCCGTGTGCTCATTCACGAATTGGCACAAAGCAAAATCTTTCAATCTCGCTGAACGCCTTGTTCCATCGTGGCTCGACGTCTCAGGGTCGCGCCGCGGCCAAAATGCTTCATTGGAAAACTAGAATGACGACGAAATTGCTTTCGCGAATCCGATTTGCCTCGTTACTCGTGATTGTCTGCTTCGCCGCCGGTGGGACGAAAGCCGATGATCGCGTAGCGGCGTCACCGATACCGGTCAAACATCAGATCACGGGTTTGTTTTCGCCCGATCGCGAAAAGGACCTCCGCGAAGCCATTGCACGGCTTCCCGGCGTTACGGTTACCGCCATCGATTTCGGCAACGCGGAAATTACCGTCCAATACGATCCGAAAAAGCTGTTTCCGGACGCCAAACCCGAGCAGATCGTCGAGCAATTCGACAATCGACTGCGGTCGGTGTCGCATTCCACGTTCGGCGTCAAGCCGCTTCGCGCGATCCCGCGCGATAAGCTGCAATCCATCGAAATCCCAGCCGCCGGCCTCGACTGCAAAGCCTGCGACCTGGCGGCCTACGAGATGATCTACAAGCTCGACGGCGTCGAAACGGCCACCGCCGACTTCAAAGCCGGACGGATCACCGCGCTGATCGATCCCTCGAAAACGGATCGCTCCAAACTGGAAGCCGTCTTGAAAGATCGCGGCGTGTCGCTTGTGCCGCGAAAATGAATGTGCCGATTATGTTGCAAGCGACACAGGCCGCGGCGACTTACAATCATTCACTTCACCGCCACGTTCGGTTCGTCGTCCCAGTAGTAATCCATGTAGCCGATCATCATTTCGTCCCAGGTTTGGTCGCCCCAGTGGATCGTCTTTTTGGGGTCGGGGTTGGCGGGATTGTCGGCTGAGTTGTCGTAATGAGCCACGCACTGGACTCGCGTTCCCTTGGGCAGATGGATCGGCTCGGCGCAGCGATAGGTGCTCTGCCACGAAAAATCGAACCGCGGAACCGAGAGCAGCGTTTCCACGCGGCCGTCCGGGTAAGTAGCCCGATACAGAAAATCCTTGCCCCGCAGATGCATGTGGGGCATGAACGACAGGATCGAGGCATCGCGCGGGACGGTGAATTCCTTTTCAATCTTATAGTTGGCGTCGCCCGCGGGAATCAGCAATTGGTGATTCGAGATTCCGTGCGTCTGGACATTGTGCTCGGGCGGCTGATTTCCCTTGTAAAAAATCAGACCGAGTTGCGAGCGGTCTTTTTCTTCCTTGCCGGTGGGCGTGTAATGCATCTGCCAGACAAGCGTGGCGCCGGCGGGAATTTTTCGCGCGACGCCGGCCGGCAGCACCAGCGCCATGTCGCCGGGCGCCGTGCCCGCGATCCACTGGTCTTCGATCCGCCCCTTCGGCTGTTTAGGGTCGCGGTAGAATGCGATGACGTGATGCACGACGGCTCGATTGGTTGGCTTGGCCTCGGCCGCTTGAATCCACACGTCTTCCTTGAAATTCGTCGGCGTCTCGAAGTAGCGATAACGGACCGTGCCCGTCGCCGGAACGGTCACTTCCTGGGGCAACTCGAACACCACATCCGGCGTGCCGATTGTCCAGCCGTCGGCGAACTTGCGCGGCGGCGGAAGCTGGCTCTTGTCGCCGATTACCGCGCCGCCGTCGACCCAACTGACGAGCGTATCGATTTGGTCCTGCGACAGTCGCCGATCGTTCGAGAATTTCCCGTAACGCGGATCGGCGTGCCACGGCGGCATGCGCCGCTCGACGACGACTTGCTTGATCATCTCGGACCAGTGTATCGCGTCGTCCGGCTGGAGCAGGGAGAACGGGGCGGCCGAGCCGGGTCGATGGCAAGCTTGGCACTTGTCCTGCAAAATCCGCGAGACCCGATCGGCGTAGGTGACGGCGCCGGGCGACGATTGGCGCTTGGCCGAACTGATCACGCAGCCTTTGGCCTCGGTGCGCGGCACGGAAATCTCCTTGCGATCGAGTAGCTCGCCCAAGGCTATTTCAAGGTCGTCCCGCATCGCCGAATCGCGCTCGTGACCGTATCCAAACCGATCGTCGATGCGGCCTCGGTAGCGAATCGCCCGCCGGGCGTCGAGCAAGAACACCTCCGCCGATCTTTCGGCGCCGACCGCTTGCATGAGAAGCTGGTCGCGATCGTCCAGCGCCGGAAAGTCGATATGGAACTGCTTGACGTGCGCGGCGATTTTTTCGGCGTCGTCGGTCGGGCTGGAATAGATGGCCAGCAATTGCACGGGTTGGTCGGCGTTCTTCTTCGCTAGCTGTGCGAGCACGGGCAGATAGCGATTGGCAATGGGGCACTCGGTGGTGACGAAGATCAGCAAGATCGCCCTTTTGTCGGCGAAATCGTCGAGCGCACGCGGTTTGCCGTCAACGCCGTTCAGGACGACGTTGGGCACGCGATGGCCGATTGCGCCGGGAGAGGATGGCTTAGCGAACGGCTCGGCCCCGAATGATTGAGGGACGTGGGCGAAGGACGTCGCGAGTGCGACAAGGGCAGCCGTCAATAAGAATCGTCGTTGGCAAATTAACATAGTATTGCCGGCCGGCTGGGCCGCGCCGTGATTTTTGATGCGCCCCTTCAGGGAGGTTTTTGCGAGGGCTTCTACCGCTGATACTTAAACGTCGACTTGCCCATTTTTCCGGCGTAGAAGACGTTGTGCGTCGGGTCCCAACCGAATTGCGACATACCGTCTCCTTCGACGCCGGGTGGGAGCGGGGCGGCCTTTTTCCAAGTCTCGCCGGAGTCGGTCGTTTCCATCACGCCCTCCTTGCCGACGACCACGATCTGTTTTTCGTCCTTGCCGAAGTACGGGCCGAGCATCGCCTTGACCGGCTTGCCGAGTTGAGCCCAACTGGCGCCCTTGTCGCGGCTGACGAGCAGGCCTTGATCGCCAACCCAATACACGGCGCCGCTCGTTATACGCGGGGCGCGGCCGACCGGTTTCAGGTTCGAGACTTCGCTCCAAGTTTGGCCGCCATCGGTGCTGCGTATGATGCTCGAGGCTTTGCCTTCCTTGGTGGCCACGAGCGTCTTGGCGTCGAGGAGGCCGACGTTGAAAAAGCCCTTGCCGAGCGTAGCCCAAGTTTTTCCGCCATCATCGCTTTTGATGAGCACGCCGCCGCTCTCGTGCTTCAACGTGACGAGGCTATCGCTCGACCAATCCACAGAGACAAAGTCGTTGTGGCCGGCCGTGCTGCGGCGCCATGATTTACCCGCGTCGGACGAGAGGGCCGAGTTTCCGTAAACGGTAAAGCACGCCAGCCGTTTGCCCGCCGGGTCGAAGTCGAACTCAAACCCCGTTTCGCAGCGGCCCGTCACGTTGCCGTCGTCCACTCGGGCGAACGTCTGCCCCTGGTCTGAACTCTTCCACAGGCCCTGATCGCAGACGACCATATAGACATCGCCCGTCACGCGATCGACGCCTACGCCGCCAGTGAGCCCCGGATAGCCGATTTTTTTATTCTCTTTCGTAAGCTGGACAATGACCGTGTCGGAGATGGAAATCCACTTGCCCGCTTCGGCCTCGGCGGTGGCTCGTTGCGCCAAGGACGTCGATAGCGCGGCAATCACAACGATTGCCGATGTCGATTTCAGCAGCATTCCGAATCGGCGAGAATTGACAGGATTCATGGTTGCCCCAAAGTGGATTTACAGTTTTGCGGGCGAATGATCGGTACGTCACGGCCACTCGCCGCCCGGGACCCATTGTGATAGTTTGGCTGTCGGCACGCTACGTTTTTAAGCGATTTTTTTCTATCAATCTTCCATGGGCGACCTTCACGACCAATCGCCCGTCTTGCCGATCGTGGCGGCGTTCAGCCGTTATAACGAGGCGCTCGACTGGGGTCGCGAGAGAACCATAGCCGCCTGGGGATCGATCGCGCTGGAGAGCCCCCGCTTCTCGTTCGTCGAGACAAACTATTACGAGTCGACGATGGGCGCCGGGATCAAAAAATGCTTTTGGGCGTTCGAACAACTGCGAGACCCCGCCGATCTCATCGACTGGAAACTGGCTGCCAACGACTGGGAGCGACAATATGCGGCCACGGCGAAACATGCCGAGTCGCGGCCGCTCAATCTCGATCCGGGTTATATGACGCTGGCCAAATTGGTCCTCGCGTCGACGAAGGATCACGCCCACCGGATTTATTTGGGCCGCGGCATCTTCGCCGAGGTTACGCTGTATTTCAAGGACGGCCGCTGGCAGCACCGCGATTGGACCTTTCCGGATTATCGCAGGGCCGACTATCAGCAGTTTTTTCTCGAGGCCCGAAAGCGATTGCGCAGTCAAGTTTCTCATCCGGCACCGTAGCGCGAGACCCGACGACGTGAGCGAGCGACAGTTGGCCGCGCTGGTTCTCGGCGCCGTGGCGCCAAGTCTGATCGTGAGTTGGTTGGCCGGATTCGCCGCCCGGCGGTGGGCGCCGCGGTGGGGTCTTGTCGATCGACCGGGCCGGCGCAAGGTGCATGTCGCGCCGACGCCCCTTGGTGGTGGGTTGGCCATTTGGCTAGGGATCGTCGCGCCGCTGGCTGCCGGTCAATATGTGGTTTGGTATCTTCGCCAATCGCATTGGGAAGCATCGGCGCCGGGTGGGGTTTGGGCCACTGTCGATTTCATCCGGCCCCATCTCGCTGGCCTGTGGGCCCAATCATCGGCCCTGTGGACGCTGCTCGGTTTGGCTACCGTGCTCATGCTGCTCGGGTTGGCCGACGATCGCCGTGGGTTGAACTGGCGACTGCGGCTAGCGCTGCAAGCTGGGGTCGCGCTGGCGGCTGTCTATGGGTGCGGCTGGAGATTCCGATTCTTGGACGCTTGGCCGTGGCTCGCTGGCGGCGTCAGTTTCATCTGGATCGTGGGCCTCGTCAATTCGTTCAACATGCTCGACAACATGGACGGTTTGTCGGCCGGCGTGGCGACGATCGCGGCGGTCATCTTGGCGGCGGTCATGCTTCTGGTTCCCGATCCGCAGACGCATCAGCCGCATCTGTTCGTCGCCGGCCTACTGCTCGTGCTAGTCGGAGCGATGCTCGGGTTTCTCTTGCATAATCGACCCACGGCGAGGTTGTTCATGGGAGACGCGGGCAGCTATCTGATCGGGTTTCTGCTGGCGACGGTATCGCTCATTGCAACGTATGCCGGCGACGATTTGCCGCGGCACGCGATCTTGGCTCCGGTGTGTGTTTTTGCCGTGCCGCTATATGATTTGATTACCGTGATTTGGATTCGCTTGCGACAAGGAACGAGTCCTTTCGAGGCCGACCAGAACCATTTTTCGCACCGATTGGTCGAGCTAGGACTAAGCAAGACGCAGGCCGTGCTGACGATTTATCTGCTGACTGCGACCTGCGGTTTGGGCGCCCTGTTGCTGCATGAAGTGGACCAGCTTGGCGCGGTGACAATCGTGCTGCTGGTTGGCTGCGTGCTGCTGCTGATTGGGATATTGGAAACGGCGGCCCGGCGAAAAGCAAAGCGCGAGCGGTAGGTCAGGCATTCAGTGCCTGACGGGCGCGCACAATTGATTTCACCAAACGGTCGGTGGCGATCGTCAGGCACAGAGTGCCTGACCTACTACTACGGAGAATTCGATGTCGCGGCGGAAGCGACAGCACGATCGGCGGATCGCGGCGGTCCAGGGGGACGGATCGGCAGCGAGCGCGCCGTCTGCCGCTCGTCGCTGGATTCTGGCGGGAGTCACCGCCCTCTTGGTCGCGCGGCCGCTGGTCACTAGCGATGGCGGCCCGTGGATCGGCGATGGCCAGCCGTTTGCCATTCTGTGGATCGTGCTCGCGCTGCTGTGGGTGCTGAGCCAGTTGGGACGTCCATCATTCAGTGCACGACTGGCGTGCATCGACATTCCCGTGGTTGTTTTTTTTGCGTGGTGGACCTGGGCGGCCCTGCGGGGCGCGGTAAACGGAGCGCCTCGGCCGGCGTTCAACGAACTTTGGGAAGGGGTGGCGACGCTCGCCTCGTATTTGCTGGTGCGGCAACTGGCGCCCAGCGGCCGCGAAACTCGCGCCATCGTCGCGGTGATGATCGGCGTCGGGTTGATACTGGCAACGAGCGCCTTGCATCAATACTTCGTATCGATGCCGGCGGATCGAATTAAATTCGAGGCGTCCGCCGCTGACTCCTTTCGCGAAGCGGGGTTCTACGACACGCCGGCGCCGGAGTCGGCGCAATACAGACGGTTTCGCGACCGGCTATATAGTCCCGAGCCGTATGCGACGTTCGCGCTGACCAATTCGTTGGCGGCGTATTTGGCGCCCTGGCTGGTGCTCGCGGCCGGTATTGGCGTGCATGCGGCTGCTCGCGGGAACACCGATCGTCGATTTCTTTGGGGCGTCGCGGGATGCGTCTTAATACTCGGCGGCGCATTGTATCTCACGCATAGTCGCGCGGCCTGGATCGGGGCGATCGTCGGCGCCGCGCTCATTGTGTTGACAACCATTCGGTCGAGCGGCGCGCCGTGGTTTGGACGCTCCGCCCGTCGCTGGTTATCGATCGGCGCCGTTGGCGCGACCACCGCGATCGTAATCGGGGTCGCCAGCATGGAAATCTGGCGGCCGGATTTGCTCGAACGCGCCACCCGGTCGTTCAGCTTCCGGATCGAATACTGGCGGTCGACCACGTCGATGATCGCAGATCGGCCACTGCTCGGTTGTGGGCCGGGCAACTTCCGCGATTATTACACGACTTACAAATTGCCGCAGGCCAGCGAAGAGATCAGCGATCCGCACAACTTTCTATTCGAAATCGCCGCAGTTGCCGGGATACCGGCGCTGATTGCGTTCGCTGGCATTACGGGCCTGTTTTTCCTCCGATTATTCAGGCGAAGAAAGGAGTCCCCAACGCCGGCGCCGATAACCGCCACTGCCGTCCCATGGTGGATTTTTGGCGGCGGCGCCGCAGGCGTCCTGATGGCTATCGCCATGAATCCGCTGTTCGGATTTCCGGATCGCGCGGAAGAATTATTGCCCGGGCTGGCGCTGGCGGCGGCGATAATCGCAGCCGTGTACCCGTGGATTCGCGACGGCGATTTGCCGCCGCCACTCCTCGGATTGGCGGTACTGACGTTGCTCGTGACACTGCTATCGTCCGGCGGAATTGCGTTCTCCGGCGTGGCCGAAACTCTGTGGCTGGCCCTGGCGCTGGGCGCGGTCGCGACAGACCGGCCAAGCGACTCCAGGTCGCTGTCGCGGTGGATCGGGGCGCCGTTGTTTGTCTTCGTCGCCTGTTTGGGCATTGCACAATACCAAACCGGCTACCGTCCTATCTTAAATTGCCAGGCAGCAATGGCCAAGGCTCGCGACACGCTCGTCCGACACAATGGCCCGGAGTTGATGCATTTTGTCGAGCAGGCCATGTTGGCCGATCCCTGGGCGAGCGAACCGCGGCATTACCTCGCCCAAATGAGCTTGGACCGCTGGCGTCAAAGCGGGAAGCCTGGCGCTCGATCGGAGGATCTCGTCAAAGAGTTTGGGGCCTGTTCGCTCGGTTGGCTCACCGTCGAGCCGCGATCGAGCATCGCGTGGCAAGAAGTCGGCCGCGATTGGCTGGAGATATTTAAGGACAATAGCCAGAGTCATGCCGGCCGTCAGACGGTAAAATGTCTGCGGGCCGCGGTGTTCCTTTACCCAACCAGCGCGGCGACGAAATGCGATCTGGCCGAGGCGCTCGACGCGACCGGCGGCGCCGATGAAGCGCGGACCGTCGCCATGCAAGCACTCGCGCTCGACGATCAAATGCCGCATGTCGACAAGAAGCTGACCGCCGAACAACGCGGCCGCGCCGACCGTATCATTTTCGGGAAGAGAGCCGCCGACACATTCAAGTAAGTGACCCCATGCGGATTTGGATCCTGATCTCGATCGCGATTGTCGCCGGGCTCTCAATCGGCTTGGCGGCGACGGTCGTCGAACTGGGACCGCGGCCAGAAGGGGGTGATCGCGTGATCTATGGCGGCAAGGGAGACGCTCCCGCGCCGCCGACCGTCAATCCGCCCGGCGTGTACCCCAAAGCGGTGCTCGAAAACGGCGAGCACGATTTTGATTTTGGCAGCGCCGAGCGCGACGAGTCGCAGCAACACGATTTTGTCGTTCGAAACGAAGGCCAGGGGATTTTGACGCTCACCGCCGGCCAATCCAGTTGTGTCTGCACGGTCGCCAAGATCGAAAAGGAGCAGTTGAAACCAGGCCAACGCGCGAAGATCACGCTCCAGTGGCATGGCAAATCGCTCGGCCCGTTTCGCCAAAACGCCACGATCGTCACGAACGATCCGGACCACTCGACGCTCGATCTGGTCGTCGCCGGCGAGATCGTCTCGGCCTATAAGATCGAGCCCGATCGACTGACGTTCGGCGGCTTTTCCGCTGGCGAGACCGCGAAGGCGTCGGCGCGAATCGTGTCGTTCGCGACCGATGATCTAGCCGTCGTCGAACACTCTCTGGTCGAGCCCAACTCGGCGAAATACTTTGACCTGAAGACGGAAAAGATGACTCGCGGCGAACTGGAAAAATTCGCGGGCGCCAAGAGCGGGGTGACGCTCACCGTCGCCATCAAACCCGGCTTGCCAGCCGGGCCGTTTCAACAGACAATCGGAATCCAACTCAATTTGCCCGACCACCCGAAGATCGATTTGCCGCTGGATGGCAAAGTCAATGGACCGATCGAGGTCGTTGGCGTCAACTGGAACGCCGAGGGGGGCATCCTGATGTTGGGACAAATCCAAAGCCGCGAAGGCGCGAAGGCCAAACTATTTTTGATGGTTCGGGGCACGCCGGCCGCCGACGTGCGACTGAAGATCGACAGCATCAAGCCGGACGACTTGCAGGCCACGCTCGGCGCCGCGGAAAAACTTTCGCCGACCGTCGCTCGCGTGCCGCTGGCCATCGAGATTCCGCCCGGGTCGCGGCCCGTCGCACATCTGGGAAATCAACAGGGTCACTTGGTGCAACTGTTTATCGACACGGGCCTCGCCGAACCGAAACAGTTGCGAATTCTGATTCGATACGCGGTCGAGTAATCCGAGTCATTACGGAAGGACATCGATTGAAGGCTTCACGGAAGAACAGGCTGGCCCGGCCGATTGTGGGCGCCGTCGTGTTTTGTGGCGCGCTGCTGATGTCTCTGGGCTGCCCCAAACAACACGAGCCGGACGCAAAGCCCCAGGCCAAGCCGATTGTTGAGCCGAAACGCGACGAGTCCTCGGAACCGGAAAGACCAACGACGGAAAAGAGAGTCGAACCCCCTAGAGATCCGGCGACAGAGAATAAGGCGCCTGCCAACAAACAGCCTGCTGCCGAACCGACCAGCGATGGCTCGACCAGCGAAAAGCCCTCGGATCAAGTTGGCGGCAAACCGGCGCCGCGGGCAGCCGATGCCGGCGATTCGGGCCGAGCTGCGCAGCCCGGCGACCCACTTTTCAAAAATTGGCCTAAGCCCGAGGCCGTCGTCGTCGCCACTGGAATGCAAATGGGCTACGTCGAGCCGTGCGGCTGCTCGGGCCGCGAAAATCAAAAAGGGGGCCTCAGCCGGCGACATAACCTGATCAAAAAGTTGGTCGCCGATGGCTGGAATGTCGTGCCCGTCGATGTTGGCGGCCAGATCCACCGCTACGGCAAGCAATCGGAGCTCAAGTTTCAAGCGACGATCGATGCGCTCAAGACGATGCACTATCAAGCCGTCGCATTGGGCGCAGACGATCTGCGTCTGCCGGCCGACGTGCTCACGGCCGCCGTCGTCGAAGTCGACAAGGAAAATCCCAGCCCCTTCGTCTCGGCCAATGCGGCGCTGTTCGGATTCGATCAGCCGTTCATGCCTCGAATGAGAATCATCCCCGCGGGCAAACAGAAGATCGGCGTGACCGCCGTTCTCGGCGAGTCGGAGCGGAAGACGATCAACAACAGCGACATTCAGACGAAGTCGGCCGACGAGGCGATCAAGGAAATCCTGCCCGATCTCAAGGCCGCCAAATGCGATCACCTGTTGCTCTTGGCTCACGCGACGAGAGACGAAGCCACGGCGCTGGCGAAACAGTTTCCCGAGTTCGACCTGATCGTTTTTTCGGGCGGCGCGGCCGTGCCGCCGCGCGAGCCGGAACTCGTTCCGGGGACAAAAACGCGACTCATCGAAGTGGGCGAAAAGGGGATGGCCGCGAACGTCATTGGACTGTTCGACGATCCGAAACAGCCACTCCGATTTCAGGCGGTCACGCTCGACGCGAAATTCGACAAGATCGAGATCGCCGGCAAGCTCGTTGGTCCGTCGGAAGAGATGCGGCAGATGTTGGCCAGCTACCAGGACCAACTCAAGCTGATGGGTCTGTCGGGGCTCAACCTGAAGCCGGCCGCTCATCCATCGGGCGCCGAGTTCGTCGGCTCGAAAGCGTGCGGCGAATGTCATACGAAGGCCTACGCGATCTGGAGCAAGACGCCGCACGCTCATGCCCTGGACACGCTGGTCAAACAAACGCCGCCGCGGCAGTTCGATCCTGAATGTCTAAGTTGCCATGTGACCGGTTGGTCGCCGCAGAAATTTCATCCGTTCAAGGGCGGCTATGAGAGTCTGCAAAAGACTCCGCTCTTGGCGCAAAACGGCTGCGAGAATTGTCACGGGCCCGGCTCGGCTCACATAGCCGCGGAGAACGGCGCCGCGCCGGCTGGCCAAGACTTGGCGGGCCTGCGAGCTTTGATGCGCGTACCGGCAACCGCCAAGACGTGCATCGAATGCCACGACGGCGATAACAGCATCAATTTCAACTTCGATGCGTATTGGCCCAAAGTGGCTCATGAAGGGAAGGATTGAGGCGCGCACGCAGTAAGCGGTTTTTCCTGAAGGAAGGTCGCGCGACGCTTACTTCGTGCGCGGCTCTAAAGCAGACCGTTACGCCGCCCGGCTGGCGAATCACTTTAGATCGTTTTTCAACCTAAGATTCTTAGGTTCGCACAGTCACTCGCATTGCTGCCGCGCAGCCGCAAAACGGCCGTCAAAACCGCTACAATCTGAATCGGTAGAGCCGGATGCGGCGAGCCGCGATTCGCGTGAAAAAAGCTAAACTCAGCCCAGAGGATTTCGGATGCGTAAAGTTCTGGTTACCGGCGGCGCCGGGTTCATCGGTTCAAACATCGTAGAGGCCCTGGTCCGACGAGGCGATCGAGTCCGGGTGCTCGACAATCTGTGCACCGGTCATCTGGAAAATCTCTCGGGCGTGCGGAATGAGATCGAATTCATCGAGGCCGATTTGATCGACGGCGATGCTGTCGCCGGGGCGGTCGAAGGCGTCGATTGCATCTTTCATGAAGCGGCGCTAGCCTCGGTCCCCCGCAGCGTCGAACACCCGCTCGACACGAATGCGGCTTGCGTCACCGGCACGGTGACGCTGCTCGACGCGGCTCGCAAAGCCGGTGTTCGCCGATTGGTCTACGCCGCCTCGAGCAGCGCCTATGGCAATCAGCCGGCGGCGTCCAAACGCGAGACGGACCTGCCCATGCCGATCTCGCCCTACGGCGCCGCCAAGGTCGCCGCTGAGTATTACTGCCAGGCTTTCGCCGCGATGGGCGAAATCGAGACCGTGGCCCTCAGATATTTCAACGTCTTCGGTCCACGGCAAGACCCCAACAGCGAATACTCGGCTGTCATCCCGCGATTCATTACGTTGCTGCTGCGCAATCAGCGGCCCACCGTCTTTGGCGACGGCAGACAATCGCGAGATTTCACTTTCGTCGGCGACGTCGTGGCGGGCAACCTGCTCGCGGCCGATGCGCCGAATGTCTCCGGCCGGGTGTTCAATATCGCCACCGGCCATCAAATCAATCTGCTGGATCTATTGGCCAATCTCAACAAGCTGCTCGGCACGAGCGTTGAGACGATCTTCGCTCCGGCCCGAGCCGGCGACGTTCGCGAGAGCCTGGCCGATATCACGCAAGCCCGTCAGCATCTGAACTACGAATCGCAACTCCGATTCGACGAGGGCCTCCGCCGATCGATCGACTATTACGTTGGTCTCGTGGCCAAGGAAGCCGTGGCCATGTAGCGGGCGAGCGCGAACAAGTCAACGGCCAGACCTACGACCGCAGCGCGGCGCGAACGTCCGCTTCGGGAACTTCGCCGACCAGTTCCACATGCCCCAATCGGGTCGGCAAAATGAAACGCAATTGCCCGGCCGCGGACTTCTTATCTCGGGCCATCGCTTTGAGCAACTCGTCGCGATCGACATCGGGCGTGGCGATCGTCAATCCCAGCGCGGTCAGCAATTTCGCTTGCCGCTCGACGAAATCGGCGTCGACGCGGCGCAGTCGCTGGGCCAGCCGCGCGGCGCACTGCATGCCGATCGACACGGCTTCGCCATGCAATAATTCTCCGTAGCCGCACACCGCTTCGAAGGCGTGGGCGAATGTGTGGCCGTAGTTAAGCACCGCCCGGGCGCCGCCGACTTCGTGTTCGTCGATTTCGACCACATTGGCTTTAAGCCGGCAGCAACGGGCGACGATGGTTTGCAGGACCGTCGGCTCGCGACCGAGCAGTTCGGCCGATTGCGTTTCCAAATACGCAAACAGGTCGGCATCGAGAATTACGCCGTATTTGACGACCTCGGCCAGTCCGCTGAGATACTCCCGGCGGGGCAGCGAAGCCAGCACGTCCGTGTCGACGAGCACGGCCATCGGCTGCCAGAATGCGCCGACCATGTTTTTGGCGCCTGGTAAATTGATCCCGACCTTGCCGCCCACCGAACTGTCGACCTGGGCCAACAGCGTCGTCGGAATTTGCAATAGCCGCAAACCGCGCGCAAACGTGGCGGCAATGAATCCGGCCAGATCGCCAACGACTCCGCCGCCAAGCGCGATGACGACCGTTTTGCGATCGGCGCCCAATTCCAGCATCTGCCGCCAGAGCGCATCGGCTTGCTCGATGCTCTTGGACGCCTCGCCAGCCGGGACGACCAGGGTACCGAGGCGCGAGACGCCCGCCACGCTGAGCCCTTCGATCACCTGCGGGACGCAAAGCGCGCGGACGTTGGAATCAGTGATGACCACCGCGTGGCTGCAATCCCCGCGACGCAAGAGAGCGACGCCCGCGTCGTCGAGCAGCCCCGCGCCGATTTCGATCGAGTAGCTGCGATCCCCGAGCGCAACGCGAACGGTATGCTGCGGCTGGGTCATCGTTACACGGCCGCCAGACGTTCGAAGTCTTCGGGCATGACGGTGATTTGCCGGCAGAATCCCGAGTGCTGGCGGACGTATTCGAGTTGCGTCGCCTGCCGCGGATCCCCATGCAACGCGGCCTCGATCCGCCGCCGCTCGTCGAGCGACCATTCGTCATATTCATCGGGCCATATTGTGGTCGCCTCGATGATCAAAGCTTCGCGATACGGGTCGAAATCGTTGGGCATGGAGTCGCGGATGCAGAAAGTTGACAGAAAGGAAAATCGATGAAACCAGTGTCGCAAATTCGCGTCGTTTCGCAAGTGAGCGAAGCGGGGGCTAGGAATCATGTCTCGTGTCAACACTGTCCCGCACCCCCTATATCCCCTCTCCGAACTCCTGCTTCACCTATTTCGTCGCAGGCGCCTCATCGACAATCCCAACATCGATGTTCTGCCCACCCGTGTTCTGGTGGCAGTGGACGGCCATCGCGTTCTTGCCGGCATGAAGTTTTTTCTGGGCTTGTTCGCGGATCGGGAATTGCTGGTATTCGGCGGCGTAGCCCGGCGCCTTCACGGCCAGAACGCCGTTCAAGTACACCTCCGCGTCGTCGTCGTGAAACATGACGACGAGCGGGCCGTGAAATTTCTCGGGCGCCTCGAACGCTCGGCGGATCCAGATGTCCTGCGTTTTCCACTCCGTGCGCACGACCGCGCCGGGCGTACCCTTGGCGCCGAAGCCGGCGGGGCCGGACTTCCACGCCGAGTCGTCGAACTCCGGTTGCTCCCAACCGTCGGCCGGTTTTTCGAGCGTATAACGCCACTCATGCGGCTCTTTTTCGGAAGTCGCCGCGATTGTCTTGATAACCGGGGGCGGCTCGAATAGCCGGCGATGGGCTGCGACGATCTTCTCCATGTCCGGCTTGACGACCGCGCGGTCGTAGGTCATCAACCCGTTGACTTCGGTTTCGACATCGGTCGTTTGGGTATAGACGGCCGCCGACATGCCCGGACTGCCGATTTGGAGATGCACGTTTTTCATGATCGCGAGATAGGCCTCGGTCAATTCGGCGCTATTGGTGAAACTCCGGTAGCCCCAGTTGCTCTTGCTCTGCCAGGTGTGGCCTTCGACAGGCAAGCCGAGGCCGCCGAATTCGCCCAGCACGGCGGCTCGATGGTCCTCGGGGGGCGGCGTGCTCGGACCGGGATACGAATGAATGTCGTGAACGTCGCCGACCTCGCGGTCCTGCCAGCCACTTGCGCAGTCAACCAATCGCGACGGGTCGTGCTCCTTAGTCCATTTGGTGATTCGGGCCGTGTCGAACTGCCCCCAGCCTTCGTTGAACACGACCCACATCACGATGGACGGGTGGTTGCGCAGCCCGTCGATCATGTTCTTCAGCTCAAGCTCGTATTGGGCCGCCGACTCTTTCGTGCGAACGATATCCGGCTGGCCTCCGCCGATCGAACGATCGCCACTGGGCATGTCTTGCCACACGAGCAGACCGAGCTTGTCGCACCAATAGTACCAGCGGTCCGGCTCGACCTTCACATGCTTGCGGGCCATGTTGAAGCCCAGCTTGCGCGTCATCTCGATGTCGTATTTAAGCGCCTCGTCGGTCGGGGCCGTGTAAAGTCCCTCGGGCCAAAAGCCCTGGTCGAGTGGGCCGATCATGAACTGCGGCTTGTTGTTCAGGAAGATTCGAGTGACACCTTTGTCGTCTTTGGCAATCGAGATTTTTCGCATGCCGAAGTAGCTATCGACGATGTCGGAGGTCGTGCCACTGTTCAGTGTGGCTTTAAGCGTGTAGAGAAAGGGGGAATCGGGAGACCATAGTTTTGGTTTGAGGATTTTGACGGTGGCGGCCACATTGGCCTTCGTCGTGGTCTTGGCGGCGAATTGATCTCCCTTCACCTCAATTTCCACCGCGGCGGCGTCGGCGCCTCCGATAACATGGGGTGTGACAAACACAAAATCGTTGTCGATGTCCGAGACGATTTCCAGTGATTCGATGTGCGCCGCGGGCACGACTTCCGTCCAAACGGTCTGCCAAATACCGGTCGTCGGCGTGTAAAAAATGCCGCCCTGCTTCGCGACCTGTTTGCCGCGCGGCTGCGTGCCTTGGTCGTTCGGATCCCAGACGGCAATGACCAACTCCTGCTCGCCGTCGGCCTTGAGCGCCGATGTGATGTCGAAACTGAATCCGTCGTAGCCGCCGCGATGCTCGCCGAGCTTTTTGCCGTTGAGCCAGACGGTCGTCTCCCAGTCCACGGCGCCGAAATGCAGTAGGACGTGCCTTGCGCCGAGGTCCTTCGGCGCCGAAAATGCGCGGCGATACCAAAGCCGGTTCGGCGCATCGACGCGCTTCATCACGCCGGACAGCGCCGACTCGACAGGGTAGGGCACGAGATTCTGGCCATCGAATTTCGCCGGCTGTTCGTCGGACTTGGGCCGAATCGCGTAGTCCCAGAGCCCATTGAGATTTTGCCATTCATTGCGAACCATCTGGGGGCGCGGATATTCGCGTAGTGCATTGTCCGGTGAAACATCTTTGGCCCACCGCGTCGCCAGCGGTCCCTCGGCCATTTTCCAATCGGCGGCGGTTGCCGAGGACAAGCCGGATGCCACGGCCGCAACAATCAGCACGGCCGATCGAACACGACGCAATAAAAATATCATTCTACTAAAGCAACGATTTGGCATCGACCGTCTCCAAAGAGAGCAGAATCCGGGTGAGTGAGGGCGGCGCGATGGGCCGTGGATTCAGTTATGCGCTAACCTACAATCGAACGCAAGATTTGCCGGCAGCACATTGAGAAGCCCTTGCAAAATCGCCTCGGAGAAGGCAACCAGAAACAGCTTCACGCCCGCGCTGTTGTTCGATCCCAATTTCCAGGGATCGGTGTCCAGGGCCGCTTCGTCGTCCAGCGACTCGGTAACGAACACCGCTGGCGGTTCGGCCGGATTGACCGATCTACTACGCTGGCTTGAGCAGGCGTTCGATGCAGGGCGAATGCGAGCGATGACTTCTCCTCAAGGTTCCTCGCGAATTTGAGAGACTGGCGCATTTCTGCCGAGGCCCAGATACGAGGCCACTACAACGCCGACGCCAACCATCAAAAGCGTAATCGGCTGCAACGAGAAAATGTGGCCAACAAAGTAGCCGAGGCTCTTATCCGCGGCGAACGGCTCAAACCGCCACTCGGTGAATAGCCCGAGCGCCAGCGCGGCAAATCCGCAAACCGCAGCCAGAACGACCGATCTCCGCCCGGTTACCGCTCCCGCCCCGATACCGATCAAACTACCCGGCAACGCCAGCGCATAAAACCCTTGACGTGCGATCCACATAAACAAAAAATAGCCGATGGCGCCACCGACGCAGCCCGCCATCAATGCCACGCCTGTATTTATTGCCAGATTCATTTTTGGCATAATTGTCTCTTCGCCGATCGATCGACACACTCATGACGCAATGATTGTATCATACAGGGACCGGGCTCACCGGCGGCAATAACATGAGACCTAAGAATCAACCCCAAAAAAGCGGACAACGTTTATCGCCGGCGCGAAACGACTTAGGGGCGGAACGTGAATTCGAATTCACGTTGGTGTTGACCGGATTCGATCGCGAGACCCCCGGCGCCGATAAGGCGCTGTTTGAGGCTGGCTGCGATGACACCACTCTGGCGTTTCCTAATGGGCAGCCCTTCCTCGTGTTTTGCAGAGCCGCAGGGTCCTTGCGTGACGCGATCGTGAGCGCGATTGACGCCGTGGAGGCCGCCCAAATTGGGGCGACAGTTTTGCGTCTCGAATCCTGCGCCAAGTAATTCATTACCTGACTCGCTCCACTTCCCGCCCTATCTCAGATCGAACCGCGACGATGTGTGAATTGCTGGGCTTAGCCATGCAGCGGCCAATTTCGGCCAGCTTTTCGATTCGCGAGTTCGCGGACCGAGATCACCAAAATCCCGACGGCTGGGGCTTGGCTTGGTATCCAGACCGATCCGGGGCCTTGATCAAAGAGCCCGTTTCCTGGCGGGCGAGCAAGCACACCGAGTTTCTTCAAAAGTATCCTGCGATGCGATCGAGCATCTATATCGCCCACATCCGGCATAAGACGGTGGGCGGCCCGCCGAATCACGCGGACACGCATCCGTTTCTTCGCGAATATGCCGGACGCGATTATTTCTTTGCCCATAACGGCACGCTGAAGGGCCTGGAAGTCTCGTTTTTCGTGGACCGCTACTGTCCCGTCGGCGAGACCGACTCCGAATTCGCCTTCTGCCATTTGCTGGCGGCGATCGCTCGCCGCAATTCGCATTTGACGACTGACGAGGACTATTGGCAACTTCACGACGAGCTCACGAAGCTCAATGGACGAGGCCAGCTTAATTGCCTGATGGCGGATGGCCGCTCGTTGTTCTGCTACCACGATCTAAATGGCTACAAGGGCCTGGCTTGGCGCAAGGTGGATCTCCCAGGCGATCGGCCGGGACAATTAGAGGATGGCGAAATGCAATTGGCCATCGAGAGCGCCACCGCCAACGACGGATATGTGGTCGCCACGTATCCGCTGGGGGGAGCCGGCTGGCGATCTTTCCATCCAGGAGAGTTAATGGTGATTCGCGACGGCTTGCTGCAGTATTCCAGCCACGCGGGCCAATCTTCGATCGCGGCTAGCGACCTGGCCGCAAAACCCTAGACGCCGCGCGGACGATTCTTTGCGAGGAGTGAGCGGTTGAGCTGGGCGGCTATCCGGCAGTAGGATGGGGCTTGCGCCTGGCGAGCGGAGGGCGTAAGCCCGCTGTCCTCGGCGCAAGATCAAACTGTCATTCCGCGCCGGCCAACCACCGCGATCTTTTAATGCCGCTCCCACTCGCCGCGATCCCCGCTCTGGCCACCACCGACGCCATCCTCAACTCGCTCGCCACGGTCCTGCTCCTCGCGGGTTACGTCCTCATCAAATTCAACCGCACGGACGCCCACAAGTGGACGATGCTGGCCGCGTTCGCCGTTTCGACGGTGTTCTTGATTTGCTATTTGACCTATCATTTAACAACGAAACCGGCCCATTTCGGCGGCGAAGGCTCGATTCGCACCGTGTATTTCTCGATCCTGATTTCTCACATTTGCCTGGCCGCGACCGTTCCGGTGCTCGCCCTGCGGACGATTTATTTAGGCCTCATGGATCGTCGCACGGCCCATGTGAAGTGGGCCTGGTGGACGTTTCCGATCTGGCTGTATGTGTCGATCACCGGGGTGGTCGTGTACATGATGCTGTACCATCTCTTTCCGGCCGTTTCGTGAGAGACTATATTTAGACCGTTCCTCGGCGAAATCGCGGGGATTTTTTCTGCGACGGCAAGACGGCGCGGCAGGATGCCGCGGCTATGTAAGGAGAACTTCGTGATGCGTCGAGCGCTGACAAGTCGAGTGGCGATGGTCGTCTTCGCGTTGGCCGTCGTTCTGCTGCTGACTTCGGTGGCCAGCGCGTGTCCGAATTGCAAGGACGCGATGGAAAAGCAGGACCCCACGCACGGCGGCATAGTAAAGGGCTACTTCTATAGCATCATTTTCATGATGGCGACGCCCTACTTGGTGCTGGCCTCGTTTTGCGGCGTGATGTACTACCGCGTCCGCAGAGCCCGCGCCAACGGCGCACTCAAGGCGCCGGATCTTGACGCCATCGCGCGACGGCGCAGTTCGCAAGCGCCGATAGGTCGCAGGGCGCCGCAGACTTAATCGCCGAAACCATTTTTCTCTTTGCCGCTGGTGCGATCTTGGCGAAAATCGGAAACCGCCATTTTGGCATTCGACTCATGTTGCTCGGCCAGGATGGTTTCTTCGGTCGGCGGCCTATCGGCTCCTAACTAATTGCAATATAAGCAATTAGGCGCCGGGATTAGCCTCTCGGCACGGAGCTTGCTTTACAGCGGCCCGTATTGGCCGGCGGCTGCCAATTATGGCCGTGGCTCACTTTGGTAGGCATTAGGAGGATTTCGACAGTGGCAAAGCAAATGGTGTTTGACGACGAAGCTCGGCAGCCGCTACTGGCGGGCGTGTCGAAGTTGGCGAAGGCAGTCCGCAGCACGCTCGGCCCCCGCGGCCGCAATGCGGTGCTCGACAAGGGTTGGGGCTCGCCGAAAGTGACCAAAGACGGCGTAACCGTCGCCGAGGACATCGAGCTCGACGATCCGTTCGAAAATCTTGGGGCTCAGTTGGTTAAGGAAGCCGCCAGCAAGACGAACGACGTCGCCGGCGATGGCACCACGACCGCGACCGTTCTGGCCGAAGCGATCTTCAAAGAAGGTTTGAAGATGATCGCCGGCGGCGCCGACCCGATGGCCCTCTCGCGCGGCATGGCCAAGGCGACCGAAGTCATTCGCGAAGCCATTTTGAAGATGGCCACGCCGATTAACGAAAAAAATAAAAAAGAGATCATGCAGGTCGCCACGATCGCGGGCAACAACGATCCGACGATCGGCGCCGTGCTCGCCGAAGCGTTTTTGAAGGTCGGCAAAGATGGTGTCATCACGGTCGAAGAAGGCAAGCAATCCGAGACGACAGTCGAAGTCGTCGAGGGCATGCAGTTCGATCGCGGCTATCTCTCGCCGCACTTCGTCACCAATCAAGACACGCAGACGGTCGAGCTCGACAACCCTCAGATTTTAATTTTCGAAGAAAAAATCTCGAGCGCGAAGAATCTGGTGCCGCTATTGGAGGCCATCAGCAAGGCCAACAAGCCTCTGCTCATTATCGCCGAAGACGTCGAAGGCGAAGCGCTGGCGACCCTGGTCGTCAACAAGATGCGGGGCATCTTGAGCGTCTGTGCCGTCAAGGCGCCGGGCTACGGCGACCGCCGCAAGGCCATCTTGGGAGATCTGGCCGCCGTCACGGGCGGAACCGCGATTTTCAAGGACCTTGGCATTCAACTCGACTCGGTCAAGCTGTCCGACCTGGGCCGAGTCAAGAAGGTGATCATCACCAGCGAATTGACGACCATCGTCGGCGGCGGCGGAAAGAAGGAAGAGATCGAAGGCCGGGCCGAGCAGATTCGTCGCGAGATCGGCAACACCGATAGCGATTACGATCGCGAAAAACTGCAAGAGCGGCTGGCCAAATTGGCGGGCGGCGTGGCGCAGATTCACTGCGGCGCGGCGACCGAGACCGAGATGAAAGAGCGCAAAGCTCTCTTGGAAGACGCCAAGGCGGCGACTCAAGCGGCTCTCGAAGAAGGCATCGTTCCGGGCGGCGGAGTGGCGCTGATTCGCGCCGAAAAGTCGCTCGACAAGCTCGACGTCGAAGGAGACGAAAAGCTGGGCGCTGACATCATCCGCCAGGTGCTCGACTATCCTCTGCGTTATATCGCCGAGAACGCCGGTCACGACGGCGCCGTGGTCGTCAATCGCGTGCGCCAGATGAAGGGCAAAAACGATGGCTATGACGCCGATAAGGACACCTACGGCGATCTGCTCGCCGCGGGCATCATCGATCCGGCGAAGGTCGTGCGGGTCGCTTTGCAAAACGCGGCCAGCGTCGCGGCCTTGCTGCTGACGACCGAATCGCTCGTCGTCGACATTCCCTCGGAGGACAAGGGTGGCGATCACGACGCCCACGACCACGGAATGGGTGGGGGCGGCATGGGCGGAATGGGTGGCGGCGGCATGGGTGGCATGGGGATGGGCGGAATGGGTGGCATGGGCGGCATGATGTAGGTCAGGCAATCTTCCTGACAATTTCGCCCAGGTTCCGCGCCGAAAATTCAAATTTGTGCATAAAAAGTCAGGCAAAGATGTCTGGCCTACAACAAATAAAACACTCTCACGATAAGGAAATTAAAACATGGCCAAGGATCTCAAGCTCCGTCCGTTGGATGATCGCGTCGTCGTAAAGCCCGTTGAAGCCGAAGAGCGAACCGCGGGCGGCATCGTGCTACCCGACACCGCGAAGGAAAAACCGCAGCGCGGAACGGTGGTCGCCATTGGTCCGGGCAAATTGCTCGACAGCGGCAAGCGCGGCGAGTTGTCGGTCTCGGTCGGCGATGTCGTGATCTACGGCAAGTATTCCGGATCCGATATCGAAGTGAACGGCAACGATGTGAAGATCGTTCGCGAATCCGACATCCTCGCCAAGGTGCTGTAAGCAGATTGCAGGTCGCTTCTCCACCTCCCCCTCCCTTCGGGAGAGGGCCAGGGTGAGGGGCTTTCGACTTCGTCTGGGAATCAACTTCAAACCAAAAACTTTCGCATAGAGGAACCTGTCAACGTGGCTGCAAAACAACTGCTATTTCAAGATCAGGCCCGAGCTCGCATGCTCAAAGGGGTCGAGAAGTTGGCCGACGCGGTGGCCATCACGATGGGCCCCACCGGTCGTAACGTCATCATTGCAAAATCCTTCGGCGGCCCGACGGTCACCAAGGACGGCGTCACGGTCAGCAAAGAGGTCGATCTCGAAGACCGCTTCGAGAACATGGGCGCAAAGCTGGTCAACGAAGTCGCCACCAAAACGTCGGACGTCGCCGGCGACGGCACGACGACCGCCACCGTATTGGCTCGGGCCATCTTCAAGGAAGGCACCCGCAATATCGCCGCCGGCAGCAATCCGATGGCGGTGCGCCGCGGTATCGAGAAGGCCGTCGACGCTGCCGTCGAGCACCTCAAGTCGATGGGTCGCCCGGTCCAAAATCCGCAGGAAATCGCTCAGGTCGGCGCGATCAGCGCCAACAACGACATGACGATTGGCAAGCTCTTGGCCGAAGCCTTGGAAAAGGTCGGCAAGGACGGCGTGATCACGGTCGAAGAAGGCAAGTCGCTCGAAACGACGGTCCGCTTCGTCGACGGCATGCAATTCGACAAGGGCTACATTTCGCCCTACTTCATCAATCGCCCCGCCGAGATGGACTGCGTCGTCGAGGACGGCTTGATCCTGATTCACGAAAAGAAAATCGCCAACCTTCGCGACTTGGTGCCGATCTTGGAAAAGGTTGCTCAATTGGGCAAGCCGCTATTGATCATTGCCGAAGACATCGAAGGTGAGGCCCTGACGACGTTGGTCGTCAACAAGCTCCGCGGCGTGCTGAATATCTGTGCGGTTAAGGCGCCCGGTTTCGGCGATCGTCGCAAAGCCATGCTCGGCGACATCGCCACCCTCACCGGCGGCACGCTGATCAGCGAAGACTTGGGCATCAAGCTCGAGAATCTTGGCGTCGAGCATCTCGGCCGCGCGAAGACGATCACCGTCGACCGCAACGAGACGACGATCGTTCAAGGCGCCGGCAAACGCGAAGACGTGCAAGCTCGCATCGCCCAGATTCGCAATCAGATCGACGCGACCGAGAGCGAATACGACCGCGAAAAGTTCCAAGAGCGGCTCGCGAAGTTGACCGGCGGCGTGGCTATTATCTCGGTCGGTGGCAGCACCGAAGCGGATATGAAACAACGCAAAGCCCGGGTGGAAGACGCACTGCATGCGACTCGTGCCGCAGTGGAAGAAGGCATTCTGCCGGGTGGCGGCGTGGCTCTGCTCCGGTGCCGCGAAAAGGTCGAATCGATCCGCAGCGCCGCCAAGGGTGACGAGCGAATCGGCGTCGATATCGTGGCCCACTCGCTCAGCGCTCCGATCAAGCAGATTGCCGATAACGGCGGCATCGACGGCTCGGTCGTGGCGGACGAAGTCAGCCAGAAGGGGACCAACATCGGCTTCGACGCGAACACTCGTCAATATGTCGACATGTTCAAGGCCGGGATCATCGATCCGGTCAAGGTCGTTCGCGCGGCGTTGACCAACGCGGCCAGCATCGCCGCGTTGATGTTGACCACCGAAGCGCTCGTGACGACGCTGGACAAGGACGACAAGCAGCGCAGCCGCGTCGAAGGCAGCGTCCGCTGACCTCCGTTTCGCGACTGCGCGACTCAACGCCGACAAAGCGACGGGCCACCACGCCACCGGCGGGGTGGCCCGTTTGCGGCGCGGGGGGCGATTTTGCCTTATCCTGGTTTGAACAAGTAACGTAAAATGAAATAGTGATAGTGATATCGCGACGGGTGTCTCGGGCTGGAGACGCTTCGCCGACGCCCCGGTAACTAGCACGACAGGGCGCCTTTGCCGACCTGTAGCCGAATTCGTGAGAATTGGGAGCCGCACGGGCGCTGAAAACTCCGAATTCTCACGAATTCCGCTACATCGTGCGCTGTAGCGATAGACGCTCACCGTTTCGGGTTTGACAGACACGAGTCTTTATTTGCCATGGTGAAGATGTCGGCTAAGCGAGATTATTATGAGGTCCTGGGCGTCGCTCGCGAAGCGATGGCGAAGGATATTGCCGACGCCTATCGCAAGTTGGCGATCAGGTATCATCCCGACAAGAACCCGGGCGATGCGGACGCGGTCGTCAAATTCAAGGAGGCGGCCGAGGCGTTCGAGGTATTGCACGACGCCGACAAGCGCAGCCGGTACGACCAGTTTGGTCACGCGGGCGTCGATGGCCCTGGCGGCCATCACCAGTTCAATGATGTTAACGACATCATGGAAGCGTTCGGCGATATTTTTGGCGGAAGTATTTTCGGGGACATCTTCGGCGGCGCAGGCAACCGTCGGGGCGGGCGCCGACAGGTCCGCAAAGGCGGCGATGTCGGCTGCGAGTTGCACATCGATCTTTTGGAAGCCGCGCGCGGAGTGGCGAAGTCGGTCGAGTTCGAGCGGCATGAAAAATGCGCCGAATGCAGCGGTTCGGGCGCCAAGCCGGGCTCGCAACCGCAAACCTGCACCTACTGCGGCGGCCGCGGGCAAGTGATTCAGGCCTCTGGCTTTATTCGCGTGCAAACGACCTGTCCCGCCTGCCGAGGCAACGGCGTCACGATCAAAGATCCGTGCGGCAAGTGCCGCGGCGCGGGCTATCAGTTGAAGCGCGTGAAGCGCGAGGTGATGGTCCCCGCCGGCATCGACGACCAAATGCGCATCCGCCTGACGGGCGAGGGCGATCCGAGCCCCGACGGCGGACCGCCGGGCGATTGTTACTGCCTGGTCCGCGTGGCCGAGCACAATCTATTCCAGCGCGACGAGCAAGATTTGATTGTCCGCGTGCCGATCTCCTATTCGCAAGCGGCGCTGGGGGCGACGATCGACGTGCCGACGCTTGAAGGGACCGAACCGATGGAGGTTCCGGCGGGCACGCAGTCGGGCGACGTGTTTAAACTCCGCAACCGTGGAATGCCCGACCCTCGCCGCCGCGGCCGCGGGACGCTGCTCGTCGAAGTTAATGTCGAGGTGCCCAAGACGCTTACCTCGCGACAGGAAGCCCTGCTCCGTGATTTGGCCACCGAGGAACATACCCACGTCAGTCCGCATCGCAAGAAGTTTTTCGACAAGCTGAAGAAATATTTCGTGCCCACCGACGAGCCGCAGGAAAAAGAATCGATCTGACCGCAGCTACGGGATATTCGCCGGGGCCGAAGAAACGAATAATAAACGACGAGAGACCACCCATGTCAAATGATAAACCTAGCACCCCCGACTCTCGGGAAAACGATCGGTCGGCAAGCTCCGATGATTTCCGTTCGTCCGTGGCCGGTCAGATTGGCCCGGACTCGGCCGAGGGGGGCGGGGAGTTTGAAGCCCTTAAGGCTCGCGTGGCCGAAGGGCAAGACCGACTGCTTCGCGCTCAGGCGGAGTTGGAAAATTTTCGCAAACGCTCGCGCCGTGAGATGGAAGACGAGCGGCGGTATGCCGAGATCCATTTGATTCGCGATCTGCTGCCGATCGTCGACAACGTGAGCCGGGCGATCGAGGCCGCCGAGAAGCAAGCCGACGCCGCGACGCTGCTCGCCGGCTTCAAGATGATCTCGCAAAATTTCGAGTCGATTTTTGCGAAACACCACGCCAAGCTGATCACGGCCGAAGCGGTCGGCCAGCCGTTCGATCCGCATCGTCACGAAGCCATCATGCAATCGCCCAGCGACGAGCACGACGAACTCACCGTGCTCGGAGTCACGCAGGCGGGCCTCGAGCTTCACGACCGAATCGTCCGGCCGGCCCAAGTAATCGTCTCATCCAAACCCGCCACTGGCAATTAAAGCCTATCGCGAGCCCAACCAATTTTTTTGAACTTGCCGGTCGTCCTCCTCCCCACCCCCCAACTCCTATCTCCCATCTCCCGCTTTTGCCCCTCGTATCCCATGCCAACCTACGACTACGTCTGCGACGCCTGCGATCACAAATTCGAGCTTTACCAAGGGATCAACGATCCGGTGAAGCGCAAGTGTCCCGAGTGCGGCAAGCAGAAGCTCCGGCGGCTGATCGGCGCCGGCCTGGCCATCATGTTCAAGGGCTCTGGCTTCTACCAAACCGATTACCGCAGCGAAGGCTACAAGAAACAAGCCGCGGCCGATAAATCCGCCAACTCGGGCGAAACGAAATCAGATTCGAAGCCAGAGACGAAATCCGAATCGAAATCGGAAGGAGAGTCGGAATCGAAATCCGAGACGAAGCCCGTCGCCAAGCCGTCACGCGATAAGGGCAAGTCATCGAAGAAAGATTGAGCTACATAGCCGCGGCATCCTGCTGCGCCGTAAAGCGAGTGGCGAGAGAACGTGAATCTATCGGCGGCAAGCTTCCGCGATCGTAACTCGTTACTTGATCGTTGAAAAACCGACGATAATTGTGGACTTACGATGGCGGCTTCAATAGATTCACAACTTCTGAGTGGTGAGTGGTGAGTGGACGGCAACGATTGACCGCAGCGTCTAAACTTCATTCCCAAAATTCAGTTGCATGACAACGAAGCGCTGTCCGGTCTGCCGCCGATCCTTCAAGACGATCGAGAGCAAATCGCTCCCCTTCTGCAGCGAGCGTTGCCGCTCGATCGATCTCAAGCGTTGGCTGGGCGAAGAATACAGCCTGCCATCGATGCCCAATGATCCGGACGAGGAACCGCCGGAAGCACTGGAACCGCCGTCGAACGAATGAATCGGCTTGCCGTTTTCTGGTCGTTGGGTCGAACTCCCAATCAGCCGCTAGATCGCGGATTTTCTCGGTGCTATCGTCCGCCGTTTGCCGTTCGTATAATGTCGGCTCTCTAAGAATCGGCGTCCGAGATTTTACAGCTTGACGAGGAACAAACATGCCGGTCGACTCTGGCCCGCTACGGGAAATTGCCTGGCGCGAGCTCTTTCCGTGGCTAAGTATCGTTCGCGCGGCGCGGCTGGCGATTGCGCCGCGACTGTTGATTCTGGCCGCGCTAGGACTGTTTCTGACGGCGGCTGGTTGGAAATTGCTGGGCTGGGCCTATTCGAGTAGCGAAGACCCCACGCTAACCGTCTGGCGCATGGAGGATTCGATTTGGCGCTGGCAAGCTCCCATCCGGCGAGCCGATCGCGTCATCGCGCCCGGACGAACCGACAATACTTATTCGGCGACGACGCAGGGAGCGGATGTCGTCGTCGTGGAGACCACCCCGGGCTATCCATCGGCCGACGTATCGTTGCTCGCGGAATCGGCGTCCCCGTTTCTTTGGCTCAGCCGGCCCCTGGCGCGAATTTTCGATCGGACCGCCGGATTCGTCCCGTTTTCCTACACGCTCCTATGCGGGCTGTGGTCGCTCGCCGTCTGGGCCCTAATCGGCGGCAGCATAACGCGAATCGTGGCCATGGCGCTCGCTCACGAAGGGCGGCTGGGCGCGCTGGAAGGAGCAAAGTTCTCGATCGTCAAATGGCCGGCGTTTTTCTTGGCGCCGCTGTTTCCCTTGATCGGCGTGTTGACGATCAGCCTGCTCGCCGGATTGTTTTTCGGACTTATCATGCGGGCCGACGCGGGAGTGCTCGTATCGAGCATTCTCTGGCCGCTGATGCTTGCCGCCAGTTTCGTCATGGCCATCTTGCTGATCGGGCTGATGTTCGGGTGGCCGCTGATGTGGCCGACGATCAGCGTCGAAGGGACCGATGCGTTTGACGCCCTAAGCCGCTCGTATTCGTATACGTTTCAGCGACCGTTCCATTATTTGTTCTACGCCATCGTCGCGGCGATCATCGGCGCCCTGGCGTCGCTGGTGGTCATGGGCTTGGCCCATCTCACGACCGATCTGAGCTACTGGTCCGCAAGCTGGGGCGCCGGCCTGAATCGCGCCGGCGAAATCTATCGCGATGTTCTCATACCCGGCGACACGTCGGGCGGATATGGCCTGGGCATAAAAATTCTTGGGTTCTGGCATGGCTGCGTCCTGCTGCTGGGCGCGTCGTATCTCTACAGCTACTTTTGGACGGCGGCCACGGCGATCTATTTCCTGCTCCGCCGTCACGTCGATGGAACGGAAATGGACGAAATCTGGTCCGAGCCGGAAGACGAGACCTACGGCCTTCCACCCCTCAAAGACGATCCGTCCGGCGTGCCGCAAGTCGTCGACCCGCCGGGCACGCCCGGCTGATTTATCAGGCAGCCCGATTCGCCGCGAGGTCCTCCACCGGCGTCGGTCGAAGGGCAAGCAACGGGATCGCCGGCTCAACGTCTTCCGCGACTCTATCTTGCGATCCGATCCGAGACGCGAGCGGCACGATCGACAGACGGCCTAGACACGAGGCGACAAACACGGCCGTGTAGCCGAGCGATTCGCCGCCGACAGTCAACAATAGGCCCCCCAAAAGCGAACCGGCGACAGTCGCGGCCGCGTTGCCGAAATTGAACAGCGTCATCACGCCAATCCGCCGCCGGGAATCAACGGCCTCGAAGAAAATCAAAAACGCCGCCAGTTCATACGTCGCCCATGCCGTGCCTGCCAGAATCTGCACCACAATCAGATACGGCGTGGCCGTGCAAAAAATCCACAGCACCGGCATCGGAATCACCAACAGTCCACCGATCCGCAGCAGTCTCGCGGCGCCGACGCGGCGAGCCAGCCGCCCGATCGTCGGCAACGCGATCGCTTTCATGGCCATCGATGTCGCCAGCACGAGCATGTACCGCCAATAAGAGAACTTCAGTTGGCCGAGCATCAGCGGCGTGAAATAGGGTGATGCGATCTGAGCCGACGCCTGCATCGCCCAGAGGTACAGCAGCAGCCTGCGATCGCCGCGATGCGAGAGCGGCGAGAGTAGGTCGACGACGCTACGAGCGGATGTCGCTCCGCTAGGCGGCGGCGATGGCTCGGTCTGCGCCGCCAAATATCTAAGCGATAGAAACCGAATTGTCGCCGCCGCGCAAAACAACAGGGCGAACGCGGCGAGCGGTCGTTGATTGGCCTCGCCCCACTGAAGCCACGCCCCGCCGCCGACAAATCCAACCAGCGTGCCGATCTGCGCAATTCGGGAGCGCACGCCAAAATATCGGCTGCGAATTCGCTCCGGCATCAGCGTGTCGACCCACATGCTCCAGGCCGGCCCGGACGCCATCCCGGTTCCCCAATAAATGGCTGCAAGTAGGAACAAGAGCGTGATGGGAATCCGCCCGACCATCGCGGCGATCGCCAGCGGCACAAAACTGGCCGCTTGAAAAAACACGCAGGCAATGACCCAGCGGCGATACGAGCCCGCGCGGCGGATCGCAAAGGGGGCAATCAATTGCAGCACGGCGCCGACGAGAATCGGCACGCTGGCAATCAGGCCGGCGACGAGTTCTCCCATTCCCAACGCCAAGGCAAATGCGGCCAGATAGCTCTCGCCGATGCCAACCATCACGCTCCATGTGATCCCGTCTCCCATGATCGCCCTCAAGTCTCCGCGCAGCGGCGACGAGTCGCGCGGCCGGTTCGGCACGGCCGACGAACGCTGATGGGACCGGGCTTGAGGTTGGAGGAGTTGTAACAGGTCGGTGCTCAAATTCGTGGGCGACGTGGGTCGGGGAAGCCAGTCAGCGCGGCCTGCTCTCTCGGGGAAGCGGCGGATGATAGTCGCCGCTTGGATGCAACGAAACCCCACCTGCCACCGGTCGTTTTTTCCGAACAATTTGTCAGTTTACGCCCCGGCGCCCGCATTGTGGCTATCCGCATTCACCGCTACGATGGCGGCCGACATAGGCGCCTCGCTAACCTAAAGAACCGGGGCGCCCGCGATGACCTACTAACTTACGTTTGATTCGCCCAATCCGAGGAGTTATCCCATGACGAAGCTGTGGCAAGAATTCAAAGGGTTTGCATTTAAAGGCAATCTGCTCGATTTGGCGATCGCGGTCGTGATCGGCGGAGCGTTCGGCAAAGTGGTCTCATCGCTTGTCGCGAACGTCGTCATGCCGCTCGTCGGATTGATTCCGTTGGCCAAAGACGGCTATCAAGCCTGGATGATCGGACCGGTCAAGATTGGCACGTTTCTGGGGGACATGCTCGATTTCGTCATCGTGGCGGCGGCCGTGTTCGTTCTGGTCGTGAAGTTGATCGGTGTCGTCGTCAAGAAGGCGCCCCCCGCCGCGGGCCCTGCCCTGAAAGAATGCCCGATGTGCTTGTCGAACATTCCCTTGAAGGCGCGGAAATGTGCCCATTGCACGGCCGATCTTCCAGCGGCGATGGCGTGAGCATTGGGTCGTAGCTGCATCCGCTAGCGCCGCGCACGAATTAAGCGCTGGTGATGATCGACTACACGGTGATCGTTTGCCGCCGCGAGCTTACTTCGCGCGAGGCTCTAAAAAGATTTTCGCGTCGCGCTAGAGTTGCGGACCCGCGGCGCGCCAGCCCCGCGCGCTGCGATCGCTTGACCGCGGCTCCGTCGAGGCGTCTCCGGTGGGCGGTAGCGGCGAGGCCCGATCGTCCGGCAAGAGCGCCAGCGGCGCACTGCGGCGAGCGAGCGCGTCGTTGGCGGGCGACGAATTCGTCACCGGCGGCTCGTACACGTCATCGTATTGCGAACGCGGCTTCGTGAACGCGCGATTCAAGGTCAGCAAACCGCCGGATGGCTGCGGCGCCTCTTCGGCCGCCCACGGCGTGAACACCGGGCGCGTCGGGACAGGATGAAACTCCGGAAACGGCGCCTCCGTCTCGGCCGGTCCGCCAGGAACTTGCGGCCCGGATGCTTGTTGATTGTCGGCTAATCGCCCGCGTCCGCCGGATCGATCTTGGCACTGAGGACTATCGCAAGGCGGAAATATCGCCGTCAGGGGAAACGGCCCGCGCGGCATGCAGCCGGTGGCTAGCGGCGCCAGCAGACCGAGCATTAGAAAAAAGGACAACCGCGCACCGGCCCATCGGGCAATCAGCTCTGCTTGTACCTGTCGATGCGGCGGCATAGGAAAGCTGGATGCGATAGCCAAGCGGTGAAAGCGGCCGATATCGAGCGCCGCTTCGGAATCTCCTCCCTCAAATCGGATATCGCGGCCGAGAACTTTTGCCTAACCGGCAAAGTCAGCCAATTCGACCAAGGCGCGACACATCCACCAAACTAATCCGGCGAGTCGTCGTCGCGCGATTTCGGTTCGCTCGCAGACGGCTGTTGCACGTCCACAATCTTTAAAATCAGTTGCACGAGCAGAAAAAGAACCAAAACGCCGGCAAGCAGATAGGGCCAATAATTCAGCACGATTCGCGAATTGCGAAACAACGCGCCGATCAGCCCGATGCCGAACACGAGAGCCAAAATGCCCATCAGGAGTCCGCAGCCCAGCGACGTCATCGTGCCTTTAAATGTCCCGATATCGCTGAAATCTTCGTTGTGTAATTCGATCGCCCGGCCGCGGGCGAGGCTGCGCTCGACGGACTCGGCCAGCTCGACGGCCCGCGCGGCCTGCGTCCATTCGTCGTGATCTACGAGGTTGTTTGCGTCGCGAGAAGCAATAGCCGATTCGAGGCGATCGAGAGCGGCCGTCGCGCTATCCCAATGCTCGAAGCGTTCTGTTCGGTTAAGATCGCCGCTCTGGAGCTCCCAAGACCAAGGGCCGTCTTCCGGTATTCGCAGGGTGATCTTTCCGGCGATTCCGATGAGCGTCAAAAGGCCAAACGGCTCGGCGTCGGCTCGGCTCACCGACCAGCGAACGGCGACTGCCTCGGGACCGGACATTTGCACGCCGAGGTTGGCATAGGTCGCAGCATCGTTCGGATCTCCCAGCGCCGCTACTCGGCTAACGTCGCCGTAGATATCGCGGATCAAATCGACGTCTCGGGCAAACTGCGCGAGCACAGATGTCCGATCGCGCCCTTCCATGTGCCGCTCGAACGTGGCTTGGCTTATTTGGCCGATCGAGAATTCCACATTTCCACGATCGCCTCCGTCGGCGCCGGTCAACTCTCGCAGTCGCGCCGCCGCCGGATGCCATCGCCACGGCAAAAGCGGCGTAAGCACGCTCCGCGACTCCTCTTGAATCATGCCCAGTTCGTAATAGACGAGCATCGAGGTAAGCGCTGGATGCGCGACCAGCAAAGGAATCCCGGCCTGCACGAGCTTGCGCAGTTGATCGGCGCGGCGCTCTTCATCCACGTCGCTGGCCACGATCACCGCGTCGACCACGCTCCCCAGAACAAGCGATTCCCAATCGATCCAGTCCGGACTGGCCGAAATGGCTTTGCCCAAGGCGCTTAGAGACTCCGCCGGAACATCGGCGACGGCAACGATCTGATGTCTACCAGCTCGACTAGCTTCCTGCGCAATAATTAGCGTTTGATCGTCGAGGCCAAGGAGTGCGAGCTTCATGAATCGCGCAATCAAATCCGAGGGTGGTGTCGAGCCATTGTAGGATACCAGTCCGCTTGGCGTCGGCGACAGGGCCGGCCTTGTGCTTTCGTGCGCTCGGCGCGACAATTCCGCAAGCCGACCGACGATCTCGATCCGACAACTCGTGAGCCGTTTACGCTAACTCCCGCCGAAGAATTTGGACTGAGCGGTCTGAGCCTCGACAGCCGAGTGCGGAAGGCCTTCTATGCGCTGCCGTCGCCCGTTCTGGCCGATCTCATGCGGCGAATGACAAGCGAATCGCAAAAGCGGCACCTCATTTACCAGCGCGATGGCGTCGAGGAAACGATCCGCGTGCTGGCTCGGCCGACCGGCGTCATGCCCGAGCAACTGGCTTATCTGCACTACGTGAATCTCACGGTGCTCAACGCGCTCAAGCGGCTGCCGGAAATGTATCTGTGCGATCCGGAAGTTCGGGAGGTCGTGCCGCTCAGCGAACCGGAACACGAGTGGCTGCGCGACTGCTGGGGCCCCGGCCAGCGCGAGAACAACCCAGTGATCGGGCGCCTGGATGGCGTGATCGAGTTCACCAGCCCGATGTGGAAGGATTCGCTGAAGTTGCTGGAGGCCAATCTATCGGGCATCGGCGGCATTCATCTATGTCCGACGGCCGAGCAGCTTTTGGTCGATCTGGTGCTCCCCGTCCTGCGGCAGAGCGATCCGCAACTCGTCATGGAGCAGGGCCAGGATCTCCGTGAGCTATTCATTCAAGAAGTGCTCGATCATCTGGAGGCGATCGGCCGGCCCGGGCAGCATGTGTGCTTCGTCGAGCCAAAATATTCCGGGAGCGGAATCGACGAGCAGGCGCCGCTGAAGGAGTACTATCTCCGCCGGCACGGACTAAAAATCATGCACGCCGATCCGGCGGAGCTATACGTCCGCGACGGGGCCGTGTGGTATGAAGACAGCCCGGTGGATATTGCGTATCGTGACTACGAGGTCCGTGATCTGATCGCGCTGGGGCGGACGCAGGGGGTCGACGTCGAGCCGCTGCGGATGCTGTTTCGCGAGAACCGAATTATCTCATCGATGGCGGGCGACTTCGATCACAAGAGCGCCTGGGAAATTCTGACCGATCCCAAGTTCACGACCAAATACTTCAACCCCGACGAGCGGCAGGTTTTCCGCCGGCACATTTTGTGGACTCGGCTGGTCCATGACCGGCGGACGATGCTCCCCGACGGCAGCACGGGCGATCTGCTCGAGTTCATGCGCGAAGAGCAAGAAATCCTAGTCCTCAAGCCCAACCGCTGCTGTGGGGGCGACCGAGTGATGCTCGGGCACCTGATGACGCCCGAGGAATGGGACACGGCGATCGGCGTGGCCGTCGCCGACGAGCAGCCCTGGGTCGTGCAGCGCCTGGCCGCGATTCCGGTCAGCGAATTCCCCGTGCTCGCCGCGGATGGCGAAGTCCACGTCGAGCCGTTTTACCTGGTGATGGGTTTCGCTCCCACCAAATACGGCCTGGCGATCCTCGGCCGTGCCTCGCAAAAGCAGGTGGTCAACGTCGCCCAGCGCGGCGGCATGTGCGGAGTGCTGATCGGGCGTCCCGCGGGACGTTTGATTGGCCCGGGGGCGTAAAATAAACGGGTGGCGGGGGCTGAAGGCGCTTCGCCGAAGCCCCGGAGAGTTCGGAATACGTCGGGCGCGTTATATGAAATTCAGCCTCAAAAACCTTCTGTTGGCCGTCGCCTTTTTTGCCTGCATCGCTTGGTACGCCTCGCTTGTCGGGTTCGACAACTAGGATTTCTGGCTGACCTGCGGCATCCTGTTTGTGATGTGGGTCCCGTTCGTTGCATTGCAAGATCGGCAGGTCGCGAAGTTGCTACTCGTGCCAGGTGGTATCCTGGCTTGTCTTTTCAGTTCCGTGGCTGTTTTGCCAAGCACTGCCCTGTTGATTATGGCAAGCTTCACCATCGGTCGCCGTGAACGGCCACGCACGCCGACGGGAGTGAGCATTGCGATGGGCGCCATCGTTGTGTCGCTGGGGATAGCGTTATGGCCCGGTGCGTTAGCCGCGCGCAAGGTTGAGGAAATCGGGCGAACAATCTCGGTCGTGCCTCTAGACGGACGATTAGATTACGAAAAGTTGCGAAAGACGCCCACAGAACCGGCTGTAAGCGACCTAACTCAATCGGTCTCGAAAGAACTCGATGAAACTGAAAACCGAATCGAATACGAGTCCCGGCGAAGATTCGATCTCGCTCATCTCCACGAACGCCCACGCCTAATGTTTAGCCAGATGATCGGATTCGGAGTAGGGCGGATGATCCGTTGGAGACCAGAGAATCTGCTTCGCTCGCCCCTCAGAGATATTCGATTTGACGAAACATTCGCGAATAATTTTAGCGGCGACCGCGGGGCTTGGATGGCGATTTGGAGTTTAGAAACGTCGGATCAAATTGAGCGATTGCATTTGGCCGCCCAAACTGATTTTTTGGATCCCGACTCGTTCGGCGCTCTAACTGAGAAACCATTCAAATACACTGGCTTCATCGAGCATGCATTTCATTATCCGGCAACCGCGACTACTGATTTCAAAGTCTGGCAGGTCGACCGATTAGAACTGGTCAGCCTACTCAAATTCGACCGCCCCCAAGTCTACGTCCTCGATCACTTGCCGCGGATGGATCAACTCTCCAGCGAAAAGGTCCCAACTCGTCCACTCGATGCATTCGAGTCCGAGGCGCTCGAACAACTGCGAACCGCGAAAGACGTCGCCATCACCAATGACGGGCCAAAATACCGGATGCTCGGCTCGTTGCGCGCCGCCAAGCAATGCCTCGAATGCCATAACGTCCCGCGGGGCGAACTGCTCGGGGCATTCAGCTACCGACTGCAATCAGCGACGCGAAACGAACAAACGGAAAAATCACGATAAGATTACTCGGAACGGCAACGCCAGAGCACAAGTCCTTGAGAATCCTCCGACGGATGCCGGTGGACTGGATGTACAATTAGTAATACAATGGTACTACGAATCTTGACGGACGTTTTTCCGGGGTATGCCATGATCACCAAAAAACTCAGCCGGCACGGCAACAGCCTGGCCTTGGTCATCGACCGCGCGGTTTTGGAGTTGTTGGGAATTGACGAACGGACGTCGCTTAACATTTCCACCGACGGCAAATCGCTGGTCGTTTCGCCGGCGAGAGATAAACGGCGCGAAAAGCGATTCGAAAAGGCCCTGGCCGACTGCAATGAGCAGTTCGGCTCGGCGCTACGGCGGCTGGCGGAGTAAATTCCGTGGCGCCGGTGTTTCTCACGCTCGACGAGGTCGTCGCGATTCATCGCGATCAGATCGAGCGTTACGGCGGCGCGGAGGGTGTGCACGACTGGGGATTATTGCACTCGGCGCTCGCGGTTCCAGCCGCTAGCTTCGCCGGCGAATTTCTTCACGCGAATCTCTTCGAAATGGCGGCCGCCTATCTGTTTCATCTCGTGCGGAATCATCCTTTCATCGATGGCAATAAACGGGTCGGCGCGGTGGCGGCTTATATATTTCTGGCCCTAAACGATTTGCAATTGGTCGCCGATCAAGTCGAGCTCGCGGAGCTTGTGATTTCGGTGGCCGACGGCAAAACTTCCAAGGCGGCCGTCGCCAAATTTCTTGCCAGCCACACCGGTCTCCTCTAATCGCAAACCTCGCTCGCAGCAATCATTTCGCGCGTCGCGTATTCCGACTCTCGATACCGAGATAATGTCCGACGACCGCCGCCCAAGATTTGGTTTCGTCGGCTGCGGATACCGGCCGCCCGCCGATGATGATGCCGGCCATTTCGTCAGAGCTCTGCTCGCCGTTCAAGACTCGCGCCGGCGGACTGCTCGGATTGCGAGGGTTCTCGGCGGAGTTGTCCCAAGTGAACTCGGCCCGAATGATTGTCCCCTTGGGCAATACAATTGGCTCGGCGTAGAAATAGGTGTCCTGCCAATTGAAATTCCAATCGTCGATTTTCAAGAGTCTGGCGGTTTTCTTGTCGGGCAGTTCCGCCCAAACCTTGGCCGTCCGGCCGATCAAATGCATGTGAGCCCAGATGTTGCCGACCTCGTAATCGACGGGAAGGGTGAAGTAATCGGACTTTCTATAAACCTTCTCGCCTGGCGGAATGTCGATGTCGACGGCGCCCATCAAAATGATGCTGACATTCCGTTTAGGGGGCGTGTCCGTGAAATAGAGGCCCACGCTCGTTTGGTCGATTTCTTCCTTTCCCGAGGGACTGTAATGCATCTGCAGCACATAGTCCGTTCCCTTCTTAAGCGTGATCGCTTCACCTGGACCAAACAGCGCCCCTTCCTGGCCGGGAGCGTAGCCGGGCGTAAACCCGACCGGCAAGAAACCGGGAGCGTTGCCGGGATAGCCAATTCCGTCGTGCTCGCGGGCCAATCGCCGAGCCGTTCCGCTGGCGTCTAGGATGCCGACGGCATGATGAGCCACTCGCCGGTTGCCGGGCATGATTTCGATCCCCTTGAGATACCTGTCCTTCTCGAAGTTAAGCGGGAACACGAAGTGGTGGTAGATATCCCGGCCCTCAGCGGGGACGTCGAAGGGCCGTTCCATTTTTAAAATCATATCGGGCGGACCAAAATGCCAGCCGTCGTGGAACTTCGGCAGTGGAGGAAGGTCGGTGGCGTCCCCCTCGAGCGCCCCGTCTTGGACCCAACTTGCAAACACCGCGACCTGGGCCTCAGTGAGCGTCCGAGCGTGCTTAAACTCAGCCCATTCGCCGCTTGGAAGCCAAGGCGGCATGATTCGCTTTTCGGTGATGCGGGCCAGTTGTTTGGCTCGCTTTTTTGCGTCCTGAAAAGTGACCAGCGAAAAGGGGCCGATATTGTTGGGACGATGGCACGCCGTGCAATGATTAAAGACGATCGGCGCGACGTCCTTGTTGAACGTCGTAGCCGAGTCCGCTCCACGAGCTAGGCCGGCAGTCATGGAAGCCGCGCAGATCACGATCAAGCTAAACACTCGCATTATATGTCACTCGAGATTATTGAGGGGTCGAATTGGGGTCTTCGGGACTATTTGTTCGAGTGCGGCAAGTCGATATCACACCCAATGGCCTTTTCCCGGAGCACGGAAATCGGCTTGCCCGCGACGATTGCGTCAAGCGCATCGCGCAGTTCGTGAGCGGTGACTTGTTCGCGCCGCCGTCCGAAGTCGACATAGCGGTTGTCAATCCGACCCCGGTACAGCACTTCGCCTTTGGGCGATAATACAGCCACTTCGGATTTAATCGTCGCGCCGACTTTCAGGGCCAGGGTCATCTTCGGGTCCAGCACCGCCGGACAATGAAAGGCGTACTCGCGCGCGTGTTTCGCGGCGTTTTCACGGCTTAGATCGGCGTCCGCGTAGACCACACAAAACGAAATCTTTTTGGGCGAGAATTCGTCGTAAATTCGAGTCAGCTCTTTCGAATAGGCGTTCGAGATCGGGCAATCGTAGCCAGCGAAAAACAGGACGATACCGCGGCATTGCCCGGCGTTCGGCAAATGAAAGGCTTCGCCCGTCACATTGACGAATTCGTCTTGAGATTCAGTTTTTCGGGCCGGCTCGACCTGGGCACGCGCTGGCAACGCATAAGAAATCGCGCCGGCAACCGTAAGCAACAAGAAAACGCGGTCAAATCGCATCGCAACCAATCCCTCGTGGTCAGTCGATTCGGCTCCTGTTGAACGGTCAGAACCGGTTACCTAGATATACCCTATCGGATAACGTCGGGTTTCATGAAAAGCAAAGCCGCGGCAGCCGAGTGGCGTTGACACGATACAATGTGGGACAAGAATCAGAAAGTCTTCGAACACCCTTGGCCAGTGAAATTCAAATGCTCGCGGAAGTCATTTCGATCGGCGATGAGATCACCAGCGGGCAGCGGCTGGATACGAATAGTCAATGGTTGAGTTCGCGGTTGGCGGAGCTTGGCGCGCGAGTCATGTATCACACCACCGTGGCCGACGATCTGGCGGCCAATGTGCAGGTGTTTCGCGCGGCGTTCGAGCGAGCCGATGTTGTGGTCGCCACGGGTGGGTTGGGCCCGACGGCCGACGATCTCACGCGCGAGGCAATCGCGGCGGCGGCGAATCGACCGCTTGAGCTTGACGATGAAGCGCTGCGGCATATTGAGCAGTTATTTTCACGGCGGCAGCGGCCGATGCCGGAGCGGAATCGGTTGCAGGCGATGTTTCCTCAGGGGAGCCGGGTGATTTTCAACCCGCAAGGGACGGCGCCGGGGATCGATCTGGAAGTCGCCCGGCCGGGCTGGTCGTCGTGCCGAATTTTTGCACTGCCGGGGGTGCCGGCCGAGATGTTCCGGATGTGGGACGATGCGGTGGCGCCGGCGATCCGAGCATTGTTCCCCACCCCGCAAATGATTTGCTACCGGCGGATCAAATGCTTTGGCGTCGGCGAAAGCGATCTGGAGCAAATGCTGCCGGACCTGATTCGCCGCGGTCGGGACCCGCAAGTCGGAATCACCGTCAGCGGGGCGACAATCACGCTCCGGATTGCCGCCGAGGGAGAGAGCGAGTCGGAATGTCTTGAGAAGATGGAGCCGACGATCGCCACGATCCGCGAGTGTCTGGGAACGCTCGTCTTCGGCGAAGAAGACGATGAGCTCCAAGACGCGATCATGCGAATTCTCAGCCAGCAGGGAAAAACACTCGCTACGGCAGAATGGGGAACGGGCGGCGTGATATCGGATTGGTTGACCACCGCTCAATCGACGGCTAAACAGTCAACCATCGAACCGATCGCCGATTCAGCGATATTCCTTGGCGGCTTTAGCGTCCCTAGCGCGGCGGCCCGAGCTAAGCTCTTGAGCCAAAGTTCGCGGCTTGCAACCAGAGATCTAATGGAAAACACCGCCGATCCGTCGGCCGTCGTAGCCGATCTCGCCGATTCCGCGCGATCGATTCTCGGCGCCGACTACGCATTGGCAGTTGGCGAATTGCCGCGGTACGATCCGAAGGCGGCCGGTCCGCCTCCACAGTTTCACTACGCAATCGCCACTCCGAGCGGAATTCGCGCCCGGTCGTCTCCGTATGCCGGTCCCGATGATGTGATCCGACCGCGAGCCTGCAAACAAGCTTTGAATCTATTGCGTTTGGAACTTTTGCACGCGATTTAATCGGGGTATCCGCGGCATGACAGTGCTCGTCTGGCGTGTTAACATTCATCGTGCGGCACGATCAAGCCAATCCAACCTATTCCCACCTCACGGCCGCGCAAAGCCCTCATTGGCTACTGGACTCCTTCGCGATTATTAGTTTGCCTTCACTGGAGTAATTCGATCATGGCTCACCCGCAGTCGGCGTCGCGTCGCGAATTTTTGAAATCCTCCACGTTGGCCGGCGGAGCGCTAGTCGGAACGCTCGGCCTGATGAAAACGGTCCATGCATCGGTCGATGATACGATTAAGGTCGGCCTGATCGGCTGCGGCGGACGCGGGACGGCCGCCGCGATGCAAGCACTCAACGCCGACAAGGGCGCCAAGCTGGTCGCGATGGGTGACGCCTTCGACGACCGCCTCAAGAGCAGCCATCGAGTGATCGAGTCGCAGTTCAAAACGCAGGCCGGCAAGTTCGACGTGCCGCCCGATCGCTGCTTCACGGGTTTCGACGCCTACAAGGGCGTGCTCGGCGCCGGCGTCGACGTCGTCGTGCTAACCACCCCGCCCCATTTTCGGCCGGCGCATTTGAAGGCAGCGATCGAAGCCGGCAAGCACGTGTTCTGCGAGAAGCCCGTCGCCGTCGACGCACCGGGCGTTCGCTCCGTGCTGGAGACAGCGGCCGAAGCCAAGAGGAAAAGCCTGTGCATCGTCTCCGGCCTCTGCTTTCGCTACGACATCGGCAAGCGGGAGACGATCAAGCGAATCCACGACGGCGCAATCGGCGACGTGCGGGCGATTCACTCCACATATCTCACGGGCCTGTTGTGGCAGAATCCAAGGAAGCCCGCATGGAGCGAGATGGAATATCAGCTCCGCAACTGGTTGTATTATTGTTGGCTGTCGGGCGATCATATCGTCGAGCAGCATATCCATAGCCTCGACAAGGCCGCGTGGGTGCTGGGGGATCAAACACCGATTTCGGCCGTCGGCCAAGGGGGGCGGCAGGTCCGAACGGGCGAGCAGTTCGGCAATATCTACGATCATCACGCCGTCACTTTTGAATTTCCGAACGGCGTGAAGGTGTTTTCCTCCACGCGACAAATGGCTAACTGCAAACCGGATGTCAACGATCATGTGATTGGGACAAAGGGCTCAGCCCAGCTCATGTCGCACTCCATCGACGGCGAAACGAAGTGGCAATTCACGCAGGCCAACCCCGACATGTATCAGGTCGAGCACAATGAGCTTTTCGCGGCGATTCGGGCCGGAAATCGAATCGACAACAGCCAATACATGGCCCAAAGCACGATGATGGCGATCCTCGGCCGGATGACGACCTACACCGGCCAGCAGATTACCTGGGAACAGGCGATGGCGAGCAAGGAAGATCTCACCCCGTCGAAATACGAATGGGGCCCCCTGCCGGTGGCGCCAGTGGCGCAGCCCGGGCAGACGAAGTTTGTGTGATCGGTCGGAATGAGCGCCAGCCCGTACAATATGTTCGCGCCTGTGAAAAGGGCGCCGCATGGAATGCTTAGCCGCGTTAGCGGCGTTATGTGAGTAACCGGGGGTGAAGCGAAGCTGTCCGCAGGGCGGCGAGCGAACCCCCGGATGGGACATCAACACCCAAGAGCCACGATAGTGGCGTGACACTGTATTCGAGCCGGTGATTGCTCGGTTATCACGCGATAATTGTTGCGCGGCGGTGCGGCTGGACCGGGACGATCGCAAGAAATTTTCCGTGCAAGCCCAGCGTCCTGGACGCCAACGGCTTGAACGCGGCTATCCCGCGGCCCGGGTCAGCCCGAGCCGCCATGAGGCCACGTATTCACGAAGGGATGTGTTGGGGAGCCGTCGGTCCGGGATGCCCCCGGAGAAAAGAACGCCGGCCAGCGAACCCGA
>JBBQWR010000011.1:0-117514 GCA_038210495.1 Pirellulales bacterium
CGCGTACACGCAGCGGCGCAATGCCGCAGCGCGCCGCAGCCACACCCGAACGACCCGCAAGAAACTCGCCGCGCTGGGCATCCGCCTGACCGGTCTGCCTCGTTGCGGATGGGGCAAAAGTTAGCGCTGTAGTATTAGGACCCTGCCGGTTCGGCTCCAATTTTTTCGCGCCAACGGAGGACGCCGGTAAATTCCCGCTTATCGTTCAATCTTTGTGGTCAATGTTGCTCGGTGTTCTCGGCGGACTTTTCGCTCAATCAATCGCTTCGCGGCGATTGAAGACGCGCCCGGCATGATTGCTTGAAGCGATCATCTCCAACTCTGGAACCGGCATGAAAAAAGCAATCGCGTGGACCCGCTGGCTATCGGTTCCAGTCGCCATTTCAGTCGGAGGCCTCGTCGCGCTGTTCCAACCGAACGAGGTTTGGGTCTCTGTCGCGATCTCGGTCACCACCGTCGCGCCACTTTTGTCGTTGCTCCTCGCGATTTACGGCGACAGTAAGCAACGCCCATTCTTTGGCGGATTCGCAATCTGCTGCGGTAGTTACCTGCTATTGTTCTTCACCGAGACAAACAGCGACTCTACGCCCACGTTGATGGACTGCCTGATCACCACAAAGGCCATCAAAAGTTCGTATTTCAAAATCTTTCCAAATTCAACCCTCGCCCCAGTGACGATGTCGTCTCCCGGCGGCGGGCAATTCCAAATTCACGATGGATCAAGCGGAACCAAAGTTGGCAAGCCAGACGCAGACCCGTTCGGATCGGATCCGCCGTCGACGACAACAGTTGTTCTTGGCGGAGGGCAGACTGCGACACCAGACCCGATCGATGAGCAGCAGTCATTCGCCAATTTCACTTATATCGGCCAATCGCTGTGGGCCTGGATTCTCGGTTGGATGGGAGGCTCGCTCGCCCAATTTTTCACATGGCGGCAAGCGGTGGCGGCGAGGAAGCAGGCAGAACTAACTCGCTGCGCTCCGATTAAAGTCGTGTTGGCGGAACCGATCGCGCCGGCGCGTCCGTCTTAGCACAAGCTTCCAGCCTGTGTCGGAGCAACGCTCGCTTGGACAACACAGCCCAGAAGTCTGTGCTACACGCTCGGCTTCTCCCATGGCACGTCCGGAAATTCCGCGGCGGCGTTTGCGGCTCGGGCCAGGACGAAGAGCAAATCGCTCAGGCGATTCAAGTACACGAGCAGGTAATTCGAGATCGGCTCGTCCCCCGTGTCGATCAGCGTCACGAGACGGCGCTCCGCGCGGCGGCAGATCGTGCGGGCCAAGTGCAGCGCGGACGCGCCGGCCGAACCGCCGGGCAAAATAAAGTTCTTCAGCGGTTCGAGGGTCGCTTCGTGCCGATCGATCGTCGATTCGAGCCACTCGATTTGCCGGGGGCCAATCAGCGCCGTGCCATGCTCGATCGGTTCCGGCGTCGCCAGTTCGGCGCCGACGCTAAATAGCTCCGCTTGAATCCGAGCCAACTCCGCGTCGATCGGCGGCGGAATTCCGAGCGCGCGAGCCAAGCCGAGCGCCGCGTTCAGTTCGTCGACCTCGCCATAAGTCTCGATCCGCAGCCCGTCTTTGCGCACCCGCGGACCACCAAACAATCCAGTGTCGCCGCCATCGCCCGTCTTGGTATAGATTTTCATGCCGATGAAGGTCAGGCACTCCGTGCCTGACATCCGCGATGGGGAATGGTATGGTTACGTGGCGGGCCGCTCGTCACGAGCGAACTGTCAGGCACAGAGTGCCTGACCTACATCGACAGTCGATCTAGCGGCAGAATTCTCAACGCATAACTTGGAGAGGCAAAGTGAACGCGAATCGACGCCTGTTTTCTTGTTTGCCGGCAGTAGCCGTTTTTACCTTCGTCAGCGTCTTCGCCACTGACCCCGCACGCGCGGCCGAGGAGCCGAAGCCGGAATCCGTCGCGCCTGCCGAGCCCTCGATCGAATTGAAATTCCTGACCAATCTACGCCAAGTCACCACCGGCTTCAACAAAGCCGGAGAGGGTTACTTTTCGCCCGACGGCAAGACGATCATCTATCAGGCCATCTCGGCCGATTATCCATTCTATCAAATCTACACTCAGCCGCTGGTCGGTGGCGAGCCGAGGCAGGTCAGCACCGGGCGGGGCAAGACTACGTGCAGCTATTTCAATCCCGACGGCAAGAGCATCATCTTTGCCTCCAGCCATCTCGATCCCGACCTCGATCAGACCGAAAAAGCGGGCCGCAAGCTGGCTGCCGAGGAGGCAATTCCCGGCCACCGCCGCAAATATCAGTGGGATTTCGATTCCAACATGGACATCTTTCACGCCGATCTCAAGGGCCGGCATCTGGAGCCACTCACTCATTCCAAGGGCTACGACGCCGAGTGCTCATACTCGGCCGACGGCAAGCAGATCGTTTTTTGCAGCGACCGCGGCGGCAACCCGAATCTGTACATCATGCAGGCCGACGGCTCCGACGTGCGGCAACTCACGCACGAGAAGGGGTACAACGGCGGGCCGTTTTTTTCGCCCGACCAAAAGTGGGTCATCTATCGCAGCGACCGGAAGAAGGAGGGCTTTTTGCAGATCCACGCGATCGCGGTCGACGGCACGCACGACACGGCCCTGACCGACAACGCGGGCGGGATCAACTGGGCGCCCTACTGGCATCCGTCAAAGCCGTACATCATCTGGAGCGGCGCCGATCATTCCGATCCCAGCGCCCGGCCCAACTACGATCTGTGGCTAATGAAATTCGAGATCAAAGAGGGCGCGATCCAGCCCGGCCCGATCACGCGAATCACCGACAACCCGGCCGCCGACGTCCTGCCGGCATTCTCGCCGGACGGCAAAAGGCTGATGTGGACGAGCAACCGCGCGGCGGATCACACAAGCCAGTTATTCATCGCGGATTTCAAGCTGCCGGAGTAGGCGGATTATTATGCCTCCTCCTTATATCGTAGTTAATTATGGTCTCCCTTACGTCGTGGACGAGTTGCCGCGAATGAGCTGCATCGCCTCAGCATCATCGATCGATTCTGGGAACACATGAGCGCCTTTGACGAGACATCCCAATACCGTTTGTCAGTTAGTGATGCCCCGAATTACAGCCCGATTTCCCGGTTCCTGGCTAGGACGATTTATATTCCTCGAGTCGATTTAAAATGCGAGTGGACTTTTTGGGGACACTATGAGAAAGCCACAATTGTCGAATTGATAGGTGCTGGATTAAAGGACGACGATGACATTATCCAACAATGGTTCGACGCTGACAATGTATTGAGACTATTGAAAGGAGCTACCTCGTTCGATGAGTTGGTCGTCGCGGTGCAATGCGTAGGAGGCCAGCACGAGGACGATGAAGATTCATTGCAGTACGTTTTGCGAATGATTCCAGGATGGTCCGAAGATGTGTAGTTTTGTGTTTTCTTGCAGCGCCGATAGATCAAGGCGAGACACTCTTGGATTTTTTGCCGCTAGGACCGGAAGCTCTTCGCGGCCAAAATTCGTGTCGTGATACGAAAGCAACGAGGCATTGAGCGCAGGGCAATCAACAGCCAACTGATCGTATGCTTCCCATTCCGCCTTCACCCCGTCGGGCGGCCCCACGGCGGCGCCATCGGCGGAAGTCGCGGGTCGAGTCGATGCTAAAGCGCAGGCAATCGCCAGTAGCGCTTGCCCAAAATCTGCTTTCATCATGAGCTCGCTTGCCGCCAAATGACGATCCCGCGGGCGGGTAAAATTCGCGCGCGAATATCGTCTCAAACCTGTTGCGGTCCATCGTCTGCGCAGGCTTACTGCACGTCTAGTATTTCGATCTTCGCCTGGCCGATGACCTGCGCGACGGGCAGAAAGCAAGTATAGGCGGATTCGCCTTGCAGGCTGGAGTCGGCCAGCTTCAGATGCGCGGCGCCGATGCCGCCCAGGCCGCGCGTGGCGTCGAGCGGAATCCATTGATCGCCGATCCAGACTTCGTTCCACATGTGGAAGGCGAAACCAGGGTGGTCGTCGACGTAGACCAACCCGATCGCGACTCGGGCCGGAATGCCGCGCGACCTGGCCAATGCGGCCAGCAGCACCGCGTGCTGCGTGCAGGCGCCCGTGCGACTCTCGGCCACTTCAACGGCGGTCGAAAACGCCATCGAGTAGTTTTTTACGGCGATGTATTGGTTCGCGAACTTTTCGAGTGCTACGGCTTCGCTCCAAGCATCTGCCGCCGTCTTTGAGCGGGGCCGATCGCCGGTCGCCTGCTTCGCGAGCGCCATGATTTTCGGGGCATCGCTCTGAATCAAATTATTCGGCAGCCGATCTTCGTCCGTCGGAAGCCGCGGATGAAGTTGGCCTGATGGCGTCGCTAATTTCTCGGTCGCAACGGCCGTGGGACCCGCCAGTTCGGTTGCCTTCAGCGGGCGAATCGCCCGCACGACGATCTCGGCCGTGTGCGGATCGAGCGAAGTCACCTGCTGCGAGGCGCCGCTAACGAACACGCGCGAAGGGTCTTCGCTCGCAAGCTGAACCCGGTATCGCACGCGCCTCGTCTGCGTGGAATGTTCTATCGCTCTGCTGACCGGGACAGTGGTGGATAGCAGCAAGTCAAACTGACCCCGGCCGGCGTCGTCGATCGCGACCTCCTTAGAGACTCGGTAAGTCACCTGGTTGAGCGCGTCGATCTGCATCTTCATCACGCCCCCTTCGTGATTGGTCCACCAAATCGAGCGGATCGCATTGCCGCCGGGCAGCGTCGCCATCCAATCGACGTGCAACAAATCCTCGGAATGATCGAGCAGCATGGTCGTTTCATAAGCGCCCGCCACAAGCTCGATGTTAGCCACCTGGTTGAAGCCGACCATGAGGCTCGAAAGCTTACGGCGCTCGCCCGGCTGCATCGGCTTGCTGGAGAGCGAATGCTCGGTCGCCTTGAAACCACCGGTCCCGGGCATCCACGGCATCGAGCCGGGAGTCGTTTTGCCGGTGGTGGTGGTAGCAAATACCAACTGGCCGCCGCCGACCTTGCCCGTGGTCACGATCGCTTCGGCGCCGGAGAGGATTTCCGTGCGGAATCGCAGCAAATCTCCCTGCGGCGTTTCGACCCCCGTCGAGTTTATTTTCTGCTCGGTACGCTGGCCGTTGCGATTTACGGAAAAACTGACCTGCTCTTCGATCTCCACCAGCCGCTGGCCGTGCTCGTCGATGTGTTTTGTCGACGTGCGACCGTAGCCCACCTTGGCTCCTTGAATGAACATCGCAAACCAGGCCTCATCCGGATTGGCGGGCGCAATCGAGTTGGACGACGCCGTCGTTGCCCGAGCGGACCGACCGATGGACGCCGCTGGCAGGACGGCGTTTCCAGACGTAACGTCACTGGAGCAACCGGCCAGCGCGACGATGGCCGCCAGAGCCATGAGACAGTAGACGCTCGAGGCAGATGAGCGACCGCTCAGCGGCGAGGACCGCGAACAGACCGACCAAGCCGAACGATTCAAATCATGGTGGTCAGTCATAAATTTCTCGCGAATGCGCTAGCAACGATCGGTCTCGATGGCCCATGCTTACCTGAAATCGCCCGGCCGGGGCAATGCGGATTTCGAACGGCCGGATGTGCGGGCGGAGGCCGGCCGGCCCCTGAGATGCCCGTTTTTGGCAATTCTGCAAAATTTCTTGCGGCGCCTGTCGGCTAGCGGACGCGCTTGGTCATCTCCTTATTGTCAGGGCCAGTAAATCGCCGGCCCGAGAGTAACACTTGTCGCTGCACTAGCAGCAGGAGATTTCCCATGTTGAGTCTGAACCGAGTCCGTGCGTCGCTTGTGGCTTGTACCGTGCTGGGAATGATCGCGGCGGCCTTGAGCGCCTCGACCGTTTATGCCAAATCGCCCATGGGGGGTGGGGTCAGTGGTGGTTCCAAATCGATCGGTGGCTTCACCGGCAACGTTTCCAAAATGTCGGGCGGTCCGATCGCTTCCACCCCCAAATTCGATTTCGGCAAAGTCGATCCGAAATTTGGAAAGGTCGACACCAAGTTGAAATTGACCGATCCCAAGCTCGTCAAGATCGACCCGAAGCTGGTCCTGAACAACCCGAAGTTCAAGCCGATCGATCCGATGAAGGGCAAGAAGCCGGGCAATCCCAACTGGGGCAACAAGAAGTTCCCGACTCCTTACTGCACGCCTTGGTGGTGTGGCCCTCATTGCCCGTGGCCGATTTTCGACTTCGATTGCTACTGCTATGAGACCTGCTTTTATAATGCACCCGTGATCGAAACGGTGGCGGTAACGGTCGACCCGGTCTACACGCTTCAGTTCAAGAACGACGCCGGCGCCACGCAAATCGTCGGCCAGTTCGATCCAATCGTCGATGCCGCCGGTCTAAACAGCGCCGAAGCCAAGCTGACCGGCGAAGGCCTGTCGTGGTGGACCACGGCCGACAATGGGTCGGTGGTCGAGTCGAACATCGGAACTTGAGCCGAGATCGTGACGAGTGTAAGGCGTTCGTGGGAGCCAAGCCGCCGGATGAAAGTCCGGCGGCTTGCTTCATTGGTAAACGACATTGCTTCGACGCAGGACGGCCCGATCTGAATGGCTTGGGTGGCCAAGGCTGGAGCCGCTTCGATGAAGCCCCGAGGGAGTCGTCCTTTGGTCTAAGGACTGTGAATTAAATAACCTCCCAAATTCCCGTCGCTCCCAAATGATGGCATTTTCGGTCTTCGGCGAGTTATTGATGATTGGACCGCCCGCGCGGGACGGATTCCCCCTCCTTTTCGATTCGAAGCCTCTTGCTTAGCCGCGTTAGCGGCGTCAACGCGAAGCGTAAGTAGCCGGGGGTGAAGCGAAGCGATCCGGTCCAGGGATCGCGAAGCGAAACCACCGGTCGACGAATACAATTGACCTTCAGCCGCGTTAGTGGCGTCACAAGCGAAGAAGACGATGGTTTTAGGGGCGGCCCCCAATTCGCGCCGCTCATTGTGACGCCACTAACGTGGCTCGAAATGTCACGGCGTTGTGGTCCGGGGGTTCCGCTTCGCTGCGCTACGCTCCACCCCCCGGCTACTCACATGACGCCGCTAACGCGGCTAAGCACTTGCCATGGCGATGCGTCTTTCCCCATTTCGCTATTGGGACACGGGCGGTGAGAGGAGTTCCTTGGCCGCAATAAACTGGGACGTTATTTAATCTGCGGTTCTAACAGCCTTTTAATCGTTCGTTGACAGTCGCTCGCAGTTATCAGTAGAGTGCAAAAGTCGGCTGTCACGACTCGGAGCCTGAATCATGTCCGCTGCAAAACAATCGAATCGCGAACCGGCCGGCCTTGATGGCGGCGGCGGCGAGACTGACGCCGGCGATGTCACTAGGTGGATTCGCGAGGTCGGCAAGCAGGACGGTCAGGCGGCCGAGGCGATTTGGAATCGCTATTTCCAGCGGCTGACGTATTTCGCTAGGCAAAAATTCGCTAAGCTGCCCACCCGCGTGGCCGACGAAGAAGACGTCGCCTTGAGCGCCTTGAACAGCTTCTACCGAGGCGCCGCAAAAGGGCAGTTTCCGCAGCTCGCCGATCGCCGCGACCTGTGGCGGATTCTGATCACCATCGCCGCGCGAAAAGTGTACGCCCAAATGCGCCGGCAGGGCGCCGACAAACGGGGCGGCGGTAAAGTCCGCGGCGAGTCCGTCTTCGTTCAGCGGGACAATCAAGACGCCTTGGGCATCGAACAGGTGTTCGGTCGCGAGCCGACGCCCGAACTCGCCTGCATGGTCGCCGAAGATTGCAACCGTTTGCTCGACATGCTGGGCGACGAGACGCTCCGCGAAGTGGCGGTCCTCAAGCTCGAAGGACACACGAACGACGAAATCGCCACGCGGCTCAACTGCGTCACGCGCACGGTCGAGCGGAAGCTGGACCGCATCCGTGAGAAGTGGTCGCGGGAGCCCGGTGTATGAACGGCGGAAACGGCGGCGAGTGCGCAGATGGCGCCGGGCGACCGGCCGCGGCCGAGGCGCCGATCGAGGCCTCGCTGGCCGGCCAGGTCGATCGTGTGTGCGATGCTTTCGAGGCGGCTTGGCGCCGCGGTCCGCCGCCCCGTCTCGAAGATTTTCTGAGCGATCTGCCGGCCGATGCGATCGAGCGGGCGTTTGGCGAACTGCTTGAGCTCGAGTTGGCGTATCGACGCCGCGCCGGTCAATCGCTGCAATTGGCCGAGCTGCGCGGGCGGTTTCCCGAGTTGGCCAACGAAGTCGAAGCCGCTTTCGCCCGTCAGCCCGCCATTCGAGACGAAACACTGCCCGCCGTCAAAGATTCCACGACCGAGGTTATTCCTGTCGAGCGAGGCGCGGGAGGCATCGCGGACGCCGCGACGCAATATGCGCCAGCGCCCGGCGAGACGGCGGGCGATCCTCGGGCATCGGACGCCACGCAGCAGTGGCAAGGGGGTCGAGCGGGCCCCTTCATCGCGCCGCTTGCGGCCGTCGGGTCGTCCTCGTCCTCGGGCTCGCGATTCCGCGTGCTGCGCGCTTTTGCCAAAGGCGGCCTCGGCGAAGTGCTCGTCGCTGAAGATTCCGAGCTCCATCGCGAGGTGGCGCTCAAGCAGATTCAAAACCACTATGCCGACGACCTGGAAAGTCGTTCGCGGTTCGTCATGGAGGCCGAGATCACCGGCCGACTCGAGCATCCGGGCATCGTTCCCGTCTATGGGCTCGGCGCCTACGCCGACGGACGGCCGTTCTATGCGATGCGGTTTATCCAGGGGGACAGCCTCAAGGCGGCCATCGATCAGTTTCATGCCCGGCGGAGAAAAGGCGCCAACGTTCGCGAATTGGCCCTCGACTTTCGCAAGCTGCTGGGCCGGTTCGTCGATGTGTGCGACGCGATCGAATATGCCCATAGCCGAGGCATCTTGCATCGAGATTTGAAGCCGGCCAATGTGATGCTCGGCCCTTATGGCGAGACGTTGGTCGTCGACTGGGGACTGGCCAAGGCAATTGGCCGGCCGGATCGCGCCGTGCCGTCGAGCGAGTCGTCGCTCAAGCCCCGCTCGATGGGAGAATCGGCGCCGACGCAAATGGGCATGGTCGTCGGCACGCCGCAGTATATGAGCCCCGAACAGGCCGCCGGCCGCACCGATCTGATCGGCCCAAAGTCGGACGTGTATGGACTGGGCGCCACCTTATACTGTCTGCTCACCGGTCGGCCGCCGATCGTGGGCGAAGGGATCGAACTGCAAGAAATCCTGGATCGCGTCGAAGCTGGCGACATTCCGCCCGCGAAGCAAGTCGAGCCCTGGGTCGCCAAGCCGCTGGAAGCGATCTGCCGCATGGCGATGGCCGTTAAGCCGGCCGACCGCTACGCCTCGGCCCGGGCGCTCGCCGACGATCTGGAGCATTGGTTGGCCGACGAGCCGATCGCCGCTCAGCCGGATCGCGCGGGAGAGCGGATCGCCCGCGCGATTCGCCGGCATCGGGCCGGGGCGATGGCGACAGCCACGACGCTGCTCATCATCAGCATCGTGTCCACGATCGCCGTGGTGCGAGTCAACCGACAGCGGCAGATCGCCGATCGACTCGCGGTGGAAAAGAGTGAATTGGCCGCGCGCGAAACGCGAGCCAAGAACGAAGCCAATCTCTCGTTCCATCAGGCCCGAGACGCGGTCGACGATCTGTTCACGGATGTGAGCGAAGACACGCTGCTCAACCAGCCGGGCATGCAGAGTTTGCGAAAAGAACTGCTTCGTAAAACGCTGGATTACTACGAACTATTTCTCGCTCAGCGGGCCGACGATCCGTCGGTCAAGATCGAATTCGGGGCGACGCTGTTTCGCGCGGGCCGAAATATCGACGAACTCGAATCCGAATCGGCGGCGAAAGCGATCGGGTATCTCGAGCGGGCGGACAAAATCCAACGCGAGTTGCTCGACGAGGCGCCCGGCGATCGCGCCCGGCTCAAAGCACTGGGAGACACGGACAACGAATACGGCCGGGCGCTGCAACTCGATAGCCGGTACGACGAAGCGCTGCGAGCCTATGGCTCGGCCGTCGATTTGCGCCGCCAATTGTGCGATCGGGCGCCGGGAGAGAAGGGTTTTCAACGGGCATTGGCCAACAGCATCATGAACATCGGCCTCGTAAAACGCCGGCTGGGCGACTTGAGTGCCGCGGCGAGGCAACTGACCCTGTCGCAGGACATTCGTCAGAAGCAGCTTGCCGATGGCCGAGAAAATCCGAAACTCGAGCGCGACTTGGCCATGTGTTATTTCAACCAAGGAATGATCGAAACGGAGCAAAAGCAATCCGACGTGGCCGGACGAGATTTCAGCAAATCGATCGAGGTCTTCGCGCGATTGTCGCATCGCAGTCCCCGCGATTTGACGCTGCAATATCTGCTGGCGACCGCGCAGCGGATGGCGGGGGGCGTAAAAATTGTCGACAAGGAGCCGGAAGAGGCGGCCCGGCTTTACGAATCGGCCCGCGATGGATTTGCCCGGCTGGCGGAACGAAATCCCGATGTTTCCGAATATCAGAAATCACTGGCCGACGTGCTCCTGAATTTGGCCCGCCAGCAAGAAACGCCGGCGGCTCTCAGCGGGCTCGAAAGGGCCCAGAGCATTTTGCGGTCGCTGGTCGAGAAGAATCCGCGCTCGCCCCTGTTTCGCCGCGATTTGGCCGAGGTGCTCCGAGTTTTAGCGTCGCTGGAGCGGAAGGCGAATTTGCCGCAGATCGCCCGCAAGAATTTGAGCGAAGCCATTACGATTCTTACCCAGTTGACGAGCGAATCTCCAGAAAAAAAAGAGTTTGCGGAGGCACTCGCGCGAAGCAAGCGGGACTGGAACGAAGCCTACGGCGGCATCGACGAGACGCGAACCTTATAGGTTGGGCGCCACTGCAGGCTTGTCCAGCAGTGGGGGGTTGAGCCCACCGCGCCATGTGGGACTTTACCGCAGTGGAGACATAGGTCGGCCGACGAATTACAAGGCTTGAAGTTAAGCCCCCGCTCCGGGGTCTCCGCGAAGCGGCTCTGGCCCAAGGCATTCCTGGAGAGCGCGCCAACGCTAGCATAGCCTCGTGCCGTTAAGAATCGTTGCGCGTCTTGTCCCCCGGCTTTTTTTCATTGTCCCAGCCCGATTGGACGATGATGAAATCGGTACACTCGTTAAATCTGGCAATTTCGGCGCCGCAGGAGTCTCCCGCAGAGACGACCGCAGCGGCCTTAGGATGGGGGAGTTATGGCGTCAAGGACGAAGAGGTGGATGATTTCGGCGGTCGCCTTGGGCTCGCTGTGGATTTCGGGCAGCGCCGCGAGCGCCGCTGACGAGGCTTTCGGCGCCGTCGCCGAGGCGGTCGATGCCGAGGCGCCGGCCGCGCCGCAGTTGTTGACTCCATCGCAGCCGATGCCACCGAGAGGCCCGACGACGCTTCCTCCCACGGCGCCCACGACGCCCCCTAAGGTCGGTCCCGCGCCGCCGGTGGCTGAAACACCGCCCGCCCCGGCTAACCCGAACGAGATCGCTCTCGCCAATTCGTCTGCCGCCTCGGCCGGAATGGATTCGTCATCCGGTATCTACGATTTGGCTAGCGTGCCCGACATGATCGGCGACGCGCCGGGCATGCGGTACATGCTTGGCCGCTCGAACGTGGCTCTCGCCGCGGGCGACCGAGGAATAAAAATCGCCGAGGACAGTCGGCCGCTGCCGACCGACCGAGTGTTTTTCGATTTCAACTATTTCGACCGCGCCAATACCACGGCCGATGGAACCAGCATCGGACTGGAACGCTACACGCTCGGATTCGAAAAGACATTCTTCAACGGTCATGCGTCGGTCGAAGTTCGCGGGCCGATCGACACGGGGCTCAATCGCCGGCAGTCCGATCAGAATTCCACGTCCGCGAACGAAGGGACCGTGTTCGGAGATTTGACGATCACGCCCAAGGTGCTGCTCGTGCAAACCCGTGAATTCGCGCTGGCCGTCGGCGTAACCATTGGATTGCCCACCACGCCCGACGAGCAATACACCACCGTTGGCTCGCCGACAATCGACGTGCGGATTCACAGCGAAGATGTGCACCTCGCGCCGTTCGTGGGACTGCAGATCGCCCACGACGAGCATTTTTTCGCGATTGGCTATTTGCAAGTCGATTTCGACGCCAACGGCGATCGCGTTTCGGAAGAAATCCTGCAGGTCGATCCGGTCATCGGTCGGCTGCGCAGTCCAACGCTGCTTTATGGCGATCTGTCGATGGGCTATTGGCTTTATCGAGACCGAACGGGTTGCGATTGTGGAGTGAACCACTACATCACGGGTCTCGCGCCGATCGTCGAGCTACACTATACGACCGCGCTTCAAGACGCTCACTCGGTCGGGCTCATCACGCCGCTTCGCAATCGAATGGACGCGCTGGACATGACCGCCGGAGTCAATCTGCAATTGGGCGCCTGTTCGAGCTTGACGCTCGCCGATGCCTTCCCACTCCGCACCCGCGGCGGCGACAAGCTCTTCGACGGCGAGCTGATCGTGCAATTCAACCGGCGGTTCTAGTTCGTCCCGGGCACCCTCCCTGTCCGAGCATGCGCACGGGCTACCTGACGCCCGACTCATTTTTTGCCGCTGCCGAGAACGACTTTCACCGTTGCCAGGCGTGGCTTTCCCGAGGCGAGCGAGCGTGACAGATGGCGCGGATGCCGTGCCGCGGACGGAGCGTCACCGTGGCCCAAGTCTCGACGCGCTGCCCCGGCACGAGCTCGAACCGGTAGCGCGAGGCGATCGTCGCTAGGGCCAGTGTCGCTTCGAGCATCGCGAACGTATTGCCCACGCAGACTCGCGGTCCGCCGGAGAACGGAAAATAGGCGAATTTCGGTAGCCGCTTCGCCAGTCCATCTCCCCAGCGCTCTGGACGAAAGACATCCGGCTCGTCAAAAAATCGCGGGTCGTGGTGCAGCACCCACTGGCTCATCAGGAATGTCGTGTCGGCCGGCACGTCGTAGCCGCCGATCTCGCAGGCTTCGATCGAGCGCCGGCCGACGGTATAAACGGGCGGGTACAGCCGCATCGATTCGGTCAACACTTGCTCGGTGTAGACAAGCCGCGGCACATCGGCCAGCGTGGGCGAGCGGCCGCCCAGCACTTCGCGCAGCTCGGCATTTAGCCGCGTTTCGATCTCCGGATGCTGGGCCAATAGATACCAAGTCCAAGCCAGCGCGTTGGCGGTCGTTTCGTGGCCGGCGAGAAACAGCGTCATCATCTCGTCGCGAAGCTGCCGGTCGGTCATCACGCCTTCGCCGTCGGTCGCTTGCATCAGCCGCGTGAGCAGATCGGCGCCGTCGAGCGGTCCCTCGCGGCGCCGGGCGATGATGCCGTAGATCACGCGGTCGAGCCGCTGATGCTCCCGTTTGATTCGTCGATTCCAGTGCGTGGGCATCCATCGCGGAAAGCGGATCACACTCTCGAAGCGATAGACGAAATCCCGCATTAAGTATTCGAGCGCCTCGGCGACCTCGTCGAACTCGCCCCGCACATCGGCGTCCAAGAGGGCCTTGGCCACGATCGCCAGCGTGAGGCGCATCATCTCGGCGTGAAGATCGCGCTCTTGGCCGGGCTGCCATTCGCTCAGCATCTGCTCGGTGAGACTCACGATGATTCCGGCGTAGCTATCGACTTGCGCACGGCCGAACGCTGGCTGAATCAAGCGCCGCTGCCGGAGCCAAAAATCTCCTTCGCTCGTGACCAGCCCTTCGCCGAGCACGGGCTTGAGCAGCCGCAGCACGAAATGCTTGACGAAATTGCGATGCTGAGTCACCAGCACTTGCTCGATCATCGCCGGATTGCTGAGCAGCACGACCTTTCGCGAGCCGACGCGAATCGTGGCCATCTCGCCGTACTCGCGGGCGCAGCGCAGAAAGAAGGCGAGCTTGTCCTTGCGAAACTCGATCAGGTTTCCCAGCACGGGAATTCCTGGTGGTCCCGGCGGATCGAACTTTGCGGCCATCGCCGTATTGTAGCCAGAAGCCGCCGCATACACAGCCGCGGCATCCGGCCGCGCCTTGCGAATTCGTTGACGGCCCGTGACCACCGACCTAGACTGGCGACAGGCTCATTTCCGAAGGAGTTGTCCGCCATGCGCACATGTTGCCGCCGATTGTCCGTTGTGGCCTTTTTATTATCTTTTGTCGCCGCAGCTCGCGCCGAATCGCCGGATCGACCGGATTTCGCGAGTCACGGCAAAACGACCCTCCTCGGCATCGAAGGCAAGGGCGCGAAATTCGTTTATGTGTTCGACCACTCGGGCAGCATGGGCGTGCCCGACAATAAGCCGCTGGACCGAGCCAAAACCGAGCTGCTCAAGAGCATCGATTCGCTGACTGACGTGCAGCAGTTTTACATTCTCTTCTACAACCAGGATCAGAAGCTGTTTCGCATCGATCCCACCGGCGGAAAGCTAATCTTCGGGACCGATACGAATAAGAAATTAGCCCGGCAGTTCGTCGATTCGATTCGGGCCGAGGGGGGCACCAAGCACGCGGACGCACTGGCCATCGCGCTGCGGATGCATCCGGATGTTATCTTCTTGCTGACCGACGGCGACCCACCGGATGATCTGTCGAAAGACGATCTCGCGCGGCTCAAGCGATTGAACAATAGCGGAACGGTGATCGATGTGATTCAGATTTCGCCGAAGGTGGAAGGGGAAGAAAATCGGCTAGAGGCACTCGCCAAAAGCAGCGGCGGCGAGCACGTATACGTCGATTTCACGAAGGTCGAGAAGGACGCGGCGGAGAAGAAATAGGGATACTCGCGCGATCTAGAGCCGGGCACGATAGTAAGCGGTGGGATCGCGAGCCTGCGCCACACAAAAAAGTTACCTCGACGACCACTTTCCGCTTACTGCCGTGCGCGGATCTAGCCGTCGCGCTGAAATGCGATGTGCCGCTGCCATCGGGCGTCGTCCGCCTCCGGGAAATCGGTTCGGACGTGGACGCCGCGGGTTTCCTTTCGCTGGAGCGCCGCGTCGATCATGATGCTGGCCACGAGCAACATGTTTTGCAGCTCCCACCCACTGGGCGAGTTGAACTGCCGCGAGAGCACATAACGCCGCCAGCGCTCGACGTCTTCGGCCGCCTCGGCAAGCGCTCGTCCCTCGCGATGCACGCCGACCGACCGCCACATCAGGCTCTTGAGCGAGTTGCGAATATCGGCCAAGTCCAATGGCTCGGCGCTTTCTTCGGCCCGCGCGTTGCCGAGCGGTAGAGCGTGGAAATCATCGGACATTTCAAGCGCCGCTCGACTGGCCGTTTCGCCCGAGTGGGCCCCATAGACGAGCCCTTCGAGCAGGCTATTGGACGCGAGGCGATTGGCCCCGTGCAATCCGCTGGAGGTCACTTCGCCCGCCGCCCAGAGACCGGGGACGCTCGTGCGTCCCGCCATATCGACCGTCACGCCGCCGATCATATAGTGGGCGCCAGGACGGACGGGAATTCGATCCCGGGCCAAGTCGAGCCCGAACTCAGCGCACAACGCCGCGATGCCGGGAAATCTGGCCCGTACATCCAGATTCGTAAGATGCCGCAGATCGAGATACACATTGGGATGTCGCGTCTTTTCCATTTGGGCGACGATCGCTCGACTGACGATATCGCGTGGGGCCAGTTCGGCCCGGGAATCGAAGTCGGGCATGAACCGGTATCCCTGGCGGTCGACCAGATAGGCGCCGGCGCCGCGGATCGCTTCGGTGATCAGGTTGCGGCTCGAGCCGGCGATGTACAGCACCGTGGGGTGGAACTGCATGAACTCCATATCGCGCAGCTCGGCGCCGGCCCGGTACGCGATCGCCAAACCATCGCCGGTGGCGACCTCGGGGTTAGTTGTCTCGCGATAGATTTGCCCGACGCCGCCGGTGCAGAGAATCGTTTGCTTTGCCCAGATGAGCGTCTTGCCGTGTACGGGGTTCCAAACGAGCGCCCCGCGGCAGGCCCCCTCATGCGTCAAAAGGTCGAGCGTGAACGTGTTGGGCCAGGTCTCGATGTTAGTGAGCCGGTTGGTCCACTCGATGACGGCCCGCATGACCTCTTTGCCGGTGGCGTCTCCCAGGGCATGCACGATGCGGTTGTGGCTGTGGCCCCCTTCGCGGCCCAGGGCGATCGCGCCCCCTTCGATATCGAAATGAGTGCCCCAACGGATGAGCTCGTGGATTCGATCGGGCGCCTCGCGAACGACCATTTCGACCACCTCGCGATCGCAGAGCCGCACGCCGGCCGTGAGCGTATCGGCGATATGGTCTTCGAACCGGTCCTCGGGATCGAGAACGCTGGCGATGCCCCCCTGCGCGTATTGGCTATTGGATTTTTGAAGGCTGTCCTTGCTGACGACCGTGATCGTGAGCTTGGGATCGACGGCGATGGCGGCCCGCATCCCGGCCAAGCCACCGCCGATAATCAACACATCGGTAAAGGCGTGCGGCACCCGCTTGGGATGGAACGGCACGAGATAGCGAGGGGAGGACAAGGAACGAGTGGCGAGTGGTGAGCGGCGAGTTACGAAGAACGAGGCGACGGCAGGCGTAGGGCGGGCATCGCCCACCCTATTTTTCACTTCGGAGCGCCCCGGCCTGGAAGGCGTCGAAAATTTCGGAGTATTCCGCCGGTGGTCCGTTGTCGGACGATTCTTCCAGGCCCCGCTGCGAATCGATCGGCACGCTGCCGCCGCGGCGGGTGACTCCGCCGGCTCGCGATCCGAGGCTGCGGAGCAGGTCGTTCATTTGCCGCCGGGCTTTTTCGCCGGTCTGGCCTTGAGCGGCCTGGTTGGCTTTCATTTGCTCTAGGCGACGAGCGAGCGCCTGGGCGTCTTCGGGCGACCAGTTCAAATCTTTGAGCGTCTTGGGGTCGGCGCCCTTGAGCCGTTCGAGCGCGAGGTCGAACTGTTTCTTCGCGAACTCCTTGTTCGCTGCGTCTCCGGTGTCGCCTTGGCCGCCCCCTTCGGAACCGGTCGCTGGCGACGCGCCGCCGCTGCCGCCATCGGGGATCGCATTGCCGTGCGCTTTGCCATCGGCTGTTTCGTTAGTTCGTTTGCCGGATGGCTTGCCTCCTTCAGCTTTCCCCGGCGCGCCTTCTTCAGCGCCGCTGGATTTCGCCGGGTCGGATTTAGCGCCATCGGACTTGCCGCCCGGATTGCCGGAATCGTTCGGCTTGCCGGAGCCGTTGCCCGGTTTGCTGCCCGGCTTGCCGGTGGGTTGATCGGACAGTTTATCGTCGCCGGGCTTAGTGCCGGTTTCTCCCTTCCCCTGGCCGGGCGCCGAATTGGCGCCCTCGTCGGCAGCGGAGTGCGATCCGGCGCCGCCGGTCCCAGGTTGTTTCGCTTTCTGTCCACCGCCCGCCTTGCCCCCTCCGGAGCGATCGCCCTCGGTATCGCTTTGAGCTGAATCCGATTCCTTGGGGCTATTCGACGGTGACTTTGGCGAATCGCCATTGGAATCCTTGGGCTGCTGGCCGGTCCCCTGATCGTGCTTGTTCTCGTTGGGCTTGTTGTCTTCCTGCGGGCTAGGGCTTCCCTTGTCTTCATTCTTGCTCGCCTGACCGGCGCCCGACTTCCCTTTGTTCGAATCGGGGTCTCCCCCTTGGTCGTTCGGCTTCGTCTGGCTTGATTTGTCGTTGGGATCCCGTTTCTGGCCGCTAGGATCGGAACCGGATTGGGCGTCGTGCCCTTTGCCGTCAGCTTTCGGCTTGAGTGGGCCGTCTCGATTGGCGCCCTGGTCCCCAACTTGTTTGACGTCGGGCTGCTTATCCGCGACGTCGCCCGGTTTCTTATCGCCCTGCTTTTTATCACCGGGTTGTTTGTTGTCGCCCGGCTGCTTTCGGTCGCCCGGTTGGGGCGTGTCTCCCGGTTGGCCAGAGGATTGATGCATGTCGTCTGATTTCTGACTATCGGGCGATTTTGAGCCAGAATTCGGCTTCACGCCGGTATCCGGTTTTTTACCCGCGCCGGGGTTCTTCCCTGCACCGGGTTGCTGCGATTGATTCGCGGCATCGCCCGGCTTGTTGGTCTTGCCGTCCCCCGGTTTGCCGCTATCGGATTTGCCGTCGCCGGCTTCATCCCCCGGCTTCTTATCGGTCGCAGAGGACTCATTCGGTTTTTTGGCGCCGTTGGGCTTGTCTGTTCCTGTCTGCTTGTCGTCCGGCTTGTTGGCCGCGTCGGGTTTTCCTGCGCTGGACTTATTACCCTGCGGATTTGTATTTTTCGGGTTATCGCTCGGCTGCTCCGCGCCCGGATCATTGCCGCCGTTATTTTCTTTGCCGCCGGGCTGATTGCCCTTCTTCCCATCGGCAGTCGAACCCTCATTGCCGCCGCCAGATGGGTTGGATGGGTCGTTCCCCTTTTTATTGGGATCAGACCGCTGCAAAAGCTTCTTCAGGGCTGATGCATCGTCGGAACCATCCTGGCGTGGCGGCTGGCCTTCTTGTGGGCCGGAATCATTTTTCCCGCCGCTGTTCTTGTCAGATCCTTTCGGCTGATTGGCGTCCTGCTTGCCGCCATTGTTCGCCGGATCACCCGATTTGCTGTCGCCAGGATTCGGCTTGCCGGCGCTGTTTTGCTTATCGCTCGCTGGCTGGCCGCTTTGGGATTTATTGTCGCCGCTCGGTTGGTCCCCAGGCTTCTGGTCGCCGCTTTGTTTTTTTTCGTTCGGCGAATTCTTTTTCTCGTCTGACTTACCGCCAGACTTCTCATTGCCATCGCCCCCTTGCTTCGGCGAGCTTCCCTGCTGTCCGCTGTCGTCCGGCTTTTTCTGTTGACCGCCACTTTCCTTCGATTGATCTCCCTTTTCAGGCTGCTGGCTCTTAGGATCGGACGGCTTTTCGCGAGGCTGCGGGGATTTATCAGGTTTTTGCTCGTCGCGCGGTTTGTCCTGTTCGTTGCGAGACGGCCCTGGATTGGCGTCCGGATTGGCTTTGTCTGGCGAATTCGGCCGTTGATCGCGCTTCGCGTCCGGATTGTTGTTGGAACCCTGTTGTGGATCACCTTCGCGCTTGGGCTCACGCGGTTTCTGGTCGGGATCGATCGCCGGATTTTTATCTTCCGGATTCCCATTGGGATTGTTGGCCTTGCTCCCGTCCGCTGGCTGGGGATTCCCGTCGTTGTTCGCCCGATCGGCGGCCGGTTGGCGGCGCTGCGCGGAGATGACATGGATCCGCCGGTGCGCAGTCTGCGTTTCGTTGGCTTTCGGTTGCCGATTGTCGCGAGCCGTCGCCCAATACTCGATCAGATCGCCTTCCTTGAGATTCAGCTTGGCGGCGTCGAACGTGAACTTGGTCACTGACGGGCCGACCTTTTTTTCGCTCATGAGCGGCAGATTATCGATCAGCGGCTTTTCACCGCGCGCCGCCGGAACCTTCGCCGCCGACAGCGTCACCGAGGTCAACGCAAAATCCGGATCGAGGGCGCGAATTTCCAACAGCAATCGCCCATTGGCGGGAACTTCGGCCTCTTCTTTTTCGGGGGCTAGAAATTTCACTTCCGGCGGCAAGTCGGGGAAAACGTCGATTTGATACTGCACCGGCTGCGGCTTGTCCCGACCATCTGGACGTAGCATGTACCGGCTGTACAAGGCGCGCCCCTTGTCGTCAAGCAACAGCAGCAGCGTTGCGGTCGTCTTGATCCGCTTGTCGTCGAGCGTCATCAACGGCTCTTCGTGATGACTGTCTCCTTCCAGCAGCAGGTTGGCCCGCTGGAGAGTCTGATTCGAGCGGCCGTGGATCGTGACTTTCGTTCCTTCGGGAGCACGAATGTCGCCGACATTTTCGATGTGCGTCTTGCGGCGGTCCATGTACGCCGGGAATTCGAAGTCGATACTCTCGACGCCGATCGTCGGCGCCGAGGTCGCCTGCAAATGATAGACGGGACTGATCGCATCGCCGGCTTCGATCCGATAGTCGACATCCTGTTGCAGTCCGCCGTCTCCGGCGGGAATCTTGGCCGCGTGGCGGCTCCCGTTAGGCGCTACAAACATCTGCACGGCTCGATCGACCGTTTGATGGTCGGCCGTCGTATAGATCACGCGAACCGGTTCGTTTTCGCCGACTCCGCGAATTTCGGCGGTCACATCGACCGGCTGGCCGAGGAACTCCTCGCGGTTGCCCGGCAGCACGTCGGCGATCGTGACTCGCGTCGGCGCCTTGATGTCGGCCCAAGGCATCGCCACGCGGCCGAGCGTGTCGAGGGGGTTCTTGGGCGACAACAAGTAGTAGCCGATAAACAGCACGAGCACGCCCATCAGCAGATAGCCCATGTGAACGACGTGCGTGCGATCGACGGTCGCTTCGAGGGGGGTTCGGGAGAGATTCGTGGCGGCTTGTTCTTCGACGGCATGAAAGATCCGCTCGTTCACGCCCGCCCGCTCCTGGCGAAGGAACAGGAAATTGATCAGCGAATTTTTCAGCGTCGGCTTGCCCAGTTCGATCGTCTGGGCGGCGTAGATCGGGTTGATCCGAAAGATGACCAACGGCGCCAGATAGCGAACGACAAACCAAGCGGCGCCGACCAGGAACCCGGCGAAGAAAAACACCCGACCGCCAAAACCAAGTCCCCCCTTGAACATCCAATGATCGATCAGAGCGACGCCGAGCAAATACAGAATCGTTCCGGCCAAAAACGTGAGCAGCGCGCCGGCCAACTCGACCCCTTTGACCTGCGACCGCGCTTTGCGGATTTGCGTGTCGATGAACTCGTCGTACTCGACCCACTGTCCGTTGGACTTGGGCGAAGGCTTGGGCGTCGGCCCGCGGTTGACTGTTCCGGTTGCCATGGTGTTTGAGTAGTCGGGAGACGGAAGTCGGGAGTCGGGAGTTTACGAAGCAAGGCGGTCATTTGGCGCCGGCGCCACGCTGCGATTCATTATAGACGCGGCAGCGGCTCGATTTGATCCGTCAACGCAATTTTAGCGGCTCAAACGGCCCGATGCGACTCGGCTTGGCGCGAATATTCAGCCTCCGGCCCTAAAAGTTCTGGGTGGCCGCGGCTGGACCGAAGGGAAACCCCGGTGGCCTGCTCTCGAAGTCCAAATCTCGCTCCGGGGCTTCGGCGAGGCCCCCCCGAGCCCCCGGCGCCCATAGATTTGATAGGCCCCCCTCAAAGCTCATCCCTCAGCGGCCCGAATCGATCGCCTTTTGGTAGATGCGATAGGTCTTGTAGCGATGGCCACCGACCGCTTCGATCGTGCGGTTGATGAGCGAGTTGTCTTCCAGGGTCCAACTCAATTCGGCGCCGGTCAGTCCGATCTCTTTCGTGCCGTAGTCGAACGTCCGCAGAATCAACAGCTCGGCAATGCCTTGCCGGCGGAATTCGGGAATGACTCCCAGCGCCAGCAGCCGCCCGGTTTTGATGCGTTTCAGATTGCGATAAAACCGGATCAAGCCGATCGGCAGCCCAAACGGAAACAATCGGCCGTTGATCGATCGGGCCGCCTCGTTGAAATCCGGCAGCGTCATCGAGAAGCCCACCGGCCGGCCCTTCGCCTCGGCAATGAAGATCAGCTCCGGGATCGCCAGATGCATCAAAAATTTCGCGAGGTGATTGAACTCCGCCAGCGTCATTGGCACGTCGCCCCAGTTGTCCGCCCAGGCGCCGTTGTAGATGTCTCGGCAGCGAAGAATGTCGGCGGTCAAATCGTTCCGCCGCAGCGGCCGGACGGTAACGCCGCTTCGCGCGACGATCCGCTCCACGCGCGGCCGCCATTGCTCGATTCGGTTGTCCGTGGTGAACCACCAGGCATACAAGTCCTTGGCCTTCGTGAGACCCCACGCCTCGAGTAGCCGCGCATAATAGGGCGGATTGTGATTCATCATGACCCGAGGCGGCGTGTCGAATCCATCGATGAGCAGTCCGCAACTGTAGTTCATCGAATAGTCGATCGGGCCCATGATCCGACTGCGCCCGCGAGCCGCGAGCCAATTGACGGCCGCGTCGAGCAGCGAATCGGCGACCGCCTGATCGTCGATCGATTCGAACATGCCGAAGCACCCGACATTGTCGCCGTGATGAGCGTTGAAGAGCGGATCGTCGCTCACCAGAATTCGCCCCACGGGCCGACCCGCGCGCCAAGCGATCAGCGGCACGGCGGCGCCGTGGATATAAAACGGATGTTTTCGAGGATCGATGAATTCCTTCCGCTCCATCAGCAGCGGCGGCGCCCAGGCCGGATCGTCGCGATAGATTTGCCACGGCAAGCGGACGAATTGATTTCGGTCCAGCCTGGAAACGGCGGGCCGAATTTCAATCCGGGTCTGGGCGGGCGAATCGGGGGGACGGAGCTGGGTGGTCACTAGGGAGGCCCTTGTTTAGCCGGGAGATGGGGGTCGGGACTCGTGAGTGAAGGCACGCACCGCCGCAATGCAGCGCCCAGACTCCCGACGCCCGCGACTCCCGACGCCCGACTTGCACTAAGCATAAAGTTCGCGGGCGGAACCGGCAAATGCGATTTGCTGCAAGCCGACTCTTGCGAAACAACCGGGCATGAATAGAATGAAGGTAGTTGTGCCGCAACCACCTTTTTTCCCACCGGGGTGTCGTTTGCTTACTGAAAAAGAAGTTTCCAAGAGTTGGCGGACGCTCTTCAAAGGCGCGGAAATCACCGAAGACGATTTGTCCAAGGCTGAGACGCTGCTCGACGAGCTACGCCCGGAAAGTCCTCTCCGCCATCGACTCGGTGGCGAACTCGAAGAACTCCGCCGAATCGCGACGGCGAGTCACTAGCCGACCGTCTGACAGTCGCCAAGCGGCAGCCGCCAAACTTCCGAGCGACTTTCGCTCCAAATCTTGCAACGGGCCAATTTTGCAGCGGGCCAAGCCGTTTGCGTTGCTAGTAGTTGATGTCGAAACCGACATTGACGCCGTTGATATAGGTGTGCTGATTCTTGGGCCCAGGCAGAATCCCCATATCCGGCAGCGTGTAATCCACGCGTTGACTCGCGCGACTTATGCCTGACATCAACATGCCGGTATAACCAACGCGGATTGAGGCCGCCTTCGTTAGCTGAAATGCCGTGTCCAGGCGTAACTCACCCATCGGGGCGAAGGACACCTGATTGAGCGAATGAGAAAAGCTGTTGGTCGCTTGGCCCGCCGGAACGACCGATGACACCTGGTTGATCAGTTGATTCTGGACGAGCGTAGTGATTGTCGGCGGACTTAAGTTCGTGGTGTTGACCGTGGTCGTCGTCCGAATCGTAGTGCTGGAAAATCCGGAGCCGGTCGCCCCCTGTTGCTTGATCGTTTGGAAGTTGGCCGTCGGCGCAAAGCGGAATTCACTTCCGAACGTCCAGCGGCCTTTCTTGTCTTCCCATTGCAACTTGATCTCGGGACCGACCATGTTGTTGTCCACGCCGGTCGAAACAAAATTGGGGGCGGAATCGACAGTCGTGGTGGTCGTGTCGATGGCCGTCGTCGTCGTGGTTCCCGTAAGCGATGTGCTCGTGATCGGAAAGCCAGGCACCGGCGTCGTGGCGATCTGAGTTTGTTGGACCGTGGTGCCACTGACCGTGAATCGATCGTGAAGTTGAAAGAATTTGGCGCCCAAGCCGATGTTCCACAACCCGCCGTTGTGTCCAGGTTCGTAGCGAAAGGTCTTCAACAGGTCGACGCCCACGAAGCGCGTTAAGTTGTCCGCTTCCAATGGCGCGAACAGCGTGGGAATTGATACTCCGGCAATTATTCGCTCGTTTGTAAAAGCGACGTTCGTCGGCTGGTTGGACTTCAAAGAATTGAACTGGTTGTTGCTCTTGATGATAACAGTATCCCAGCCGTAGTTGTCGTCCTCCACATACCCCAACTCAAAGCGATTGCCCCACACGAAATTCGCCTTGATGAATCCAGTGGTGTTCTCGCTGGTCCCAAGCGCTGCCGCGTCGCTGCTGCCGATCGTGGTGGTGCCCGGTTGATGGATCGAGTAATAGAACCGCTCGTAGCGAAAGAACGGTCCGTAGTTTCCCTTGAAGTAGTTATCTTGGGATTGTTCTTCCGGAGGAGCGAACAATTGGAAATCGGCGATGCTGCCCAGGTCGATCGGGTGGAAGGGCTGCAGGTCGGTCTCTCGTGATCCGCCGCCCATGCCTCCCGCGGAGTCCTCTGCCCTGCCTCCCGCGGAATCGTCCGATCTGGCGGCCGATGTCCCGGCGACGAGTATCGCCAATGCGATTAGCCACGACCTAGTGCGATGGAATTGCATAGTTTAGGTCCGCTCTCTAGCTGCTCTTTGATCCGCGCCCGCTCTTCACAACGAAGAGACAACGCTTTGGATGTGCCGGTAGTATCGGATGTGCCGGCCGAACCAGTTGAGTAAGAACGGTAAAATGTAACGGAAATGACTCTTATTCCGGCTGCCGGCGTGGGCCTGGGTAAGATGGATCGAGTGGCGAGCCACGATTCCGCCCTGGTGAATCGTAACGGTCCGATCAGATAGCATCCCAGGAGGGATGCTACCCATCAAGGCGGTCCGGTTTAGCTTCGCTTGATACGCCACACGATGCGTTTACCTCCCCACGATCCAGCTAATTGTCGCCCACCGGCGCGAAGCGTATACTCTCAGCAGCAACGATTTGTAGCACAGGCATCCTGCCAGTGTTGTCGGGCCACGGGCTCAAACCCTGTGCTACGTCGCTAAGCCACGGGCTGGAAGCCTGTGCTACGATTTCGGTAAACGGCGTCGCTTCTTTTGCTAGCAGCTCCGAGGAGGTTAGGGTCATGATCTCAAATGGACGAGCTTTTTGGACGAAAGTCCTGACGGGGACGATGACCGTGGCCTTGGCCACCCACGGGGCGCTCGCCGAGCCGCCAGCCAAAACGGCTGCCGACGCCAAGACGCCCAAGTCGGCCGTCAAAAAGCCCGACCCGAAATTCGTCCGCCTCGTGCTCGACAAGGCCGGCGATCCGCAGGCAATGGAAACGGCCGTCGTCCACTATGTTCCGGCCAAAGAAGGAGACCGGCCGGGCTTGTCGGTCGATCTCGTGGCCGCCGTGCATGTCGGCGAAAAGTCGTACTACGACAAGCTCAATACGCTGTTCGAGGGCTACGACGCTCTGCTTTACGAACTGGTCGCCGATAAGAACGTCGTGCCGCAGCCCGGGCAAAAGGCCCGCAGCGTCGTCTCGTCAATCCAGGTCGGCCTGAAGAGCATGCTCGACCTGGAGTTTCAGCTCGATTGCGTGGACTACTCCAAGAAAAATTTCGTCCACGCCGACATGACGCCCGACGAAATGGCCAAGTCGATGAAGGAGCGAAACGAAAGCCTGCTGACCATCATGATTCGGATGATGGGCGCCGGAATGGCTCAAAACGGCGCCCAAAACACGTCCGAAATCGATCTCATCATGGCCCTGTTGGACAAAAACCGCGCCGTGCAGATGAAGCGATTCATGGCCACTCAAATGGACGATATGGATGGCCTGACCGCGGCGTTGGCCGGCCCCAAGGGTTCGACATTGATCACCGAGCGCAACAAGGCCGCCTTGAAAGTCCTTACAGACGAAATCAAGTCCGGCAAGAAGAAGATCGCCATCTTTTACGGCGGCGGCCATTTGGTCGACATGGAGCAGCGGCTGTTCAACGAGTTCGGTCTGAAGCGCGATGGCGAGCAATGGCTCGAAGCCTGGAATCTTCGCTTGCCCGGCAAAGACGGCAAGACCGGTAAATAGCGCCAAAAGGTGAGCGAGGGGCGTAAGCCCCCTGTTCTGCGGCGATCCGGGGCGTGAATCTCTCGACGCGTCTGTTGTTCCGCTACCGATTATCTTCCGGCCGGTCACATCTCCACCAGGGAGTTAACGCTCCCCGCTCGCCGACGCGCTGTTCGCCCTCGTTCGGTGACGCGCGGCGCCGCTCCGGCCACTCAGCTAGCGACCCTCGGCGCGCATCTAGCTCGCCCCGGGGCTTTCACGTTCGGCTCGGCGGAGACTATTATGCATGCCACGGCTATTCCCTACGGGTTGTCGGCGCTCATCAGACGATTCGAATCGTACCGCGCCGCCGCATGTCGGCAGCGCGGGATTGCACTTCACATGACGGCAACCTTACTGGCGGCACTCGCCAAACTGATCAGCGGCGCCAGCATTCGCTGGATCGATTGCCAGCCCGATACATGCCAGCGGGTTTATTTCGCAAACCACACGAGCCATTTGGACGCTCTGGTCGTGTGGGCCGCGCTGCCGACCGAAGTCCGAAACCTCACTCGGCCGGTCGCCGCGAAAGACTATTGGGACAAAGGCCGGATCAGGCGGTATATGGCCACCAAAGTCTTCAACGCCCTGCTAATCGACCGCAAGGAGATCAAGGTCCACCAAAGCCCGGTGGACGTGATGATCCGCGAGATGGGAGACCGCAACTCGCTGATCGTGTTTCCCGAGGGGGGCCGGAGCGAAGACAACAGCGTCGGCGAGTTCAAGAGCGGCCTATATTACCTTGGCAAGAAACGGCCCGATCTTGAGCTGATCCCGGTGCACATCGACAACCTGAATCGCGTGCTGCCCCGAGGAGAATTTTTGCCCGTCCCACTGCTGAGCTGCATCAGCTTCGGACCGCCGATGTGGCTGGAATCCGGCGAGCCAAAAAACGATTTTTTGAACCGCGCCCGCGATGCCGTGCGACGGCTGAAGGAAGTGTGACGTCACACGACGTGGACAATGACAAATGACGAACGAGAGCCCCCCTCACCGCGTTCGCTTGCGACGCGTTTTTGGGGGAGTTCGTGATGCCCGGCGGAGCGAGTCGCAAGCGATCGCGGCAAATTCCACCACCAGTCGCTTCGTCATTCGTCATTGGGACATTCGGCATTGATTAGACATTCGTCATTAGACATTCAGAAACTAAATGACCGACTGGAAAACCTTGGCACTGATCGGCGGCGTTCTGGCGCTGTTGGCCACCGCGACCGGCGTCGGGCAAATCCTGCGGCTCTATCCCGACACGGGTCTCAATCCGGCCGCGGTGCGGATCTTCAATTTGCGGCTCCGGGCTTGGTGGTTGATTTGCTCGGTGCTTGCCGCCGGACCCATGATCGGCGCCACGGCCACGGTCGTGCTGTTCGGGCTCCTGTCGTTTTGGGCTCTCCGCGAATTCATCACGCTCACGCCGACCCGGCTGGGCGACCATCGCGCGCTATTCTGGGTTTTCTTTCTTTTTACGCCGCTGCAGTATGTGCTGATCGGCATGATGGGCCGCACGCACACCGACCTTTATAACGTCGTGATCCCAGTCTACGGGTTCCTGTTTATTCCTGCCCGCGTGGCGATGTCGGGAGATTACAAAAGGTTCCTCGAGCGCACGGCCAAGATTCAAGCCGGGCTGCTGATCTGCGTGTACTGCCTGAGCTTCGCGCCCGCGATTTTGTTTTTGCCGCTGGGCCCTCTGGCATCAGAAGGGGATAATTTTCGGCTGCTGTTTTATTTCGTCCTGATGGTGCAGCTTAGCGATGCGCTGCATTTTCTCTGGAGCAAGCTCGTGGGTTTGCACGTCATCGCGCCGACCATCAGTCCGAACAAAACCTGGGAAGGGCTCGCGGGCGGCACGGCCAGCGCCACGCTGCTCGGCGCAGCCCTCTGGTGGGCCACTCCGTTTCCGATCTGGGGAGCAGCCGGCATGTCGCTCTTGATTAGCCTGATGGGCTTCGCCGGGGGAATGACGATGTCGGCGATCAAGCGCGACCGAGGCGTGAAAGACTACGGCACGCTCGTCGAAGGCCACGGCGGCGTGCTCGACCGAATCGACTCGATCTGCTTCGCGGCGCCGGTGTTTTTCCACGTCGCGCAGTTCTTTTATCCAATTCGGTAGGGGCTATGTGTTTTCTTTCGCGACGATGCCCAATACGATCCGCCGCAAATTGGGCTCGGCCCGCGAGGCGACCGCGAGAATCTCCGGCACGCTCACTGGCGACAGCGCGTCGGGAAAACACATGTCCGTGACTACCGACAGTCCCAGCACGCGCATCCCGCCATGCACGGCCACCAGTACCTCGGGCACGGTCGACATCCCCACGACGTCGGCGCCGATCTGCCGCAGAAATCGATACTCGGCCCGCGTTTCCAAATTCGGCCCCGTCACGGCCACATACACACCGCGATGGGCGACAAAATCCGCCCGCCGCGCGATCTCCAGCGCCCGATCGATCAGCACGGGGTCGTACGGCGCCGACATGTCGGGAAATCTCGGCCCGAGCCGGTCGTCGTTGATGCCAACCAGCGGATTTCCGCCCATCAGATTAATGTGATCTTCCATGACCATGATGTCTCCCTTGCGATACTGCGGGTTCATCCCGCCGCAAGCGTTAGAGACAATCAAGAGCTTCGCGCCCAGCGCCCGCATCACGCGAACGGGAAACGTCACCTGTTGGTACGAGTAGCCTTCGTAGGCGTGAAACCGGCCTTCCATCGCCACGACCGGCAGGCCTGCGAGTTTCCCGCAAACCAAATAGCCGGCGTGCCCGATCGAGGTGCTGAGCGGGAAGTGCGGAATTTCTTCGTAGTCGAACTTCGCCTCGACGACGATCTCGCTGGACAGTCCGCCCAAGCCGGTGCCCAGAATGATCCCGGCCCGCGGCTCGGCGTTCCATTTACCTCGAATGGCCTCGACGGCCTGCGCGATGTGACCGACAAGCTGTTGCATGGCGACAAAACCCTACTTGGACAGATTTAAGGAAAGAAGCAAAGAATAGACAGGATTAACAAGATTTTCAGGATTGCTTTTTTGATGCGGCTTCGCCGCAATCTTAATCCTGTTAATCCTGTCTATTTCCGTCGTCTGTCACTCAGCTCTTGATGCCATGCCGCCGCATCAGGGCTTGATAGGCCGGCAGGCTGCGCAGGCTGTCGAGATCGGGATCGACTTCCAGATGACCGAAGTCGTCGTAACCGTCTGCGATGGCGCGGCCCAATTCCTCGATCGCCTGCCGGTGCGAACCCTGCATCGCCAGACTGCAGGCGAGATTGTAGCGGGCCACGCAGTCCTTCGGAACTAGCGTCACCAGCCGACGGTCAATTTCCAAACTACGTGCATACTGCCCTTTGCGAGCGAGCAATTCGCCAAGCGCCCGCAGGACCGTAATGTAGTCTGGGCGCCGGGCGAGAATGCTTTCGTAGAAGTCGACCTCGAACTCAACTTGATCCAACTCGCCGAACCAGCGAGCCGGAGAATCGCTCCCCCGTCGTGCGGATTTGGGATGCGTGGGAGTTTCGTCGGCAGCGGACATGGAAGGCAACCCGTCGGTAAGGCCGCGAGAGCGAGGGGGATAGCGTCGGACGAAACCCTACCGAGAATCGTCCGGCTGCCGTGTTCCCGATTGCCGCAGGGGCTGGGATGATTCGTTACTGGGTATGTTCCTCGCCAAACAATTCGGGAAATTTCCGTCCACCTATTATATCCATCGACGGCTTAAACGTCGTCCTCGAATTCATCTTCCCCATCGTCATCGTCATCGTCGTCGTCAACGGGCGGCGCGGGGGCGTCTTCTCCGGGTTCAGACGTTTCGTCGCCGTCTTCCTCGAAATCATCGTCAAAATCGTCGTCAAAATCGTCTTCGTCGAATTCTTCTTCCTCGTCGTCGTCGGCGCCCAACTCGTCTTCGTCGGCAAACTCATCGTCGTCGTCGGCCGGCTCCGCTTCTTCTTCCTCCGCGTCGTCGATCGCGACAGGCGTCGGCGCCGGCGACATCCACGAGCTGAAATTCGGCCAAGCCAAGGTAAGCGCGCAGCCGTCGTCGCCCCCCGCGGGAACCCAATCGCGCAGCTCGGCCAATTCGCTGACAGGCGCAACCGCCATGTGTGTATGTCCTTCGCGTGCCAATGAGAAATTGCCAGAGAGCGCAACTTCCAGGCAATATCGCTACACGGATAGTCGGTCGTCAACCCCAACGGATTACGTGGCGAGTGGCGAGTTGACGCAGGCAGGGTGCCCCGGGGCTGGAGGCGCCTCGCCGAAGCCCTGGGGGGTGGAAGCACGAATGATGAAGGTTTGAGATTGGGTTTGCTACCTGATCTTACGTCGATTCATTTTCGGCCGATGTCAGGAACGCTCGCAGAGGCCACCAACAGACCTTAGTCATTCGTCATTTAAGCATTCGTCATTGATTAGACATTGGGTATTTCGTCATTCGTCATTCCCACCCACGCTACGATCCTCCCCGTTGCAATTCCCTCGTCGGTTGCGGATAGAGGTTCAAGTTCGGCGGGGACGCGGCGTCGACGCGATATTGACGCGAAGGATCGGACGTCGGACTAAAGGCTGCCGAGGCGGCTCGCGATCCGACCCGCGCCGAAATGGCCTCGGCATACTTTTGGGCCTCGACGTTGGTCGGCGCTGCGGCGAGCCACTCTTGCAGTATCGGCTCGGCTGCCTGATATTCGCCGCTGGACACGAGCGCGACGGCCAGCCACCGCAGACAGATTAAGTCGCGGCAGCCCGCGTCGTAGGCCGTTTGCAAATAAGCCCTGGCCGAGGGCCAGTCGTTCTTGGCGGCCAAGCAAGCGCCGCGCACCGCCGTTCGGAGAGCCTCGACATCCGCGGGATCCAAAGAAAGGAGCGCCACATGATCTAGCGCCTCACGACGCAAATCGTGCTTGATGCACAGTTCGATCAATCGCCGCCGCATTCGGGCTGAGCCCGACTCGATCGACAGAACCTCCGTCAGCACGCGTCGGGCTTCGTCGTCTTGGCCCAATTGCTCCAGCGCCAAGCTGAGGCACGTGACGGCCACTTCACGGATCGCCACGAGATGCCACGTTTCTAGATTGACGTGGCCATGCTCCATCGCCGCTTGATACGACCGGCTGGCCAGATCGACTCGGCCAAGATTTTGCAAGTAGTTGGCCATCGCGCACAGAAGTTGTGCGTCGTAGGGAAAAATATCGAGCCCTTCGAGGCAGGTCTGGATTTGAATGTCGCGATGATTCGTTTGACCCGATCTACCAGCCTGCATCGCCGGCTGAGTCGGTGACGCGGCGCCAACCACTTCGCCCGGACGGACATCGAAGCCATCGTGGGCGGCCAACAGCCCGTAATAAATTTCGAGCATTTCGGTCGTGCCGCGGCTGGTATACTGCAGCGCCCGGCGGAAGCAGTCGATCGCCTGCCGCGATTCGCCCAGGTTGCTCCAAGCTTCGCCCATCGCGATCAGCGGGCTGGCGGCCGGGCCGCGATCGCGGATTTGCAACTCGGCCAGTTTAAGATCGCGGCGGGCTTTGTGATTCTTGATTTCCGTCCGATGGTTGGCCGGGTCGCGATGAATCACCCACGACATCGGTTCGACGGACAGGCCCAGCGCCGCGATCGCCGGCTGCATTGTCTCGCGAACGCGGCCGATGAATCGCAAAGCTTCGAGATTGGGGACTAGCCGGATGCGGCCGACTTGCTCGCCGGCCATGTTTTCGTTCATCGCCGGCAGCCGCACCACCATCAGATAGGCGTGCTGGCGGTCGGCGTCCTCGTCGACGAACCGGCGAATTTCCTCGGCCGTTTGTGGAGTCACGGTCTCGCCCGCGTCGAGCCACAGGACCCAATCGCCCGTGACATGCTTCAGGCAAGCGTTGCGCGCGGCGGCGAAATCGTCGGCCCAGGGAACGCTAACCACATGGGTCGCCCGCGCCGCCGCGATCTGCCGCGTGCGATCGATCGAGCCGGTGTCGGCCACGATGATTTCGTCGGCGATCTCCCGAATGCTATCGAGAGTCGCCGTGATCGAGAGTTCGGCGTCTCGGGCGATCATCGCCACGGTCAGACGGGGATTATTAGCTTGCGCGCTGGCGGACATGCCGACTCCTTGGCTCTGGCGAAAATTACGTATCGATCGTGCCGAACATACGCCCGACACGGGGGGCGGGGAGTGTAACGCCAGCCCGGCAAACGCCAAAGAGCGGTTCTGTCGAAGCTCGTGCCCGGTATCCACAACTTCCCGTCTCCGTGTCCCCCCGCCTCCGCCTCTTTACCCTTCGCTTGCCCCTCGTCCCCAGCCGCCAGCCCCTCCCGCCCAAACAATTGGCCTTTTCCTTCTAGGAAATCTGGTTACTATAGAGTGTTAGAGCGTACCCACCACTCAGTGCGCCCGGCCGCAAATTTTCGTAAGTCGGCTTGGCGTTTGCTGTGGCGTATCCGGTCAGTCTGTTGGACTGCCAAACGGCGACGTCCAGTTTGTTGGTCGGTGGAACCACCGTTCGATCCGAGATCTAACCCATGCACCGCCTAGCCATATTGTGTTATCGACACCCGGCCCCCGCCGGTTGGCTAGCGGAGCGGGCGGCTTAGGGTCGAGTTTCCTCCGCTGACCGTTTTCCCCCAACCCCACCCTCTTCCAAGGGCGTCTGAGGTTCTAGCTATGGACCTGGCAAAACTTCGCAATATCGGTATCTCCGCGCACATCGACTCGGGCAAAACCACCCTGAGCGAACGGATCCTGTTCTACGCAGGTCGCATCCATCGCATTCAAGAAGTGAAGGGCGAAGGGGGCGCGACCATGGACTACATGGATCTCGAGCGCGAACGCGGCATCACCATTACCAGCGCCGCCACCAGCGTCCATTGGGATGAGACCGACATCAACCTAATCGACACCCCGGGCCACGTCGATTTCACCGTCGAAGTCGAGCGCAGCCTGCGCGTGCTCGACGGCGCCGTGCTTGTGCTCTGCGCGGTCGGCGGCGTGCAATCGCAATCGATGACCGTCGATCGGCAGATGAAGCGCTACCATGTGCCACGCCTCGCGTTCATCAACAAGATGGACCGCACGGGCGCCAATCCGAACCGGGTCGTCGAACAGGTCCGCGAAAAGATGGACTGCGATGCTATCCTCATGCAATGGCCGATCGGCAAGGAAGACAATTTCCTCGGCGTGATCGACCTCGTGACGATGAAGGCTCTGTACTTCGACGGCGCCAACGGCGAGAACGTCCGCCCGGAAGAAATCCCCGCGGAACTTATTGATGTCGCCCAGGAGGCCCGGGCCAAGATGCTCGAAAGCCTCAGCATGTATAGCGACGAGTTGATGGAGAAGCTGCTTTCGGAAGAAGAAATCTCCGAAGACCTGATTCACGCGGTCGTCAAAAGCGCCCTGCAAAATCAGGACGCCACGCCGGTGTACATGGGCAGCGCCTACAAGAACAAAGGTGTCCAGCCGCTATTGGACGCGGTGGTTCGCTATCTGCCTTCGCCGGTGGAACGCAAGATCACGGCCAAGAATTGGGCCAAGCCGGACGAAGCCTTCCCACTCGAACCCGATCCGGCCAAGCCGCTGGTCGCGATGGCCTTCAAGGTCGTCGACGATCCGTATGGCCAATTGACGTTCATGCGAATCTATCAAGGCTCGATCAACAAAGGCGAAATGTACTTCAATCAGCGAACCGGTCAGAAGCAGCGCTTCAGCCGCATCGTCAAGATGCATGCCGACAAGCGGGCGGAGATCGACGTTGGCGAAGCCGGCGATATCGTGGCCGTGATGGGCGTCGACTCGGCGAGCGGCGATACCTATTCCAGCGAGCCCAAGTATTGCACGCTCGAGAATATGTTCATCCCCGAACCGGTCATCAAGATGGCCATCAGCCCGACTAACCGCGAAGGCGCGGACAAGCTCGGCAAGGCTCTGGTCCGGTTCATGCGCGAAGATCCCACGTTCCGCTGCACGGCCGACGAAGAGACAGGCGAAACCGTCATCGCCGGGATGGGCGAGTTGCATCTGGAGATCTACACCGAGCGAATCCGTCGCGAGTATAAGGTTGAGGTCGAAGTCGGTGCTCCGAAGGTTAGCTACCGCGAGGCGCCGACTGCCAAGGCCACCTACAACTACAAGCACAAGAAGCAGACCGGCGGCTCAGGCCAATACGCCCACATCGTGGGCTACCTGGAACCGCTGCCGGAAGGCGCCGAGGAAATTTTCGAGTTCGAGAACGACGTCGTTCAAGGCCGCATCCCCAAGGAATATATTCCGGCGGTGGAAAAAGGCTTCCGCTCGTCGCTCGAGAAGGGCCCGATCGCCGGCTACCCGATCGTCGGCGTCAAGACGGTGCTCGAAGACGGCTCGTATCACGATGTCGATAGCTCCGACATGGCGTTCCAAATCTGCGCTCGCAACTGTTTCCGCGAGACATTCATGCAAGCCAAGCCGGTGCTGCTCGAGCCGATCATGAAGGTCGAGATCGAAGTCCCGACGAGTTTCCAAGGCGCCGTGGCTGGCGAGCTCACCAGCCGCCGCGGAATGATCGTCTCGACCGAAATGCAAGGCGCCACGGCCGTGATCGAAGGCGAAGTCCCGCTAGCCGAAACGTTCGGCTACTCGACCGACCTCCGCAGCATGACCCAAGGCCAAGGCACGTTCACGATGGAATTCTTGAAATACCGCCGCGTGCCGAATTCGATCCAGACCGAGATCATCGCCGAGAAGAAGAAACAACTCGTCGGGGCGAAATAGGCGGGGCGGGCGTTGCTCTATCGAAGAAACATAAGGCGGGTGCTAGATTTAGCGCCCGCCTTTTTTTGTCCCCTGGAGCCGCGCACGAAGTAAGCGGGGCGCGGTCTGAAAACTACCGAGCAGCCGCTGTTCTCTCATAACGAGAAACCCCGACCCGCTTAAAAAGGAATCCGGCAGGATTCCCAGACGGTAGCCGGTGGTCGAGGCCGTTAGGCCGACACCACCGGAAAGTTCGACCCCGAAAGGGGTCGCAGACCGTGTCGGGCGAGCATCGATTTCTGCGAATGATCCCCTGTCATTTCTGCCGACGTGGCGGTTAGGTTGGCCCGTCGGTAAGATTGAGCAATGGAAGGACCACGGCCATGAGCATTTCGTTTGAATTACCCGGAAATATCGAAGAGCGCCTTCGCGCGGAATTCGGCGATTTGAATCAGGCCGCCAAAGAGGCAGCGCTCGTGGAGTTGTACCGGCAAGAGCGACTGACGCATCACGAGTTGGCGACCGCCCTGGGCATTTCACGGATGGAAGCCGACGATGTGCTTAAGCGCCATAATGTCACGGAAGACGGCGTCACGTCCGAAGCGCTCGACGAGCAGGTGTCGATGCTCCGTCGCCTGACCGGCCGATGATCGTCGTTTCCGACACCTCGCCGCTGAATTATCTCATTCTGCTGGAAGCCGTTCATGTATTGCCGGTGCTATTTGGCCGCGTCGTCGCGCCAACGGCGGTACTCGATGAGCTTAAGCATCCCCGAGCACCGGTTGTGGTGAAAACATGGGCGGAAAATCCGCCGGAATGGCTCGAAATCCGGGTACCCGCACAAACGGCGCTGATCTCGCGATTGGGTCCGGGAGAGTCGGCCGCTGTCGCCCTGGCGCAAGAGATTCAGGCGGACGTACTGCTCATCGACGAACGCGACGGCACGGCTGTCGCGACGCGACTAGGACTTCGTGTCGCCACGACCTTAGGCGTCCTCGAGTTGGCGGCGATCGACGGCCTACTCGATTTGCCAACTGCGATTTCGGCTCTCCGGCGCACTACTTTCCATGTTAAGGAGAGCCTTCTCGATGAAATGCTTCGCCGAGATGAGCAGCGGAAATCGTAGGGCCGCTCGTCCATCATTCAACAGTGCCCGCCGTTTTCATAGCGCTCGTTCCTTGCATTGCCACGGCAATGTTGTGAAAATGCCGGCGATCTTCGGCTTTGGCTTTTTTGCCGCAACCCCACTTTCTTGGAGGACGCCGATATGGCTACGACCGCGCGCGTATTGCTAAGTATCCTTGTGGTTAGCGCTTTAATGGATCGTCAGATCATTGCCCAGCAAGCAGATCCCCAACTGGCGACAATTCCGCCGGGACTCCATGTCACGGGGCGCGGAGAGATTAAGGTCGCGCCGGACGTGGCCTTGATATCGCTGACATTGAACGCCGTCGACGACGACTTGATTCGCGTGCGACAGAGCAGCGACAAGACGGCCCAGGCCATTGTGGATTTTGCCAAGCAGGCCGGCGCGGACAACGATGCGTTTCAAGTCAGCCGCCTCGATCTCTCGCTCGACTTCAGCAAACAGTTAAATCGCCAAATCTACCGGGTCAGCCGCGACGCGACGGTGAAGTTGACCGATTTCTCGAAATTGGATGGCCTATTGGCCGATCTTTTGAAACAACAAAACCTCACCGTGAACAAAATCACATTCGATACAACAGACGGCAAGAAACTAAGCATGCAGGCCTTGAGCGAGGCGATCACGGACGCACGAAAGAAAGCTGAGTTGTTGGCGACTCAAGGCGGTGGCAAGCTTGGTAGACCGATTAACATCCACATCGACGAAGACAGTCAGCGCCCTTTCGTCACCAGCGTTATCCCAACCGTCGGTAGCAATGAGGATCCCGCCACCTCGCGCCAACGGACAGCCGCCATCCAATCGCAAACGGCCGTCAAAGATCAAACGGCACCGTTGATCGTTTCGCCGTTTCGACTGGTCGCCAATGAGGTCCCGGTCAAAGCGGCCGTCGCGGCGGACAACGGAGTCGTCGGCAAGCATTTCGCCATCGGCCAAATCACGACCGAGGCGATGGTCGAGGTGGATTACGAACTGCTGGCTAAGTGACGCGCACTCTTTCGGCGAGCGGCGCACCGAGCGCGACGGCTATTTCAGCACAGGTTAATTCGTCATTACGCCGATTGGCGACAATCCCTTGTTTACGGTTTCGACCCGCTCGATGCGATCGATTGCCAGTTTCATTTCATCAAGATTGGTGCATATCAACTGGCATAAATACTTGCGCGGCTATCGTCCGCATCGGCCGGCAAACGTCGGTGACTTTCGACCCATTGGCGAAGGTCAGCCACCCATTCTTCGGCCGAAAGAGGTGAAGTCGCGTGGTCCGCGACCGCGAGCTGCTCATGCAAGGCGTTTAGGGCCAACTCTTCCGGCGCCTTGCCGGTAAGCGCCGCCTGCTCCAAAAGCTTGGCTTCGATCTCTGGCGATAGGTGGAGAATTAAATTCATAACGACATTCTACTTGCGCGGGCCAGATTGAAACAAGCAATGACTGGCGTCGTGCGTGGCAAGAATTTCTGGCGGCCGACTCGTACACGCGGCATCTTGCCGCGTTGGGAAAGCGGCAGGATGCCGCTTCTACTGAGGGCGCCGACGAGCCAAGAAGTAGAACTCATCGGCGAAGACCCTGCTCATCGCTTCGGCGCTGCATGCAGGTAGTGGTCGTGATGCTCGGCCAGATCGGCAGGCAGATCATGCACCGTGCCGGCCTGCTTTAGCAGAGTGGCCGCGAGCGGCGATGCCGCTGAGGGATTCGCCTTGACGACGACCTCGACTCGCGTCCCTTCTGGCACGCTGACCGGTTGGTCGAAAATGACGACCCCGCCCACGACGGTTCACTCGATGTTCATAAAGAGTTCCGCTTAGAAATGGTTGCATGTGCGTCCTGTTTGCCGCGACAGCGGACCTCAGGGCCTTAGCACAAATCCCAAGCGAGCTGTTGGGCTACAATCGCATTCACCTTGACGTTAAACGGCACTCCGAACGGAGATTTCAACCGGGCGTCCCCCTCGGGCGATCTCGTCGAGTAAAACCGCTCGGGCTTCATCGTATCGGTTTCCTCTTCCGATCGCATAGGTTGCGGTCGCTTTGTTCCACGCCCGCAAGTAGCAGCTCGACTCGTCAGGGCTCGTCCAGGAATCGCCGTCCCAGCCTTCTGGAAGCCGCGGCCCCAAGGTCATGCGATCCGGCACAAACTCGCGGGGAGGCGACTCGATTCCCACTAAATCTCGATGGCCTCGCATACGCATTCTTCCTCTCAAAGTAATTTGACCGGACGATACGTTATTCGGTAGAGACAAGTTGTTGGAAGTCGCGACTGCCCGTAACCGATCATCGATTTGCTGGACATGGCTGAGCATCTCCGGCTGAATGTCAATTTCCGTCGTCAGGTCGCCCACGGACAATTCGCATTTCCCCGGCAGCAGAATTGCGTCCTCGCCCGAGTCGATCTTGCCAACGAAAACCGTTCGCCCATCGCTAAACTTGAAAACGTCGACGACGGCCATGCGAAACGTCATCTCAGCGCGATCATTCATCGATAAGTTCCCAACATCCGTCGAATGACGTCAAAGTCCTCCGGTGAAATCCCAAGCAATTTGCAGTGACGCATCATGAATCTTTTGACGTGAATTTCCGCTTCGATTAGGTTCATGCGACCCAATAATCCACAACGAAATTGAGTCCCGTGCAAAAACTCTTCGAGAACTTCAACTTTTCGCGCATCCACCCGAAGAACCAAATGCGTCAGGGTCGGCCCGCCTGCATTGGCATTGGCGCGCATGGCGCTTAAATAGCGAAGTTCCTCGCTGTCTGGTTCCGCGTGGACGATCCGGCGTCGATGGCCTCCACGTCGATTGCCTTGGCGCAATCGGTCAAGCAGTTCTCGGCTCGCCATCTCCAAGCAGCGTAACGACTCTCCTTCTTCCATTCCGCCCCCAGGCCACACGCGATGCGGCTGGCTCCGCTCGGGGGCCTGTGTCATTCTACCACGATTGCGCGAGCGGCATAGAAATTGGCCTCAGGAATGGGCGCCGCTCAGAATCGGGCCGGCGGCGGCGTCGACGTATTTGCGCTGACTGAGTCGAAATAAGCAGATTGCCAACGTGAGGGCGACCACCGTGGCGGCGAGCAGGCCGAGCTCGATCAGCTTGTTGCGAAAAACTTCGGGCTTGGCCTCCATTTCTGTGGACGTGGCCGTGATCACGAGCATGCGTCGGATCGACGCGATCACTCCGATGATCAGAAACGGCTCGGCGGCGAGCGTGTGCGACTTCAGCGAGATCGCCACCGTATAGACGATTTCCATCGTCATCATCACCAACAGGATCGTGTTCAAGATCTCGATGGCCGAGCGCTCGATGCGCTGGGGCCCTTCCTGAGTCGCCATCCACAGGTCATGCAGCCCCGCGTAGAGCAGCAGGACGGCCACCATCACCAGAGACAACCCGATCAGCACAAGCACCGCGCTCTCGGCGAGACCAAGAAAATCCGACGCCTTCGAGGTCCAGCCTTTTGAGTTGTCGTTATGGTTCATATTTGCATGATCGGTTTGGTTTTCGGTGGCGGTCGGGAGCTCCGGCCGGAGCATACCAAAGCTGACGCGACGGAGCAAATTGATAAAAACCAGAGCCGCGCACGAGAGTAAGCGCCGGCGAACCGTCTACCGACACGGCAATCGCTTACTCGCTTACTCCGCGCGAGATTCAGACTGTCAACTCGGCCAACAGTCGTGGCGACCTAAAACCAGCCGCCCAGCGCCAAGTCGATCGTTTCGATCTACGCGGCGCGGCGGCGGGTGGGGTCCGCGGCGAGCGATTGCATTTCGGCAACGGTAATCGTGCGCCAGCGGCTGTTCTCGTCGGATGCGGTCCGGAAGAACACCGTCGCGCCGCTGGCCAGCATTCGCGGCAGAAAGTACCAAGCTCGGGCCAGTGCCTCGGCCGGCCGATCGGCGGAGAATACGATCAACTCGTTGCCGGTCAAGACGTTGGCTACCCTGGCCAGCGCCTGGTCTAACTCGCCCGGCACAAGATTGATCTTGGCTTTCGTGGCTCGCAGGAGGCGGTAGGCTTGCTTTAAAGACAGGCCTAGCCCGGCCGGGGACGTTCGATCCTCGAACATGTCCAGTCCGGTGTAGCAAATCTCCGCCTCGGGATGATACCGCTGAGCGAGCGAAATCATCCGCAAAGCGCGCAGTCCCTCTCCGATGCCGATCTCGACGATCTTTCGGGCTTTAGTTTTGCGCAAGGCGCGATATACGAGGCGATCGCCGGCAGGCTGCGAAAGATACGCGAGCCAGAGGGCCTTCAGAGCATTTGCAGCAGGCACGCGCGAATCCTTTCGCGATGCAAAGGGGCAAGACAAGTCGTTCTCTTACCCTTCTTCGGCTCTGACGCGGGACAGAGTTGACTCCGGTTTCCTGGCCTCCAAGATCGCCCAGAAACTAATTGAGCCGCGCACGATAGTCAGCGCGGGGCGACCGTATACAGTTCACCGCTTACTAACGTGCGCGGCTCCTTGGGCAATCCGCGGACATGCGTCTATCGCAGCGGGCCGGTCGGTGTCGTGACCAGCCGCGTGCCGTCCGGAGGCGTAACAAGGCCGCCCGCGGATTGCACGGTCGCCTGAAGGGATGCGACCCGAGCGGTCAGTTCCGGTTGAAAGCGATTGCCAGCTAGCGACCGCTGATAGACGGCCAGGGCTTGGGCCGGATCGCCCGATTCCTCTTTGAGCTTGCCCAGCGCCGCCAGCGCGCGGGGATTGTCCGGCGCCAGCGCCAAGGCGTCCTGCAAGTGCGCCTGAGCCGCGTTCTTATCGCCGAATTCTTGAAACAGGCGGGCGAGCTCGACCTTCGGCTCGGGCGAAGAGGGGCTATGTTCGCCCCACCGCTGAATCAGCCCAAACGCATCGTCCGATCGGCCCTGCTCGACCAGCAACACGGCCAGCCCGCGATAGCAGTCGCGATGGTCGGGGTTTTTGTCGAGGCACAGGTGATAGTAGCTTTCGGCTTGTTGAAGGTCGGTCGGCTGACGCGACAATTTACCGAGCCGATGATAGGTCGCGCCGAGGTTATAGTAGCCATCGGCGTCGGTCGGATCGGCCTGAATCGCTTGTTGAAATTTCTGCGATGCGGCCGCGTAGTTGGCTTCCTGAAAGAGTTGAACGCCGGCGACGTTGTCGGAATGAGCCGCCCACCCGCAGCCGGGCGCGGCGACGACCAGCGCCGCCAGCAAGAGCGGCCAGAGAGAAACGGCGTCTATTCGGTTCTTCGGATCGATGCTTCGTGAATTCACGGCCGCAACTCCCACCCCGATTGACCAAGACGTCGCCGTTCTGAATCGGCGCTCACTTGGCGACGGGATTATTCGACTCGATGGTCTGACTGTCGATCGTCTGGCCCCCGTCGCCACCGCTCAATTGAGTCGCTGACGGCGATTGGCCAAACCGCGGCGTGAAACCGCGATCTACTGAGAAATGCGGCGGGAGGATAATCGAGCGCGGTCAGCAGCACAAGGGCAGCTTTTTAGAGCCGCTACGGAGTTACTATGCCGCAAGCCACAAATGACCGACTCGGTCGGTGGGGCATCGCTAAACGGCTTGCGCGTGCGGATCGCGATTGTGCAGCGAAACATCGTGGGCGGGGGCCGAAATCTCGGCTGGCGATTCGCCGCCAGCGGTGACTTTCTGATATCCCAAGCCGCGGATCACTTCGAGCACTTCGCTGCAAGTCGGGAACATTCGGCCGCTGGTCCGTTTATAAACGTCCAGGGCGTGCATGAATTCGACTTCGTCGGTCGAATAATCCCGTTCGCAGGTGGTGGGATCGATCTGACGGCGACGATTCACCTTTTCGCGGCGCTCCAGCGCAACCGCGGCAGGCTTTTCCCGGCGTTCTTTCCCTTTGAGGCGACGGTCGACGATCACTTTTGTTTCAGGCTTCGCATTCTTGACCACGGGGAAACCTCTTGTCGAAGGGGGGGACGCTGGCGGATGACCCTGCCGGTTAGGCAAGGGAGGACACCCCATTCATCGGAAACGGGCCGTGGTAAACTATACCTCATGGAAAAGATGGGCAGTTCTGTCAGTTCAACCGGATTTTGCAGGCGCGCCCAATGAGCGAAGAATTCCTACCGCGCCGGCAAGTCCGATTGGACCGCGCCACTCGCTACGAATGTAACGACAATAACCCGTTTGTGTCAGGATTTGCTTCAAAGGGGGCGCGTGCCGCAGCCGCTAAATGAGCCATTCCTGGCCGGCGCCGATCCATGACGACCGGACGGCGGGCTCCGCGCCCGGCAGAGTGCGGCGAAGGGCTTGTAGGGCCGCCGACATCGAGTCGGTCACCGGTTTGAGGCCGTCGGCCAGATGCTCGACACTGTCGGTGAGGCCCTGCGAAATTTGGTCAGTCCGCATGCCAGTCCAAGGATAGGATGGCAACTGGGCGGCAATCACTGAAGTCAGTGGGGTAGCTTGCGGGATGTCGCCGGGATGTCGAACTGCCGACGGAGTAACGGGAGTTGCGGCGTGGGCCATCGTCTCCGCCGTGGGCCGTGCCCCGGAAAATGCGGCGCCCAAATTCCGCCACGCCACGACCGCCACCAACAGCGAGGCCGCCAGCGCGGGGATCAGCCAAAACCAACCGTTGCGTCGCGCGGCGCGGCGCTCGTCGGCCACCGCAAGCGCCACTCGCAGCGAAAAATCAACCGGCGCCGCCGGCCGCCGCAGTGTCCGAGGGCCGTCCAACGAACCGGCGCACGCCAGAGATTGCAGATCGGCGAGCAACATCTCGTGCCCAGCCAGGAGGTCGGCGCACTCGTCGCATCGCCGGGCGTGCTCGATCAATTGTCGATCATCGCCTGGCGGCTCGCGCTCGTCGAGCAGATCGTTCAGTCGGGTTTCAAATTGCACGCAATGCATGACAGTCCTCCGCCAACTCTTCTGGTTTAGCCGCCGCGACCATTCCCCGCTCACGCAAGCGGTCAATCATTTCCCGTCGCGCTCGATGGACCCAGGTTTTCACCGTCCCGATCGGGCAGTTAAGCGCGGCGGCGATGTCGAGATAACTCAGCTCTTGCTCGTGAAACAACAAAAACGCCCGGCGATATTCTTCCCGCAATGTGCCCAAGGCCAAATGCATTTCCTCCGCCAGCCCCCGGGCCGGTTCTTGATCGGCAGTTCGATCCGACAAATCGTCGACGAGCCCGGTCGTCGGCGGCCGGCGAGATTTTCGCGACAGCAAGGTCCGGCAACGGTTGCCGGCAATCGCCAGCAGCCAAGGCAAAAACCCGCGCTGGCGGTCCCAGCTTGCCAAACTTTTTAACGCTCGGACGAAGGTCTCCTGGGCCATGTCTTCGGCATCCTGATGATGGCGAAGCATGCGGTAGCACAGGCCGAAGACCACACCCTGGAACCGCTGGACCAGATCCAAGATCGCAGCATGTTCGCCGGCTTGGCAGCGGTCGATCAGAATGCTGAATTCGTCTGCCAAGAGGACCTCGCCCTAAGCTTATCCGCGGCTCTGCTAGGTAATACCCGCGGCCGGCCAGCCAGGTTTCAAGAAATGGGCGAAAAGCTCCGCCGCCCGGGCAACCCTAGAATAGTCGCTCGCGGAGTAACAAAGCAAGTCGGCGACAGCAGTGAACGAAAATTAGACCAGCGGTCCTACAAACAACCGACAGCCTTGCGAAAGCCCGCCGTCTCCCGGCTTCCGACTTCCGTCTTCCGTCATTTCCCGCCGAATTGAATCACCAGCCCGCCGAGAACGATGATGGCAAGTCCGGCCCAGGTGGCCGTTGAGATCGATTCGCCGAAATAGAATTTTCCGGTGAGGATACTCATTAGCGAGAAGACAGCGATATAGACTCCGATCAATCGCGAGAATTCTAGGTTCGCCGTGTTGACGACCAAGCCGTAGACGCCCAACAGCAGAAAGCCGGCGACGATGAAACCGACGCCAGCCCCCTTGAGGCCGCGGCGGATGAGGGCGTCACCGGCGACTTCGAGGCAGGCCGCGACCAAAAAGATTCCCCAGTGGGCGAGCGCCGTCATCGGCTAATTCCCCGCCGAGACGGCCGCTGGCGCCTCCGGCGTCCTGGCGCCCGCCGACGCCGACCTAGTCGCCGGCGTCTTACCCTTGGATACGTCGATATAAACGTCGACTTGCTGCCCGACGTAGGGCCGTCTGTCGGTCGTCTCAACGGCATAGATCGCCTGCAGCACTCGGGTATCGACCCGCTCGGTGTTGTCTCCGGTGAGCGATTTCTTCGGCACGACGTATTTTTCCACGCGGACGAATTTGAGCGGAAAGGTCTCTTTCGCCGAGCCCTTGAGCGACGCTTGGGCCGGGGCGCCGGGGATGAATCGCGGGATGTCCTGCTCGTCGATATCCACCCGAACGTGCAGAATCTTCGTGTTGCCCAGCACGATCAATGCTTGGCTGGCCGGGGCGCCGACGAACTCGCCGGGCCGCACGTTGACCTGCAAGACCTCCCCGTCCACCAGCGCCCGAACGGTCAACCGTTCCAAGTCGATCCTGGTCGATTCGAGTTGCGCCTTGGCCTGATCGACCGCGGCGATGGCCACCTGCTTGTCGTATTGCCAAGCTCCGGCGTCCAAGAGAGCCAGCGAAGCCTTCGCCTGGGCCAGTCGCGACCGGGTGGCGTAGTAGGCCGATTGCTTCGAATTCAGTTCTTGATCCGAGATCGCCCGTTTGCCGTAAAGGTCCTGGTCTCGCTTGTATTGATCGGCGGCGTCGGCCAGGTTGGCCTCGGCCTCGGTGACTTGGGCTTCGTTGACGGGGCGCAATTCCGGCCGAGGCTGGTGATTGAGCCGATCCAGGTCGGCCTCGGCCGCTTTGACGGCCGCTTGTTTGACGAGCAACATCGATTGCAGCGGCCGATCGTCCAAGCGAAAAAGTGGCGTGCCCCCGACGAACCGATTGCCGTCGCGCTTGGCGCCCTGGACCGTGTCGCCCACTTTGGCCATGACCTCCACGACCACGCCGGGCACGTCAGAGCCGATGCTGATATTTTCGGTTTCCGCTTCGATGATGCCCGCCCCGGCCACCGTGGTATCAAACGGGGCCTTCGCCGGCGCGACTGGCGGCGGCATCCGGTCGCTCGGTTTGCTCTCCCGAATCACAAATGCAATCGAAAACGCCACCAGCCCAACGGCGGCCACCGGCAACAGATATTTGACGACGAGATTGCCCATCGAGCGATCCTGACCAGCGGGCGAAGTGACGTGAACGTCGGGGGTTGAGCCAACGAGCGGGAAGTTCATCATCATGATATACGAGCGAATGGGCCCGTGGGTACCGCTCACCTTAACGAGAACTATATCCGCGGGTCCGATTCGCGTATGCGGCAACTTTGCGATCGGAGCGGGACACAGCGCCGCGCCGACCACGTCGACCAAAATGGTGGATTATATTTGGGCGGTGTGCAATAATCTCACGATGTAGTCCGTTGATAGTTTCTAGGTCTGACGCGACGCATTTTATCCTTTGGCGGCACGGCAGGATTCGCCGACCGGCTGCAACACAATCTTTTCTAGGAACGACCCATGCGATTGCCGGTCACTGTCCTCGCCCTGTCTCTTGGTCTGGTCATGACATTTTCCGATGCTCAGGGCGGCGGCCCGCGAGCGGGTGGTGGTGGTGGACCTCGCGGACCGGCGCCCGGCGGCCCTCGGGGCGGACAAAACAACCCCAGCGCACAAAACGGTGGCCCGAACAACAATCAGCCGGCCCCCGGCGATCCCAGTGCTCAGGGCCCCAACGGACCAAACGGGCAATCCCAAGGCGGACCTAATGGCCAGGGCGGACCGAATGCTCAGGGCGGACCCAATGGCCAGGGCGGACCCAATGGCGCCGGCCCGCAGAACGGCCAGCCCGCCGCCGGTCAGAACGGCGCTCAGGGCGCGGCCGGGCCACAAGCTTGCCAAATCATGCCTCCAGCCGTTCAAGACCAGCTCAAACTAACTCCGATCCAAAAAACTCAAATGGCCAAGTTGCAGAAGGAAATCGACGCCCGAGTGGCGAAGATTCTCAATGCTGACCAGAAACAACAGCTGCAGCAGTTGGCCGGCGGCAATTCCGGCTTCAACACTGGATTCAATGGCAACCCCGGCAATGGCATCGCCGGCGGCGATCCCGTGGCCAATGGGATTGCCCCGAAGGCAAAGGACCTCGCGCCCGCAAAAGAATAAGCATACTTGATTGCCTCAGGCGACAGTCGCCCGGAAATTGAATACAAGGACGCCTGACTCTCTAGGTCATGCGTCCTTTTTTCGTAATGGGCCCGGGGCGAACGGGCATATGAATTGCTTCTCACCCGGGGCTGCATTTCCGGAGTGGAAAAAGAGGCAATTCGCATGTCCGACTGGCGAGCGATTTTAGAGCTTTATGAAGCCGCCTCAGCGGGGCGCCGTTCGACCGTGCTTGCGACCGTGATCCGTGTCGTCGGATCGGCCTATCGGCGTCCCGGCGCGAAAATGCTGATCGCCGCCGATGGGCGCGCCACCGGGCTAATCAGCGGAGGATGCCTGGAACAGGATATACGTCAGCGCGCCCGCCAGGTTTTCGACGACGGCGAAGCTAGTTTAATCCATTATGACAATCGCCTTCTCAGTGGTTGCAATGGTCAGATTGATGTGCTGCTGGAACGAATCGACGACGGCGCCGAGTCTCCGCTGGAATTGATTGCCGAGTGCGCGAGGTCGGGGCAACGTGGTTGCATTGCGACCACGCTGCCCACCATCGAGCGACGTTCCGCCGACCGCCCCAGGCGCGGAATTTGGAAGGCCGGGGGTTCATTCCGCGGGAATCTTCCCGCGCCCTTGAACGAATCGCAGCTCAGAGCGGATATGATCTCAGCGGTTGCTGCAAGTGAGGCGTCCGTGCGTCGCTATGCGACCGTAGCGGGCGCCATTGATGTTTTTTTTGATCCGATTGCGCCGCCGCATCCGCTGTTGGTGTTGGGAGGAGGACCCGACGTTCCACCGTTGATCCAGTTGGCTAGGCAAATCGGCTGGCGAACCACGGTCGTTGAATTCGTTCGACGAGGTCCTACTCCGCAGCCATGGCACGCCTTGGCTGACGAAGTGATCCACGTTCCGCGCTCGCGCCCGGCGCCTCCCGAGTTGCTGACGCCCCAGACCGCCGCGATCGTGATGACGCACGATTTTACGCAGGATCTTGTGCTGCTTCAGTCGTTGTTGAAGTCGCCGGTCCGATATATCGGCGTGCTAGGACCGCGGAGTCGGACCTCTCGCTTGCTCGATCATCTCGACCAACAGGGAATCGACCTCGATCCGGGAAATCTTCGCCGGCTTTATTCACCGATCGGACTGGATTTGGGCGCCGAGGGTCCGGAAGAAGTCGCCCTGTCAATCATAGCGGAAATCAAGGCGGTGATCTCCGATAGGCCCGCCGGGCGGCTTCGCGATGGAGCTGGCCCGATTCATGTCCCCACTCAGTCTCGGGGAAATTCACCGCTGAACGAGACGTCCTCGATTCAACGACTGACTCAGTCCTTTTCGCCGGCGCTCCCCCGATTGACCGCCGGCAATTGCTAAACTCCGAGGCTCTCATGTGCATGTTTTCGCAAGAAGCAAGGGATGATCGAAAGGCGGACTTGGCCTCGTCCGAACCGGCGAGGCCCTCGCCTTTGTTCGAGCGAGCCGCGCCCGATCCGTACGACGTCTCTCGGCGAGATTTCCTACAGCATGCGGCTCTCGCGGGAACTGTCGCGATCGCTGGCGCGGGCGGAACCCGCCTGCTAGCGGCCGAGGCTGCCCAGCAAAGCCACAGGGAGGCCAATTCGATGCACACCATCCAACTGCGGATTAACGGAAAGCGCCGCGACGTGCCGATCGATCCGCGGACGACGCTGCTCGACGCTCTACGGGAGCGGCTCGATCTTACCGGTACGAAAAAAGGCTGCGATCACGGCCAATGCGGCGCCTGCACCGTGCTGGTGAACGGTCGGCGGATCTATTCGTGCCTCACGCTGGCGATGATGCACTCGGCCGATGAAATCGTCACGATCGAAGGCTTGGCCAGCGGAGAAACGCTGCACCCGATGCAGGCGGCCTTCATCACGCACGATGGTTTTCAATGCGGATATTGCACGCCGGGCCAGATTTGCTCGGCCGTGGGACTGCTCGCCGAGAAACACGCGGTCACCGACAACGACATTCGCGAACAGATGAGCGGCAACTTATGCCGCTGCGGCGCTTATCCCAATATCGTCGCGGCGATCCGCGACAATATGCCGGCCTCCGGCAAGAACGACGTGCTCGAGCAACCGCTCAAGCGATAGAAGAACACGCGACGGAAATGACGAATGACGAAACACCCAATGTCTAATCAATGACGAATGCTTAAATGACGAATGTCTAAGGTTTCCCTATCGAGCTGCGAGCAGCGCTCTGATGACGCGAAAATGAGGCGACAAAAACCTCCGCTAAAAGCCGGTCATTCGGGCGTCCTCGCCGACCGGGCTTCGGCGAGGACGCCTCCAGCCAACCGACGGATTTTTAGCGGTTCTAAAGAGATCGATGGCCTAGGAGGGTCATGCCATGAAACTTTTTCAGTTCGTTTCCGCCAGCGATACTCCGGATGCCATCAAGCAAATCGGCGCCGACAAGCATGGGCGTTTCGTCGCGGGCGGGACAACGCTCATCGATCTGATGAAGCTCCATGTCGAGACGCCTTCCACGCTCATCGATATCAACGGTTTGCGACTCACGGCGATCGAGGAACTTAAAGACGGTCTGCGGATCGGCGCCAATGTCCGCAACAGCGATTTGGCTTGGAACGATCTGATCGTGGGCCGTTATCCGGTGCTCTCCGAAGCTCTGCTTTCGGGGGCGACACCACAACTGCGCAACATGGCCACCGTCGGCGGGAACTTGATGCAGCGCACGCGATGCCCGTATTTCCGGGATACAGTTTGGGCGTGCAACAAACGCGATCCCGGCGCCGGTTGTTCGGCTCTCGATGGTTTTAACCGCAGTCATGCGATCCTCGGCACGAGCGACAAGTGCATCGCGACGCACCCCTCGGACATGTGCGTGGCCCTGGCGGCTCTTGAAGCGGTCGTCAAAATACAAGGCGCCAACCGGGAACGCAGTGTTCCCATTTCGGAGTTTTATATTCCCTACGGCGACGATCCCGCCAGAGAAACGGTCCTCGAGCATGGCGAACTGATCACGGCCGTCGAATTGCCGACCGCAGATTTATTCAAGCACTCACATTACTTAAAAGTCCGCGACCGCGCTTCCTTCGAGTTTGCTCTAGTTTCGGTGGCCGCGGCAATGCAAATCGAGAATGGCGCGATCCACGGCGCGCGACTCGCCCTGGGCGGCGTGGCCACGAAGCCTTGGCGATCGTTGGAGGCCGAAAAGACGCTCGTCGGCGAGAAACCGACCGAGTCCGCGTTTCGCGCGGCGGCCAAGGTCGTGCTGAAAGACGCCATACCGCAAAAGCACAACGCCTTTAAAATTGAACTCGCCGAGCGAGCTATCGTGCGCGCCTTCTCGACGCTCACCCAGGCCCATCACGCCGTCAAGAAGTCTACGAATATTTAGGAATAGCCCATGAGCATCGAGACGAAGATACCGTCGAAGATCATCGGCCAGCCCATCAATCGCGTCGACGGCCGGGCCAAAGTCACCGGCGCCGCCCAATATGCGATCGAGCACAAGCTCGACAACGTCGCACACGCCATGCTCGTGCTTAGCGATATCGGCCGCGGAAAAATCCAGGAGATCGACTCAAAAACGGCGGAGCGCTCGCCGGGTGTCTTGGCCGTGATTTCCTATCGCAACGCGACCAAACTCCGCTCGCAGGAACCCAAAGAGCGTCCGATCGTCGATCCGATCGAAGGAGATCCGCTGCCGCCGCTGCAAGACGACAAAGTGCGATTCAACGGCCAGCCCGTCGCCGTCGTCGTCGCCGAAACGCTCGAGCAGGCGGCGCATGCGGCGTCGCTCGTGCGAATTAAGTACGACGAGGAAAAGCCGATCACCGATTTTTCCGCGGCTGCGGACGAGGCTCGGCATGCACCGCAAGCCAAAACCGATCAAGGCAAGGCAAAACGCCCCGAGTACGAGCGCGGCGATGTCAAAAAAGGTCTTACCGACGCCGACACGCGGATCGAGCACGAGTACATCCAACCGACCGAGCATCACAATCCGATCGAAACCCACGCCACGCTCGCTCACTGGGAAGGCAAAAAGCTCACGCTCTACGACAAATCGCAATGGGTCATGAATGTGCGCGATCAGGTCGCGCAAGCGTTCGCCATCGAGACGGATGACGTTCGAGTGATCTCGCTTTTCGTCGGGGGCGCTTTCGGCTCGGCGCTGCGAACGTGGTCGCATGTGCTGATCGCGGCACTGGCCGCCAAGCACGTTCAGCGGCCGGTCAAGCTCATGCTGACCCGGGCTCAGATGTTCACGGGTCCTGGCGGCAGACCTCGCACTTGGCAGAAGGTCTCGCTCGGCGCGACTCGGGACGGACGACTGACGGCTATCGAACACCAAGCCGTCGGAGAAACGTCGACCTACGAAAGTTACTCGGAGAGCACCGTCAATTCCTCCAGGATGCTGTATAGCTGCCCGAATGTCGCCACGCACTATTATCTGGCGCCGATGAACATCAACACGCCGACGGCGATGCGGGCGCCGGGCGAAGTCACGGGCGTGTATGCCCTGGAAGTGGCGATGGACGAACTAGCCGCCGCGCTGGAGATGGACCCAGTCGAACTGCGGCTGCGCAACCACGCCGACCGCGATCCCTCGAAGGACCTGCCGTGGTCGAGCAAATCGCTCAAGGAATGCTATCTCGAAGGAGCCGAGCGTTTCGGCTGGTCCAAACGCAATCCCAAAGCGGGCGCCACGCGGGAAGGTCGAAATTTGGTCGGCTACGGAATGGCCTCGGCCGTCTATCCTACCAACCGCATGCCGGCGACGGTCCGCATTCGCATGTCGGCCGACGGCTCGGCGGAAATCAGGAGCTCGTCCAGCGATATGGGGCCGGGCACCTACACGTCGATCAGCCAAGTCGCAGCCGATACGCTGGGGCTGGCGATGGATCAAGTGAATTTTAGGTTGGGCGATACGACGTTGCCCACCGCGCCCGTGCATGGCGGATCGATGACGATGGCCAGCGTCGGGTCGGCCACTCAAGCAGCGGCCGAAGCCCTGCGTGGAAAGCTTCTCGAACTGGCCAGCGGCGACGAGCGATCGCCGTTGCATCGCGCGAAAGCCGACGGAATTACGACCGCCAATGGCCGGATGTTTCTCAGAGACGACTCCCGCAAAGGGGAGTCGTACGCCGACATCCTCAAGCGCCACAACCGCGACTCGATCGAGGTCACCGAGAAATCGGAGCCGGGCGAGGAGAAGAAGAAGTTCTCGATGTACGCCTTCGGGGCCCATTTCGTCGAAGTTCATGTCGATGCCGACCTATGCGTGCCCCGCGTCACTCGGGTCGTCAGCGGCTTTGGCGGTGGAAAGATCGTCAATCCAAAGACCGCGCGCAGCCAGGCCATTGGCGGAATCGTCGGCGGTATCGGCATGGCTTGTTTGGAAGAAACCCATCGCGATTTGCGAAACGGTCGAGTGATTAACGCCAATCTGGCCGATTACATCCTGCCCGTGAATGCCGACGTGCCCAACCTCGAGGTCTTTTTCATCGACGAGCGCGATCCGCACGTAAACCCGCTCGGCGTCAAGGGCATCGCCGAAATTGCGCTGGTCGGGATCGGCGCGGCCATCGCAAACGCCGTTTACCACGCCACGGGCATCCGCGTCCGCGACTTGCCGATCCGACTCGATAAGCTGATCAAGTAGGTGCGGCGTCGTGTGCCGGACGAGCGAGACTCAGAGCCATTTCATCATGACAATGCCGCCCAGCCCGCCCCAAATCGGCCTTGTCCTCATCGCGGCCGGCGAATCTTCACGGATGGGCGTCCCCAAACAACTGCTTGACTTTCGCGGCCAAAGCCTGCTCCGCCGCGCCGCGAGCTCCGCAGTCGATTCGGGCCTGACGCCGATTGTCGTCGTCCTCGGCGCCAACTCGCAATCTCTGGCGATTGAACTTGATCTGCTTCCCGTTCAAATCGCGCTCAACACTCAGTGGCGCCGTGGCATGGGCAGCTCAATACGCATCGGAATGCAGGCACTTATCGTGTCGGCGCCGCAAGCTGCCGCCGCCATTGTCATGCTCTGCGATCAGCCGCTGGTCGACTCCAGTGTCTTGCTCGATCTCGTCGCTGCTTATCGGGAGACGGGCAAGCCGATCGTGGCATCCGAGTATTGTGACGACCTAGGCGTCCCGGCGCTGTTTGACCGCCGAATGTTTCTCGACCTCGAGCGCATTTCCGATCGTAAAGGAGCGAAACGGCTTATTCGCGAGAACGCCGCGAATGCCCACGCACTTCCGTTCGCCGCCGGCTCGTGCGACATCGACACGCCCGACGACTATCGCCGGATTCTTGAGGAAACTGAAATTAAGGATTCATCGAATCGTTCGGTTTGAGTTCGGCGATGCTCTCGCCCTGGCCGAAACATAGTCGCCGGCTAAAATCAGTGCGTACCCGTTCAGATGTTGCCCCTAGACCTAAATGATCTCCAGAAAAGTCAATGAAAATGAAGTTGCGAACGCTCGGAAAATCGGAATTGAAGATCGCGCCGCTGGCCCTGGGCGGGAATGTGTTTGGCTGGACGGCGGACGAGCCGACTTCGTTTCGCGTGCTCGACGCCTTTGTCGATGCCGGCTTGAACTTGATCGATACGGCCGATTTTTATTCGCGATGGATCCCGGGGCACGTTGGGGGCGAGTCCGAAACGATCATCGGAAAATGGCTCCAGCAAAGCGGCAAGCGGGCCAAGACTCTCATCGCCACAAAGGTCGGCATGGAGATGGGGCCGACGGAGAAGGGACTCTCACGAGCATACATCATTCAATCGGCGGAGCGGTCGCTCAGACGATTGCAGGTCGACGTCATCGATCTCTATCAAGCCCATCAGGACGATCCCGAAACGCCGCTCGAAGAGACGCTCGGCGCCTTTGCCGAGCTTATGAAGCAGGGCAAGGTCCGCGCGATCGGAGCGTCGAACTATTCCGCCGCGCGGCTCGCCGCGGCGCTGCAAGTCAGTAAAGCTGGTGGACTGCCGAGATACGAGTCACTTCAGCCGCTCTATAATCTTTACGATCGAGAGCCGTTTGAGCAGTCGCTGGAGCCGCTGTGCGCGAGCGAGGGGCTCGGCGTGATTAGCTATTTCTCGCTCGCCCGTGGTTTTTTGACCGGCAAGTATCGATCCGAAACCGATTTGGCGCAAAGCCCTCGTGGCGAGGGAATCAAGCAATATCTGAACGATCGGGGAACGCGGATCCTCGACGTGATCGAGGACGTATCAGTCCGGTACAAATCCGCGCCAGCTCGAGTGGCGCTTGCCTGGCTCATCGCCCGGCCCAGCGTAACGGCGCCGATCGCCAGCGCCACGAGTCTCAGGCAATTGGAAGATTTGATCGCGGCGACGCGGCTCGATCTCGACGAAGCCGCGATTTCGCAATTGAACGAGGCCAGCGATTGGCGCCAAAACGGATAAGAATTTGCGACTCTGGGCATCTACGAATGTGCGCCAATCAACGATTTTCGAGTGGAAAGACCGAGGAGCCATCGGGTGGCTGGTTACAAAGCCAGTTTCGCTTGCCGACGGGACTGCTCGGACGTTTGGCCGGCTGGTGGATGGCCCGCGACAACCAGCAGATGAATCGGTTTTCGATCGACGCCGTGAAGATTGCGGCGAACGACCGGGTTCTGGAAATCGGCTTCGGACCCGGTAAAGCGATCGAGCTTCTGATCAAACGAACCTCGGCGCCGTTCATCGCCGGGATCGACCCGTCGGACGTGATGGTCCAAGACGCGTCGGACCTGAATCGCGAGGCGATTGCGGCAGGCCGCGTGGATTTGCGCCAAGCGGCGGTCGAACGCGTTCCGTTTGAGGACGGCCGGTTTTCTCGCGTGCTCACCGTGAGCAATTTTCAGGTTTGGGAAGATCGGACCGCCGGGCTCGCCGAAATCCGCCGCGTTCTCGAGCCTAGCGGCTGGCTCGTCGTGTGTCTTCGGCGAGCGCTGCGACGGCCGGGTTGGTTCGCGGCCCCGGGAGTGACTTCCGACCAAATTGCCGCGGTTCAATCTCTACTAAACGAGCAGGGATTTCGCAACGTCCGAATCCAGCGGCGCAGACTCCGACGCCGACTAGTGTGCATTTTGGCGCAGAAGTAGGCGTATCCGGCAGCGTCTACCGCGAAGAACTCTTAACGTTGGCTTGGCTAATTCGTCCCGCCAACGAGCTCGATCGACATTCGGCCCCTTGTTCCGTTGGCCTGCCCATTTTAGAATTCGCTGCTTTCCCACAGCGATTACGTTCTAATGGCCAAAGCCACCTATAAAGACGCGGGCGTCGACTTGGCTGTCTACCGGCAGGCCATGGCGAGGCTGCCGAATCTGTTGCACCGAACGTATTCGCCTCGCGTTTTGCCGCTGGATGGCGGGTTCGCCGGGCTGTTTCAGTTGGACTTCGCCAGTCCGCTGTTCGCCCGCAAGTACGTCGACCCGGTGATGGTCTCCTGCACGGACGGCGTCGGCACGAAATTGAAGGTGGCCATTGACGCCGGGGTGCATAACACCGTGGGCATCGATTTGGTCGCGATGAGCGTCAACGACGCGATCTGCTGCGGCGCCGAGCCGCTTTTTTTCCTCGACTACGTGGCCATGTCGCACGACGATCCGGTGCGGCTGGAGCAGCTTGTCTCGGGCGTCGTGGCGGGCTGCATCGAGAGCGACTGTGCCCTCCTGGGCGGCGAAACGGCGATCTTGCCGGACTTGTACAAACACGGCGACTACGATCTGGCCGGCTTCTGCGTGGGCGTGACCGAGCGGAGGCGGATCATCGACGGCCGCGCGATCGCTGCCGGCGATCTAATCGTTGGAGTGGGATCTAGCGGACTGCACTCGAACGGCTATAGCCTTGTGCGCAAGATCGTATTCGAGATCGCGGGGCATGAGGTTGGCGATTACGTCGAAGCGCTCGGCCAAACGGTTGGCGAAGCGCTGCTGGAGCCGACGAGAATCTATGTCCGCCCGGTGCGAAAAATTTTGGGCCACTACGCCGTGAAAAGCGTCGTGCATGGGATCGCCCACATCACCGGGGGCGGCCTGCATGAAAATCTCGAGCGTATCTTGCCGACCGGCGTGAGAGCGATCATCGAGCGTGGCAGTTGGCCCATGCCGCCGGTGTTCCCCTGGCTCCAGCAACTCGGCGAAGTCGACCAGGCCGAAATGGATCAGGTCTTCAACATGGGCATCGGTCTGGCCATGATCGTCAGCCCTTTTTACTCCGATAGCATTCGCAGCCAGCTCACGGACGCCGGCTTCCCCAATTGGCCGATCGGTCGCGTTGAAGCCGGCGATCGCGGAGTCGCGTGGGCTCAGTAGAGCCGCGCACGCAGTAAGCGTCCGGCGGCGCCAATCATCCGCAAGCGCTTACTTCGTGCGCGACTCAATCGGATTATTGCTTCGGCGGCTTCGCCTCGCGGACCACGGCGCCGAACTCGTCGCTGAGGATCAAGATCGAGAACTTGTCCACGAAATCTCCTTCGTTCGTGCTTAGCGACGTGTAATCGAAGTAGCCCCGGAGATCGGTGTAGCCGTCTTTATAAAATTTCACGGCGCCGTCCTTCATTCGGGAATAGACCTTCACATAGGCCTTCGGCAGCGGCGCCGAATCCTTGGCCTGCGTCACGCGGACTTGGCCGTAGTTCTCCACAAGTTGCACACCCAGCGCATTCGAGTAATAAGCCTGCGACTTGGTCTGACCGTCGCCGACGATCTCGATCAACAGATTGCCGTTGACCAATTTCGGCGGCAGGGGGAATTCGAGCGTGCTGCCCTTCGCCGGCAGTACCACCAGCGCCGTCTGATTCGGCAGAATGTTGGCGAATTGCTTCGAATCGCCCTGGACGAACGGATTGCGGCTAAACAGTAGCTCGATATCCATCTGGTAATAGTTGACCCGAACCTGCTTGAGGTTCTGGTAGTTGACCTTAACCTTCTTGGCGTCGACGGTGAAATCGAACGAGGGCGCGGTGGCGGCCTCGCTGGTCTGCACCTGCGTGCGGTTTTCCTTGTCGGCCAACTTCACGTCGTGCTCGCGGCGATCGATTTCATCCGCCTGATTCACGACATTGGCAAACAGCTTCTGCCAGCGCTCGATCGGATACTCGGCATATTTGACCGCGATCGTTCGGGCCGCTTTGGAGTCGGCCTTGTAGAAGTCCATGTAGGCCGTCAGGTAATCGTATTGCAACTTGGTGGCCAGGGCGGCCGGCTTGATCGCGTCGTATTGGTCGAAGGCTTCGGACACGCGGTCTTGAAGCAATAGGTAATAGGTGACCGAGATGAGTTCCGCGCCGTCGAGTTTCCCGCGGTAGCTCAGAATCTTGAGCAGCCGCTGATATTGCGAGAAGAAGCGGTCGTTGAGAATCTCGCGCTTTCGGCCGAGTTGGCCGACCCGCGCGTTCACCAGCGGCCAATATTCCAGATGTTGATAATCGCGCCGCTCGATGGGATCGATCGCCAGCAGCGGGCTGTCGAGCCAATCGCCGCACTGCCGCACGAAATCGTTGGCGAACTGCAAGAACTGGCGGATCGCCGGCGCGTCGTTGTGTTTGACGCTATACGACCACAGCGTGTTGTTATATATGTGCCTCGCAGAGAGCAGGGCAATCACCTTTCCGAAAAACTCCTTGTCCTGCATCCGCCAGGCGATGCGATCCAAATTCACCCGGAGCACGTTTTCCGTTTTGAGAAAGCCCAGCACGTCGTCGGGCGTCCCATACTGCGAAATATAGTCCCACGATTGCTTGTCGATATTGGTTAGCAACCGAACGGCGTTGAACGTGAACGGCGCGGCGAAGGCCAGCACCTCGCCCCCGGTCGCGACCTGCACCGGGTAGTGGGCAAACTTGCCGGGCAGGGGGAAGTAGAAGTAGTATTCCAACGTCTGCGTGTGATACGGTTCCAGGTCGATATGCACGCTCCGCGTGAACTGCCCATTGGATACCGGCAGGGCCCCGGCGGGAATCTGCAACAGCACGTCGACCTTCTTCTTCGACGAGGTGGGGTTGGTCACAACGATCTGGCAGCCGTAAACCGTGTCGATCAGAAATTCTTCGCTGACAAACTTGTCGATCTGCTCGCCGTTTTCGATCCGGAAACGATCGCCGTTGCGGAAGAAATTTTCGCTGACCAGGATCGACGAATGCTCGGCGACCTTCGTGGCCGGCTGGATCTCCTCGTGATACACGATCATCGGACTGGCGGCGGTGAGCGTCATTTGCGCTCCCTTGAAGTTGGTCTTGTGGTCACCGGCCGTGAAGGGCAGATCGAGCAAGGCCAAGGCCGCGAGCATCTCGTGCATGGTGTGCGTCGCCTCGGCCATATTGGTCGAGTAGAACGGATCGGCCGGATCGTGGGCCGCTAGATCTTTCCAAAACGAGTTCGTCGTGATAACGCCCGGCGTTTGCTGCTCGATGACCAAATGGAAATAATTGCTTTCGGCCCATTCCATCGTTTTATCGAGCTTGCGGTAGTATTGGCGCACGGCGGCCTGCTTCGCCCGATCGTCGGCGAAGAAATCCGCTTCTATTTCCATATCTAGGGCCTCGTCGCCTTTGCTGTCTTTCGAAAGGCTGCGACTCTTCTTGGTCTCCATCGCCGAACGCTTGCCGCCCATCGCCGCTCGTTCGCGAAGCAGGTTGGCCGATTTGGCGGCAGCCGCCGGAGGCGGGGGGGCGCCTGGCGCCGGTCCGTTGACCGTTAGCGCCGTCGGCTCCTCCGCTGGCGCGGCGATTCCGCCCATCATGACGTCCTTTTTCATGAGATCCGGCGATAGTTTTTTCATTTCATCGCTCAAAATATGTTGTTGGGCCTGGCGCAATCCCAGCTTGTCGCCCGTGTCCAATGAGCTTCCCTTGAGCGCCGTCTCGAACAGGTGATTGAATCGCTCCGGATCGGGCGGCAGTAACTCAAACTGCTCTTTGGTCAGTCGCGCGATCAGGGCTCGCTGGCCTTCCAAGCGCTGTCCCAAGAGCACGCGCTCCAGGGCGTTGAGCTGCTCGAAATTCCACGGCTTGAGATATTGGCTCAGATCGTCGTCCAATAGCCAATGGTCGATAAACTGCTTGTCTTTCTTATTGGCCAAATAAGGCCGAATCGCCGATTTGAAGAACTCGGGATCCTTCTTGTAAAGCAGCAGATGCAATTCGTGGCTGGCGTATTTCTTGTACAGGGCACGCTTCTGCTCGGCCTTGAGCGTCGGCCAATCGCGAATGAAGCCGAATTCGACGAACTGCGCGTCGCCATTGATCGCCGTATAAAGGGCGATCGCCTTGCCCAGCGTATCGAACGATTCGAAACGCGCGCTGCCGATATCGGCGATCGTCAGCGTTTCCTTGGCCTTCAGCACGCCGATTCTTTTTTGCCGGGTGAAATGCTGCTTGGGATCGAGCGGCTTGGATAGCCGTAGATCGATGTAGTCGGACTTCGCCTCGGGCAGCGCGACGATCCGGCTGGCCGTGTTCTGAGGATCGATGGCCAAAATCAGCAATTGCTGATGGGCTTCCAAATCGGCCTTCTTAAATTCGACGAGGCCGTTTTTATCCGGCACGACGTTGGCCAACACGATCGAGCTGGCGGCCAAAAAATCCAAATCGGCGAAATCCGTCGGATTCGCGACTCCGCCGACGCCTTTGCCGTCCTGTCCGCCCGCCGAGCGGCCCGTGTCGTTGGCCGGACCGCTAAAGTCCTCGCCGGCTTGAGCGATTTGTTGCCCAGTTTCGGTGCTGCGGATCGCCCAGGGATTCAGCAGCAAGCTGGGCCGTTCGAGCATGTTGCCGGGATATTTTTTGGCGAACTTGCGATCGATGATGTACCGGTATTCGTCGCCGATATTCCGACCGGCGACGTATTGCGATTGAGTGCGCGGCACGGTCGTGGAATACGGCTCGGGGGGGGCGATCGCGCCGAGAATATTGAACGCCGGATATGCCGGCTCGAACCGAGTCGCCAGAATGTGCAGTCGGGTTTGCGGCGTCACGTTTTCTAGCTGCACGCGAACCTTGGTCTCCGTCAGATCGATCGATGCAATTTGCAGGGGCCGCGCGTTGCGAACCTCGAGTTTGCGATAATCGCCTAGGGCGTACCCATCCAGATGGGTTCCTTCGGTGACGCGGATGCGGATCTGATGATTCAACTTTTTCAGCAGCAGCGAATAATCGCCCGGCGGAAGCTTCTCGATCTGAATCAAACCGTCTTTGATCGATAGATTTTCAAACCTGTCGGCGGTGAATTGATCGCCGCGCAGCTCGATGAGCGACAACTCGGCCCGGCTGGGCTTTTGTTTGCCGCCCATATAGGGAGTTTGAATCACGTCGCCCGTTTCGGCGTGAATCGATTTGGGATACGTGTGTTCGTCGTGCCGGATATTCCAGGCGTGCGAAACGCCTTGAGGGCTGGTGGCCGTGACCGTCACAACGCCGGGCAAGGGACCCAATTGGACTCGTCCGGATTCATCGGTCTTGAGCGAGACGTACACCGGTTGCGTGTAATCACGCAATTTGAAGACCAATTGAATCGGCCGATCCATTTTGGACTCCCCCGTTTTGCCCAACAGATCGATCGTAAAGTCGTCGGCGGCGCGGGCAAAGTGCAGGTCTTCGGTCTTGTCGGTTCGGTCGATCTCATTGAGCGAGAACGATTGAGAAGCGGTCAAATCCAGCTTCTGATTTCGGCTGGCGCTCTGGATTCTGGCCTTGATCTCGAAGCGGATGTTGGCCAACCGCTGCGGAACTTGGAATTCGTATACCGTGTCGCGGTCGTCGAACAGCTTGAAGTCGGCCGCTTCCTTAATCGATACGACGTTGTCCAAGTCCGTGGAGACGATCGACAGCCGGACCTCCTCCAGCGACTTCCGCGAAACGGGCACTCCCGCGACGCTGAGTTGCGGCCGGATGATCAATTGGGCCTTGCGGCGGGCGATCAGTTCTTCGCGATCGACGTACATGGCCGCCTGAAGGTGATAGCTCTCGCCCTCTTGCTGCACGCGATCGAGCGACGAGAAATCGCCCAGCGTCAGCACAATGGGTTGCTGGCCCGGCTGATTGGAAAACGGCACTGCGATTGTGCCGTCTTTATCCGGCGTAAAGAGCGTGCCCGCCATCCACAGCGTCGCTTCCGGCGCGGGCTTGTTTTGCTCGTCGAGGATGGTAAATATCTGGCCCGCGACGCTGTTGCGAACGATGTATTGCAGTTTTCCCTTGCGGATCAAGGCTCGGCTGGCCTTGCCATTGCCGATGAAGTCGATGACAAACACGCCGCGATGGTTGAGCGCGGGAAAAGTAAAGTGCCGTTTCACGCGACGTAGCGGCAATTCTTTGTAGTTGTAGGTGTGCTCCTCGTTGGCCACGAGGCCGTCGAGATTGATGTCCGGCCCGATCGGACCGAGATGTTCGCGGTAATAGTTCTGCGTGTTGATCTCGAATACTTTGACGATCAGCGCGTCGACGTTTTTGACATACAGATCGAGCGCGACGGGGTCCTCCGGCGCCAGTTCCGTCTTGTTCGTGAAGGCGAAATCGAGGTCGATTCGTTCTTTGAGCTGCTGATACACGGCCGGCGGCAACATGGAATACAGTTTTTCGGCGTCGCCCAGGCCGTTGACGATCTTGATTTCGGCGAATACTTGCTTCAAGTAATCTTCGTTGATGTACGGAAGGAACGCCTTGTAGTCGTCCGCGTCGAGCAAGAAGTGCTCCAGGTAGCTCCGCACGAGCGCTGTGTCGTCCCCGACGATCGGCAGCATCGTAAAGGGAGCGAAATCTTGATTTAAGTTCGCGGCGAACTGCCGCCGCTCGACCGGCTCCATGGACTTCGGCTGGATGTAAACGACGTTCTTGGGCAGTTTCAAATACTCGATAAACCGGTCGAGATCGTACTTGCCCTCGCGCCGATCGAGCTCCAGCCAGTGATACAACACGTGAGCTTTGAGCGAGTTGTGGGCTTGGTCGAGCGTTTTGACGAATGCCCATTGCCGTTCGAGATAGGCCCGCAAGGCCTTCGGATCCTGCCGCCAATTGACGTCGTCCGAAGGGCGCAGGCGAGCGATGTATGTATTGATGAAGTTGTCTTGGTTGCGGAGCTCCGGCTTGAGCTTGAGTAGTTCGTCGAGCTGATCGAGCAGCAGCCGCCGGTGAATCTCGAATTGGCCAAAGCCGCCGCTGTTGACGTGATTCAGGTCGGCGACGATGAGCTTGACTAATCCCGGATGATCGGGCCGCAGTAGCCGCGAGAGCAGGTGGCGAAGCTGCTCGGGGTTCAGCTCCGTCTCAACGAGCCAGTCCAAGGCGGCCTCTTCGAAGCCTTGAACCGTGTTGGGAAATTGATCCAGTGCCTGGCGATTCAAGCGCGCCGCCGAGATCAGCGCCGGATCGAGCTTCGTGGCCAAGTTAGGCTTTTCGTTGAGTCGCTCCTGCTGATGATTGAACTGCAAATTGAGCCGGTTGCGGATCAGATCGAGCGACCGGCCGGGGTTCTTCGTATAGTTCAACAGCGCCTGACGATTCTCGACCTCGATCGCGCGCGGCGTGTACTGATATCGGGCGATCCACGCTTTGAGCAACTCGTCGACCTTGTCCCATTGCTCGGCGGACTGGTAGTACAGGCAGTGGTAATAGTAATAGTCTTCGGTGCCGGGGATGAGTTGTTTAAGCGGCGTCGTCCGGTCGGAGGCCAAGGCATAGTCCTCGATCCAGCCGATCTCTCCGGCGGAGACCGGGCCCGCGAACGAGAGCACGCAGGTCAAGCTGGCGGCCAAGCCGAAAACAGGGCGAAAACTACGAGACTTATTCATGGTGTAGGGACCAAGATGGTGTTGGGTGGACGGCGACGGGCTCGACGCTGTTTGACGCAGGGAATCTCTCGAGAGTTCCCGGACGAACGATAATTCTTAAGTGTGTCTTACGGCCGCGTTCGCTGGCAACGCGCTTGAGATAACTCATAACCATGTTAAACTGGACAGCCCCGTAACACGAACTAGAATCTAGAATGCGCCCTGCCGACGTGACATCTCGAGCACTTTAGTCTTGATTGCCGGAGCGGCCGTCGCATGAAAGTGCTGCTATTCGAAGACGCCGGGGTGCCCCGATTGGCGCCCGTGACGCTCGGTCGACCAGCCTATTCGATCAGTTGCGGCGGGTATCGACTGCTCGACTTGGCCCGCGGCCTCGGGCCGGTGCAGGCGTCGGTGCGCCCGCACCTGCGAACGGTCGAAGCGACGATTCGCGGGATCGAAATCGTTTCGGAAGGTTCGAGCGTGGGACCGGCGCTCTGGATCAACGCGCGACTCGCGCCGTCCGTCGCCGCGCTGAGACAATTGCAGCTGATGCTTAACGCTGGAACGGACGCAATCGTCATCGACGGCAAAACGCTTGTCGCCGCGATCGTCAATCGCGAGGCGAGATGGCCGGCGGCATTCGATTTGGATTCGCTGCTAAAGCTCATGCCCGCGACGATTCAACCGGTGGTTCGAACCGATCTTCCGCTGCTGGAGTATCCGCACGACATCATTCGGCGGCATATCGTCTCATTGCGCGAAAATCTGGAGCATCGATTGGCCACCGGCTATCGCGAGGTGGCCGAGGGGCTGTTCGTGGCCGAAGGGGCGACCATCGGGCAGCACCTTGTGACCGACACCCGCCAGGGCCCGATCCTGGTGGACGCCGGGGCCTCGATCGGACCGTTTTGTTATATCACCGGCCCGGCCTATCTCGGACCGGGCGCCCGATTGATCGAGCATACGGCCCTTAAAGACGGCGTCACGCTCGGACCGCGAGCCAAGGTCGGCGGAGAGGTCGAAGCCTCGATCGTCGAAGCCTACAGCAACAAGCAGCACCACGGGTTCCTCGGCCATAGCCACGTCGGCAGTTGGGTCAATCTCGGCGCCGGCACGTCCAACAGCGACCTAAAAAACACCTACGGCGAAGTCAACATGGACTACGCCGGCGCCAAGGTGTCCACGGGCATGCAGTTCGTCGGCTGCTTCATCGGCGACTACACGAAAACCGCCATCAACACGGGCATCTTCACCGGCAAGACGCTCGGCGCCTGTAGCATGGTCTATGGCTTCGTGACGACCAACGTTCCCAGCTTCACGAACTACGCCCGCTCGTTCTCGCAGGTGAGCGAATCGCCGGTGGAGGTGGCCATCGCGACGCAGGCTAGGATGTTCTCGCGGCGGAACATCGCGCAGGGCGCGTGCGACAGCCAACTGCTCCGCGATATGTATGAGTTGACCCGAGCCGAGCGCGCCAACTACGGCGAGCCGCTGCCCACCGAGCCGCTGACGCTATAGCGGCGTGGCACAGGCGCCTGACGTAGCACAGGCTTCTATCCTATTGGCGAGCAACACACGCAGGCCGGTAGATCAGGCGCCTCGTGCCTGACGGTTCGTGGGTAAGTGCGGCGCACGTGTCAGGCACAGGGCGCCTGACCTGCACCCGCTTAATCCCCGCCGTTTCGCGTGGACATGGCCCGCCATAATTTAGGGTCGATGGTTTCTTCGACGAATCTCGCGCTGCCATCGGCGAACAGCGTGTTGACCCCTCCGGGATGCAGACTCCGCGCGGCTCGCCAACCATAAGCCGCGTAGAGCAGCGGTTTCGCGGGCGGCGGCGTCGGGTCGGTGGTGATCGACGTAATGCAATCGCACATGCTGGCGTTGGGCGGATAGTAGTGATTGTACATCGCGCTGCGATACTCGCCGCTGCACCAAGCAAACCCGCGCGGATCGTTGCCGTTCGACGCGGTTGAATTGTAGTTGAGAACAAAGCCGCACTGCGCGTCGTTGACGCCCGGTGGCCCGCCGAAATTGAGCACGAATTTGTAGGATCGCTCAGGGGAAATGGACGAAAACGCGCCGCTGGAGTTCATCGGCGTATCCGCGCCCAGGACGCTTTCGGCTAGCGCAACGGTGTGCGACGTCCCGTCGGAGATATCGCCGATCTTCGTGGCGGAATTGACGTAGAAAATCCCATCGGTCTTGAATGGCGTGCCATTTCCGGCGCCCGATCCCGCGCAGACGGCATAGTTCGTCGGGCCGAATCCATCCTTGACCGCTTGACCGACGTCGCTGGGGCAAAGAAAGCAAGACAAAATCCGTGCGATTCCTGCCTTGTTCGGCGCCGAGATCGGGTAGCCAGGCCCGGGCATGTACAGAGGTAAATTAAGATCCAACAAACGACGAACGTCGTCTTGCTCCATGAACGGCAGAAGGTGCGCAAGCGCCGACCATCGATAGAACGTGTAGGGATGCGTGGGGTCCTGGGGATATTTTTGCGAGACGAGACCCGGCGGAAATCGCTGCATCGCCGAGTAGCGATTGTGCATTGCGATGCCCAGTTGCCGCACGTTGGTGAGGCATTGCGTCCGCCGCGCCGCTTCTCGGGCGGATTGCGCCGCCGGGAGCACCAGCGCGATGAGCACGCCGATGATCGCAATGACCACCAGCAGCTCGACTAACGTGAACCCAGGCCTTGAACTCGGTTGCCGCCGAGGAGAACAGACAATCACGGTTGTCCCATCCTGATTTGACATTTGCGTGCCTCGGGACGTCACCGGGCGTCGCCTAAAGTCAAATCATTGTATCCGAGAAACATCGCCGACACCGTCGGAATCCGACGGCGTCAGCGTGTCGATCTCAAAATCACGCCGCCGATGCGCGGCGACGCTTCCGAACCGTTAACCCGAGTCCAGTGGCGGCGATGGCGAGCAACACCAGCGAGCTTGGCTCCGGCACGGGCGCGACGCTAACAGAGATGTCATCGATGGGGATCCCATCCCCTGGGTTTGATTGGAGCAATGTCACACTGTCAAACGGCGTCGAACTGGTGATGCCGAAGAACGCGATATTGTCGAAGGCGGCGTTCGGTCCAAATGGTCCCGATCCGATTTGAAAAATTCCGGTCGTCGATGTCGATGGGTAGTGCAATGCGAGCGAGATCGTATCCGAAGTATCAGGAGTGAATAAGTCTCCGATATCCAAGAAATACGCGCCAAAGGCGTGGACGGGGGAGTTGAATTGCATCGAATTGGTACCGCCGCCACCCGTGCCCGGCAAAGCGAGCAGCGTATTGGGGAAACTGGTGGAAAGTCCTTGTATACCCGACCGCTGCACGCCGGCGAACGATTCCGTTGCTGTAATTCCAGTCGCGCCGAACGATAAATTAGGATGGTTCGAGGGATCCGGGCCATTCGCAGTAGGATACGAATCCAAATTGTCCGTGCCCGACGATGGCAGACTAGCAAAAAATGCATCGTGAGCCGCAAGCGAATTTGGATAACCGCCGGGGGCGTTAAGACTAGCATCGGTTCCAAAATATGTAATCGCCGCAGTCGCCGAGCGCCCCGAACCGAGGCAGATGAGCGCTGAGGCCACCATCAAATATGTGGTGTCGCGGTAAATTCTAATGCGATTCATTAGCAGGTTTCTCCCGTTGTTGAAGTACGACCGACTGTTTCTAAACGTAACGCCACTGAATTGGTCATGGGAAGCTCAAAGACTCCGAGGCGGCCACGAGCCAACTGTGCCTGCCAGCAGTGTCTTGCCGGATTTGTTGGGGGCTACTTGCCGCGACCTTAAGCGATACGCAGCGCCGGCTAAACAACCGAGAACCAAAATCGTCAGGCTCGAGGGTTCGGGCACTGTCGCATAACTGCCGCCCAGTGCTTCGCTGCCAAAGGACGAAGCCGAGTCGCTGCCCGCGAGATCAAACGGCGCTCTGGCTGCGTCGATCCGCCAAGGCAGCAGCACGGTCAAACCAAGCGAGGAGCTTTCACCGGTGAGCGAGGCCGTCGATGTCGGGTTGCCCATCGCATCGGTGGCAGCGAGCGTCAGCGTCGAGCCATTGCCGATGGATAATGAACTCACCAAGATGCCATCGACTTGCAAACTGCTTGTGTCGGCGATCACGACCGAGCCAAGACCGGGCGTCACCGTATTGCCACCATCGACGCGCCCGACGATCTGGCCCGCGCTTGAGGCGATAAGCGTGCCGCTGTCGATAACGTGGGCCCGCGTGGTCGGGTCCGCTGAGCCGAGCGAAGAAGCGGCGCCGGTCAGTTCCAGCTTGGCGCCAGGATTGATCGTGGCGATTACCATAGAGTTGATGGTCGCCGTGCTGGGCGCGAGTGTCAGCGTGCCGGTGTCGCTGACCGTGATGGCAGTATTGGCGCCAAACGACGTGGGACCGTTGATAGTCAGCGTGCCGTGCCCCATCTTGACAAGGTCGCCGTTTCCGCCGATCGGGCCCGAAATCGTGAGTGCCGGAGTATTTTCCCCCGGATCGGTCGCTGTCGTCACCGTCAATCCATTGGCCAGACTCAACGGCGCGGAAATCGTATGGCTGCCAGATACCACGGTAATCGTGGCCGCGCCCCCGGCGCCGCTGTCGAGCGTGAGCACGTGGCTACTATTTCCGTCAGCGGCGAGCGTGTAACTCACGTTCGGATTATTGAAGACGAGCGATCCGGTCGTGTAAGCGCCGTTCACGGTCGCGATCAGCGAAGGGCCGGCGCCGGTGACCCCCGACGACGAACCGAACGTGGATGTCGCCCCTCGGCCATTGTGCCTTCTGCCGGTGTCCCAGTTCGACTCAATTCCGTAAAGACCGTTGACGTTAACGATCCAGTTTCCAGAAACCGGCGTCACGTCAGGTATCGTCACTATCGAAGTAGCCTCTCTGAAGCCATTTGCCGAATCTGCTTGAGCCGTGGCAAAATCCCCGATAAATGCCCCGCTTAGGTCGTAGCGACTGACCTTGCCACCTCCGTTCGTCACTCCGAGGCTAGCAATCAACAAGTTCTGTCCATCGGGCGTCAGCGTAATGCCCGCTGGGAACGAGAGAGGTTTAATCGTAGTAAATGACGGATCAGGCGCCCCGGTCGTAACGTTAAAGGCGCTAACTTGCCCGGAAAACCCCGACGTGACATAGACATCGTTACCATGCACCAATACTGCGGCGACGCCGCTGAGCGAGGTGGCTGGCGGCACGAGATCCGAGATTGCGGTAATTGCCGGGTTGGATTTCAGGACGCCCCCTTGGGATTGGGTTCCGTCGTTGAAGCCTCCGACCACCAGCGACCCATCGGGGCCGAGCGCCAGCCCGGAGTATGATCTTATTGACCCGCCCACCAGGGGCGTTCCGGCGACCGCCCCATTCAAGGTCAATCGTGCAACGCCCGCGGGAGGATATTGATTTAGACTCGCGACATATATTATCGAATCCGCCGCATTGAACGTGATCGAACTGGGGAACGACAGTCCTTGCGCGGTGCTCGCGATCACCGTGGGATTCGAGACAGCGTCGGTCGAGTAATTGAAGTCGTATCGGACCAGGTTGTCGTTCCCCGAACTGGAGACGTACAACTCCGCTAAATCGGGGGAAATCTGGATGCCGTCGGGACCATTGAGATTCGTGTTATCCGTCAGGAGCACCCCCAGAAATTGCCCGGCGGGGCTGTATCGATAAACGCTGTTGGTCAGCCGATCCGCGATCAGAATCTCCGCGCCGTTCGACGCCGATGGAGGGTTCTGCAGCCAGCCGGCGCCGAGCAAGAAAATCGGCGTCAGTCGCGTGAGAAGGCGGGTCAACATGTCGTGCGTTAGCCGCTTTTCGAACCGAGTCGCGAAAGCCCGGATGCTAAATGCTTCACGTGGGATTCCGGTCCGGCGCGAAATGCGCGCCGCCGCGGGCAAGGAAGGGACTTAGCAATGTCGCATTATCGATTCGCGAGCGGATCCAAATCTTCAGGCGGGAGGCGGGCGGGGTGGGGTTCGTCGCGGCGGGATTCGCCGACTCGGAATGACTGGCCAACGAACGTTCGGACGTTTATCCTTATGTCGTACAGTAACGTGCCGAGAAGCGCCATTCAACCCTTCCTCAGGATTTTTCCGATTTTCGGTTTGACTCGAAAAAGCGCTCACGCGCAATCATTTAATCGAGTTGTCGAGCGGGGGTTTGCGGCGGGCAATTTTTTCGGCGACCTCTCTGCTACGTTCGTCATCCTTCTGCTTCGCGAAACTCGTCTCGGCCCGCCGCCAGCACTCGAGCGATTTGCCAGGCTCGTTCATGTGCTCGTAAACGTCACCCAGGTGTTCGACGATCGTGCCGTCGGCGTCGTCGCTGGCCGCGGCCTTTGCTAGTTCGGCCAAGGCCTCCGCGTCGCGACCGGTTCGGAAATATGCCCAGCCGAGACTATCGCGATAGGCCAGGTTATCGGGCTCGGCGGCGACCGCCAGTTGGATCATTCCCAGGGCTCGCGGCAGATGTTTATTTTGGTCGGCCCAGAGATATCCCAGGTCGTTGTGAGCGCCGACATCGTCGGGAAACTCGTCGAGCACCTGCTGGAGCCGCTCTTCGGCCTCGGGGAGTCGATGCTGAATTACGCATAGGCTCGACAGCGCTTCCCGGGCATCGCGGAGCGTCTCGCGGTTGTCTTCATTTTCATAGTCGTCGTCGAATTTCGCGATCAGCTCTTTGTAGGCCTTGCTCGCTTCGTCGTTACGTTTGGCGTGGAACAGGATCCATGCCCGGCGGGCCGCGTAGCGGGCTTCCTTTGGCTTTTTGTCGGTCATCATTTTGTCGACGACGGCCAGAGCCTCGTCGGTCTTGCCGGCCGATTCCAAGGCGCCGGAAAGATAGTACTCGAACGCTGGCTTTTCGCCCGGGAGTTGACCTTCGCTCAGGCCGCGCCGGAATACCTTCGTCGCCGCCCCGTATTTCTCGCCGACGAATAGCTCCAGGCCCCAGGTGAGCAGCAGTTCGACTTTTTCCTTCACATTGTGATTCGCCTGGAGCGCGAGGTTATAGAGTGGCTCGGCGACGTCGAACTGTTTGCGTTGCGCGGCCAATGCCGCCGCGCCGCGGAGGATGATGTAGTTGGTCTGCGTTGGCTCGGCGAATTTTTGCTTGGCCAAATCGATGAGGGACGTGCACAGTTTTTCGTCGTTGGCGATCAATTTGAGCTCTTTATCGAGCAATTCGATCGAGCCGCTTTGCTCTTGCGCGCGCCCCAGAAGCGCGAGCACGGCGGGAAGATCGTTTGTCTTGCGGTAGATTTCCGCCAAAGCCCGATAGGCGTCTCCCGTCGGCTGCTTTTTTAGAGCCGCCTCATACAGCGGCTTCGCCTCGGCGAGCTTGCCAGCCTGCAGGTAAGCCTCGGCCGCGACGTAGAGCAGCGCGATCGAATCGGGCCACGCTTTGCGAAGTTTTTCCAGCCGAGGAAGCAGTTCATCCTCGCGATGAAGCTCTTTGAGAATGCCCGGCAGAATTTCCAAGGCCGCCATACTGATCTCCGCCGGATGCGCATCGAAATACGCTTGCAGCTTCGCCAGCGCCTCCGTCGGACGCTTCGATTTTGCTTCGGCGCGAGCCTTATTGAGCGCCGCGACGGCCGCGCTGGGCGCCAACGAATTTAGCTTCTCGAATGCACGAACGGCGTCCTCGGCTCGATCGACCTCCAGATATGTCGTGCCCATCACTTCGTAGTTCAGGCCATCGTCGCCAACCAGCTTCCGCGCCTCGTCGGGACTCAACCCATAGTCCTTCGGCTTGGCGAGCGCGGGCACGATTTTATCGAACAGCCGGGCCGCGTCCTTATAGCGGGCGAGCAGAAAATACGCCCGGCCCAACTCCATCCGCAACTGCGACTGGACGGCGGTTGGATTGGGCTGAGCTTCTTCGAGTCGCAAGGCTTTTTCCAGGAGGCTGGCCGCCTGCTTCCAGTCTCCCTCTTCGGTCAGATAAAGACCGATCCGCCGGAGCAGCGCGGGATCGGAAGTGTCCCGATTGGCAAGCTTGATGGCGTAGCGAATCGCCACGCCGCGGCGACCCAAGCTATAAGCCAGCGGAACCATGTCCCGCAGCACCGGTTCGGCTTGAGGATCGAGTCGCACGGCCCGGGCATAGTTTCGCAGGGCGGCCGGCGCATCCTGCCGCTGTTCCAACGTGTGACCCGTGGCGAACAGGGCGGCGGCAGTCAGCCGGTCTAGCTCCGCCTCGCCGCGTGGGACCTTCGAGATCAACGGCTCCGGACGATCCTCGAACTGCTGTGGCGGGCTGTCTTTGACGGCAGCACGACTGGCGACTGGGCCGCTAATCGCGGCGGCAAGAGTGAAAACAACACAGGCGGGCCGGAGCGGAATTTTCGAGAGAGACAGCATGATCGATTTGGCCGTCGTAATTATCGCTAATATTTGCAAACATTACGCCCGATGGTTGGGGCTAAAGGCATGCTCGCGGACGTTCCAGAAAGGCGAAGAGCCCGAAAAACAGGGAAAGTCCTCGGCGGTTTTACCATCTCGGCGGTTAACGCGGCTTGCGTTTGGTGAGTTGTTTGTTGGGCGGTTTCGGCTTGGCGGAAACGGGAGCCGGGCGAGTCTTGTCGGCGCCCCCTTGCGACTTGGCCGGCTGGGCGGACCCCTTCTTGCGATCCGGCGCCTTTGCGCCCGGCTTGGGTTTTTCGGAAGATTTTTCGCTGTGGGCTTTTTCGCTATGAGATTTTTCGCCGTGGGCTTTCTCGGCGTGGCTTTTGTTCGAGACTAGCTTTTCAGCCTTCTCGCCGTGACTCTTTTCGCCAGCCGGCTTGTCACTGGTCTTATCGCCGTGCGATTTGGTGGCGTGGCTCTTGTCGGCGGAGGAAGACTTCTCGGCGCCGGCGCCTTTTTTCTTGGGGGCCGGCGCGGGCTCAGCCTCTTTTTTCACTCCGCGCTTCGGCAGCTTTGCTTCTGGATTGATCGCCGTCAGAATTTTCTTCACGTTCGGCGAGAAGGGATTGGCGACGTATTCGGCGGCCAGTTGGTGCAGCAGCGACGCGAACTCGATCCCCTTGCTCTTGGGAATCGCCCGTTCGAGACCGAGCGGTTTGTTGGACTGGGCTTCCGCTTCGGTGATCGCGCCAACGGCGGTGAGCACTTCCAAGGCGCCCTGGTCCAGCGGAATCGCGTGGCCCGAGAGGGCCGACTGCGTGATGTACGCCACGATGAACGGCGAGGCGCCTCCCAGCTTTTCCAAATGCTTGATGCCGGCGCTGATGTTTTGCTTTTTCAGCGTCTCCAGATCGAACGAATAGGTCGACTCGAACACGCCCTGTAAAATCTTCTTCAGATTCGATGCGGCCGACATCGGGTCGGGCAAGCCCTGCATGGCCTCGCTCAATTCGGTGAGCGTGCTGACGCGGACTTCGTTCCAATCGAAAAACGACTTGGAAAGATGCTCGTAAACCTTCGTCGCCAATTCGAGCGAGGCGTTTTCGAGGCAGCAAGCGAACAGCATGTGCTCCAGCAGAGGTCGCTCGGCGGGGGGCGGCGCCGGCTTGTAGTGCTGCTTCAGCACGCGGTGAGCCTTGTTCAACAACGCGGTTCGATTCGTATTGGCCATGGACGAGGGGTCTCGGATATCAGATTGAGGTCAGCTCAAAGGGTCGATAGCGATTTTTTTCGAACGCGCGTCGCGAGCGAATGCAGTTAGAGGGGATCGTCTTGGTCGGGACTCGGTTCTGGTTCTAATTCAGTGTCAGCGGTGTCTGTGCCGGTTGGCGGCTTTTCTTGGGGAAGCACGCGCTGCAAAATTTCGGCGACCTCAAGCGACCGCTTGACCCCTTGGTCCGCAAAGAACTTTAGCTTGGGAATGTAGCGAGTTTCGATCCGCTCGGCGATCTTCGACTGCAAAAAGCCCGTCGCGCTCTGCAAGCCGTGCAGACTAAGATTCTGCTTCGCCGGGTCGCCCATGATCGAGACAAAGACTTTCGCCTCGCGCATATCGGGCGTCATCTCCACGTGCGTGACCGTCACATCGCGAACCCGCGGATCTTTAAGGTCCGTGAGAATCGCCATGCTCACCACTTGGCGAACGGCGGCGGCGGCTTTGAGGAGGCGACGTGAGGACACGGGCGGCGGAGTCGGGAGCTGGGAGTCGGAAGATTCTGGCTTTGAGCCCCAACGGGGCGGAACAAATCAGCCCAGGGCAACGCCCTGGGTCAGAAAACAAAAACGCTGATTAAGCCCTGAAAGGGCGACACAATGCTGCGCCGAATTTGTAACGCCTTCGGGCGATACTCATTGGCGAACAATCAATCGCAATCTATTCGAACGTGCGGGCGACCTCTTCGATGCGGTAAATTTCCAGCACGTCCCCTTCTTTGACGTCGTTGAAGCCGGCCAGCCTAATGCCGCACTCCAAACCTTCGCGGACTTCGCGGGCGTCGTCCTTCTCGCGCTTCAAGGATTCCAGCGCGTAGTCGCCGACGATCCGATTGTCGCGAATCACCCGCGTCCGGGCGTTGCGATGCACCGTGCCTTGAATCACGCGGCAACCGGCGATCGTGCCGGCGCGGCTGACGACGAACGTCCGCTGCACCAGCGCCCGGCCCAGCTCGGTTTCGCGTTTCTCCGGCTCGAGCATTCCTTCGAGAGCGGCTCTCAAGTCTTCGCTCACCTTGTAGATGATCTCATACCGGCGAACTTGCACGCCGCGATTCTCGGCCAAGCCGCGAGCTTTTTCGTCGGGCACGACATTAAAGCCGATGATTACGGCGTCCGAAGCGTCAGCCAGATGGACGTCGGCCTCGGAGACGCCTCCCACGGTGGCCTGCAAGATGCGAATTTTGACTTCCGGATGCTCGAGTTTCGTCAGTTCTTTCTGAATCGCCTCGATCGAGCCACGGGTGTCGGCCCGGAGGATGATGTTCAGCGTTTGGACTTCTTCCTTGCCCAAGCGATCGAACAGGTTTTCCAATGTGACGTGGACCGGCGCGTTATTGAGCGTCGCTCGGCGCGATTGATTTTGCCGCAGCGCGGCAATCTCGCGAGCCTGAGCAATATCCGAAAGCACGTAGAATCGCTGCCCCGCTTGTGGCGCGACATCGAGCCCCGTCAAATTCAAGGGCATCGACGGTCCGGCGTCCGGCAGACGACGGTTGCGATCGAGCGTGTCGTACATGGCCTTGACGTGACCGGTGGCCCCGCCGCAAATCACGGCGTCGCCGACCTTGAGCGTCCCTTTTTGCACGATGACTTTGGCGACGACGCCGCGGCCTTCGTGAATTTCGGCTTCCAAACAGGTGCCCACGGCCGCGCGATTGGGATTGGCTCTCAAATCGTTGAGTTCGGCGATCGTGAACAGGGTTTCCAGCAGATCGTCGACGCCCAGGCCGGAGATCGCGCTGGTTTTGACGACTTCCACGTCGCCGCCCCACTCGGTCGGCAGCAGGCCGGCTGTCGCCAATTGCTGGTAAATGCGCTCGATGTTCACGCCCGGCAGATCGATTTTGTTCAGCGCCACGACGATCGGCACGTTGGCCGCGCGAGCATGACTGATTGCTTCTTCAGTCTGCGGCATGACACCGTCGTCGGCGGCGACGACCAGCACGGCAATATCCGTAACATTGGCGCCCCGAGCGCGCATTTCGGTAAACGCCTCGTGGCCCGGCGTATCGACGAAGGCAATCCGCCGACCGTCGCGCTCGATCGAATAGGCGCGGATATGCTGCGTGATGCCGCCGCTCTCGCCGCTGACCACATTGATGCCGATGATCTTGTCCAACAGCGACGTCTTGCCGTGATCGACGTGCCCCAGGAAAGTGATGACCGGCGGGCGAGGCTGAAGCTCGGCCGGATCGTCCTCGCGGTTATCGATTTCGCCAAGCAGTTGATCTTCCAGGCTGACGGATTGCTTGAGCTCGATTTCCACCCCCAATTCCTCGGCCAACAGTTCGACCGTGTCCAGATCGAGCATGGCGTTGATATTGGCGCTCGCGCCGCTGGTGGCCAGCAGTCTTTGCAGGACTTGGATCGCGCTGACGCCCGCGGCTTCGGAAAAACTTCGGACCGTGCAAGGCAGCTCGAGCGCGACTTTGTCCTTGCGCGGCGCGGCCGTGCTGCCGCCACGAGCTTTGCGCCTGATTCGCGTCGGACTGCGGCGACGGACGACCGGTTCGTCTTCGTCGCCGGGCTTTCGCACGGGAGTGGTTCGCTTGCGAGCCAATTGGCGCGCTTCGCGTCCGCCAAGCGATGTGGCCAAATCGTCTCCAGGCGCCGCGGGCCCCTTGGCTGCCACGCCGGGCTTGGCGCCGCCGCGACGAATCCGATCGCGTCCCGACTCGCCGAGCGCGGGCGGGTTGGCTTTGGGCGCCGGAGGGCGACTCCCCCCAGGTGGCGCGCTGTCAACTTTGCGTTTTTGCTCGTGCTTGCGCAGATGATCGGCCAGCGGTTTGCCACCGGCTCGACCGGCGCGAATCGCATCGGCCGGAAGTTTGAGATCGGGCTTTTGCGGCGCCAACTCCTTGGGAGCCGCTTTGGGCGGCGGTGAAACGGACTGCGGTAGCGGCGCCAATTTGATCGCCGGCCGCACGCTGATCGGCGGACGACCGCCACCCTCGGTCGGCATCGGCTTCTTGCGAGCGTCGATCGTCGACGGTCGATCGGACCGCGACGGTTCGAGAACGGTGGGGCGATTGGAGGCGCCGCCAGGCCCGATGTAATCTTCGCGGCGCATGACATCCGGTTCGATGGCAGGGGGCGGGGCCGTCAGCGTCGCGCCGGTAGTGACCGGCTTGAGCGTCGGCCCCGAAGTTAGCGTCGGAATCGGACTGAGCGTCGGAATCGGACTGAGCGTCGGCCCCGAACTTAGCGTCGGAATGGGACTGAGTAGAGGCGCCGGCCGCGCCATCACGGGCGCAGGGGCATGCCGCTCCGGAGCCTTGTTGCGTCCGGCAAGGAATTCCTTCAGTCGAACGGTTTCCTCGTCCGTCAGGCTGGCCAAGGCCGAGCCCTTGCCGGGAATACCTGCCCGGGTACAGATATCGACCAGCTCTTTGCTGTCGATCTTGAGTTCTTTCGCTAACGAATAGATTCGCACGGCCAAGCGCTGCTCTCCCTCACGTTGTCGGCCGCGGGCGATGCTTGCGGATCGCCGAGCCTGTCTTCGAATGGAATCAAATCATGGTCACGTTCTCCCGGTAGCGCCTATCGAGGCGATGAACGAAAGCGGAGCGGCGCAGTTTTTCGCCCCCTTACCCGTGTCGCTCGCGACGCGCGGGGAACCCTTGCCGAACCAAGCCACTTTCTCTCACGACCTACCGTGTCTGCCGCTTATCTGGAAACATCTCATTCTATTGGTTACGGGCTCGGAACGCCAGTAACAAGCCGCGCGCCATCTTGGTCCGTGGTGGGCAGTGCCCACCATACCTAACTGGCTGGCTCTTCGCCGATCTGTTCGCCATTTGACTGTTCAATGCCTTGCGGCGCGTCGGTTGCATGGCTTCCGTTGGTTTGAGTAGCCGTTGAGGCGTGCGTTTCACCGGTTTCGACGCCTGGCGCCGGCTCCAAGGCCGCGGCGGCTACTTCTTGAACCCGTCGCAACTCGGCCTCTTGAGCGTCGGCCACCGCGGTCGCGGCGTCGATGCGTTCTTGCTCGCGTTGTCGACGACGCTCGTCCGCCGCTGCAGCCTCGGCTTCGCGAGCCCGAATCTCAGCCTGACCCACGATCGTGTCGACCTGCTCGGCTGTGAGCCCACCCATTTCCATCAGCGCGTCGGGCTCGATCACCGACAGATCGTCGTAGGACAAAAAGCCCTCGCCGACCAGTTTTTCCGCCAGCGCGTCGTCCACGCCGTCGATCGAGCCGTAGCCCGACACAGCTCGCTCGATCTGCTCGTCGAGCTCTTCGCGAGTCATGATTTCGATGTCCCAGCCGCAGAGCTTGCTTCCCAGTCGGACGTTTTGCCCACGGCGCCCAATGGCCAGCGACAACTGATCTTCGCGCACGAGCACGATGGCGCGCCCTAGCATCTGGCACAAGATCACTTCCTCGACCTCAGCCGGCTGCAAAGCGTTCGGCACGAGAACCGGCAGATCATCGCTCCAGCGGACAATATCGATCCGCTCGCCGCCCAACTCATCGACGATATTCTTAATCCGGTTACCGCGCACGCCGACGCATGCGCCAACGCAATCGACCCGTTGATCGGAACTGCTCACGGCCACTTTGCTGCGATAGCCGGGCTCGCGAGCGATGGCGCGAATCTCGATCACGCCGTCGGCGATTTCCGGAATTTCTTGCTCGAATAGCCGCTGCACCAAATGAGTTCGCGTGCGGCTGAGGATGATCTTCACGCGGCTGCCGGCCTTGCGAACTTCGCAGACGGTCGCTCGAACGCGCTCGTTGGGATGATGCGATTCGCCGGGAATTTGCTCGCTGCGGGGCAAAATGGCTTCGCTATTGCCCAGCGCGACCGTGGCGGCGCCGCCTTCGTAACGCTGGACGATGCCGGAGACCATCTGGCCGATCTGCTCGTGATACTCGTCGAACAGGGCGTCGCGCTCGGCCTCGCGAATCTTTTGAATGATCACTTGCTTGGCCGTTTGGGCGACGATGCGGCCCATGGCCTCTTCGGGATCGAGCGGCACGCCGTTGTGAGTCCCACTGATGGCGCCGTCGCGACGATCGATATTCAGCACGATTTCCTGGTCTTCGCCGTATTGCTTCTTGGCGGCGGAAATCAGCGCGGCCTCGATCGCCTGAAAGACGACCTCTTTATTGATATTCTTGTCGCGGTGAATCGCGTCGACGATTCGCAGCACTTCGGTTGCATTCATGTCGTATTCGCTTTGCCCTGCGGGCGGCTTTGCCTTTGGCCCTCAGCGCTGTCTGGCTGCGAGCCTCTTTCAAGTTTAAACCGCGCCCGATCGGCCGTTCGTATGGGTCCCCATGATTTTGGCGGGGGCCAAACGCGGACGCCGATCGTGCGAACTGATCGACCCAAAAAATTCAAATACCAATAAAAAAGGGGAACGAGCCCGCCTTCGGCGCTCCCACCCCGCCGATTCATCGAATTGTCGCATTCAATGAATCGAAAACTCTTCTACTTACACAACTTAACGCACGTTGGGTAATCAAATAAACATATCGGCGTCAGTATCGAGTGTCAAGCCGGGGGATTTAGCGGGCGCGGTCATCATTGTTGCGCTTATCGCGGGTCTTCTCTCGCGCGACGACGAACGATAGCATCGGTGGGTTCGGATTGTCGCCGCCGCGCAACCAATTATCACTTTCCGAACAATTGGACTGCTTCCTTTCCTCGTACTCCCGTCTTCCGACTTTTTGCTCCCCGCCCATGTCCGACAAACTTAATCCGCCCCAGCGCGACGCGGTTCATACGCTAAAAGGACCGTTGTTGGTCCTCGCCGGCGCCGGGACGGGGAAGACGCGGGTCGTGACGCACAGAATCGCCGAGCTCATTCGTAGCGGCACGCCGGCCGAACGGATTTTGGCTGTAACCTTCACCAACAAAGCGGCCACCGAAATGCAGCAGCGGGCTGCGGCACTATTGGGCAAGCGGCCACCGAAGAAACCGGAAATTTCCACGTTTCACTCGCTCTGCGTGCGTATTCTGCGGCGGCAGATTCATCATCTCGGCTACCCGACTCAGTTCGCGATCTGCGACCGTGGCGATCAAGAGAGCATCGCCCGGGGCGCCTTGCGAGAAATCAATGTGCCCAACGAATCGCTCAAGCCTTCGGATTTGCTCTTTCTAATCGGCCGCTGGAAAACGGCTTCGCTCGGGCCACGCGACGCGGCGGCCGCGGCCCAAAGCGACAAGGAGCATTTGGCGGCGGCCGGGTATCGGCGGTATCAAGCGACGCTCAAAGCCCGCGGCGCCGTCGATTTCGACGATCTGCTCGCGCTGACGCAAGAATTATTCGCCGGGTTCCCTGACGCGCGCCGCGCCGAGGTGGCCCGCTTCAGTCATCTATTGGTCGACGAATATCAGGACACGAACGCAAGCCAATATCGGATCATCAAGGCGCTGGCGACGCCGCATCGCAACTTGTGCGTCGTGGGCGACGACGACCAATCGATCTACGGCTGGCGTGGGGCTGAGGTGACGCACATCCTGCGGTTCAAGCAAGATTGGCCCGACGCGAAAGTCATTCGCTTGGAAGACAACTACCGCTCGACGACCGAAATCCTCGGCCTGGCCAATCGGCTGATTGCCTGCAACCAGAAGCGACACGACAAAGTGCTGCGAGCAGCCCGGCCGGGCGGCGAAAAGCCGCGGATCATGCAATGCCAGGACGAGACCGACGAAGCCAAGCAAGTCGTTCAGGACATCCAAGGTCGGATGAAGACGCCCGGGTTCCAGCTTCGAGACAACGCGATCTTGTTTCGCACGAACGAGCAACCGCGGCCATTCGAGACGGAGCTTCGCCGAGTCGGGTTGCCTTATGTGCTCGTGGGCGGAATGTCGTTCTTCGATCGCAAGGAAGTTCGCGACATTTTGGCGTACCTTAAGCTTCTGGTCACTCCGCGCGATGAAACTTCGCTGCTTCGGATCATCAATAATCCACCGCGAGGCATCGGGCAAACGACCGTGGCGGCGCTACTCGAACAAGCGGTCAAAGCGGGCAAACCGATGTGGGAAATTTTGGGCGCCGCCGCCGACGATCCATCGCTCAACCCCGCGGCCACCGAGGCGATCAAAAATTTTCGCGCGATGATCGAACGGTTTCGAAAGCGGGTCGAGCTCGATCCGCTCGTGGAAGTCGTCTCGTCGCTGATCGGCGAGATCGGTTACCAAACCGAACTGAGCCGCTTGTACAAGGAGCCAAGCGAGCAGCAATCGAGATGGGCGGCTGTCGAAGAAGTCGTCAACTCGCTGGGCCGCTATCAACAGCGCGCGGAAAAGCCTCGCCTGGCCGAATTCCTCGACGAGGTCGCGCTGGGAGATCGCGACGACAAAGACGAGAAGGATACTCAGCTTTCGCGCAACGCGATCGCCCTAATGACGCTCCACGCCGCGAAGGGGCTCGAGTTTTCGCAAGTCTATCTCGTCGGCCTCGAAGAAGGACTGCTGCCGCATCGCCGCGCGGTCGACGACGGCGACACGGCGGTCGAAGAAGAGCGCCGATTGTGTTATGTCGGCATAACGCGGGCCCAAGATCGTCTGACCCTGTCACTCTCGCTTGGCCGAATGAAATGGGGCAAGAGCCGTCCGACCGAGCCCAGCCGATTCCTTTACGAAATCACCGGGCAACCCCGACCGCGATCAAGCCGCCCACCCCTCGGCGCCGGCCGACCCAGCCGCCGCGCCTAGACCGGGCAACTGCGGACTCGTTGTCAAGAAGCAAGCAAGTCCCGGAACCGGGCCTTTTGGAAGGCGACGCTTGTTAAAACAATCGCGCCCAGCGCGAGCAGCCACAGCGACGATGGCTCCGGCACAACTGCCGTTGGCGAGCCATACAGGGCAACCTCGCGGTAGATGTCGGCGCCGTTACTGAGATCGACGAATTCGAAATATTTTACGCCCGTGGCCAGAACGCTGCCGGTATTGGGCGTGATGGTCGATTGAGCTCCGCCCCCGTTTCCGCTCGAGGGAGTGAAGCTGAAGCCAGTTCCCGCGGCCGCCACGTTTCCCGCAGCGGGAAGGATATGCGAGGTATTGTCGCTGAGCGAAAAAAAAATAAACCGTCCGAACTGACCAGCAGATCGTAAATCTGGTTCACTCGGTCGTCTTGATGCCCGCTAATAACCTGGGCGCGAGCGATGTCGTATCCATTGCCCGATCCGCTGACCGGCAGCGTGAACGCTCCGTACCACGGTTGGGGACCGGCGCCCAAATCGAAAGTGGCGTTCGTGGCGCTGGTCGCTTCGTTGGGGTTCAGGCTGGCGTTGCCCGCGTTGGTGGGAGAGGACGCCGTCTGATTGTCGACGAGTACGCCAACGGCTCCGCCCGCTGCTTCGTTATTTCCCACATAGTTGGTCTTGAGTGTGGTCGATCCGACTGCAATATCGCCCGTGGCCGGCACGATTGACGAGGCATTCGAATAATTGCCAGACCCGCCGGAGGTGTTGTAAGTCGAACTTGTTATCGTACCGACGCTCACGATAGGCCCAGCGACCGCTCGCGAAACGAAGCCCGCCGCCAACACTAGAATCGTTAACCTGAGACGAGTGCCAGTCTTCATCGAATTTGCGCCTGATTCGGCCGGAAAAGAGGAGAGCTACACTAGGGAATCTAATTCAGAGTTAAATCTCTGTCAACGAAATTGGTCGATTCATTTATGGGAGGCGCCGCTCGCAAGAGCGCCGCGAGATGCTGGGAAGATTCGTGTTGGCGATCCAGGCGGCTAGGCCAGGTCTTCAAGAATCAAACGCAGGGCCGACACCGTATATTCGGTAGGCAGGGCGGCGATACCATGCGGCTCGATGATCGCCTGCGAGACGTCGAGCGGCAGATGCACAAACGCGGACTGCGTTTTCAGACTCATCCGCTCGACCAAGTAACTCGTCCAGTACAGCGTCGCGTTGCAGAGATATGTGCCCGCGTGGTACGAGACCTGCGCCGGAATCCCCGCACGGCGCAGCTTGTCTGCCCAGTGCGCTAGCGGCAGCGAACTGCGATACGCCACCGGGCCGTCCTCAGACAGCGACAAATACTCGTCGGGCGATTGTTGACTCGACCCGCCGACGTTGATCGCGATCGCTTCGAGTTGTACCCGGCTGCTGCCTGGCGCCTGCCCTAAATGAATCGCGTAGTCGTAGTTCTGGGTCAGGTCCTTAGCCAATCGGTCCTTCACTTGAGCAAAATCAACGGGGTAGAGCCGCGTCGTGATCGCCGGCTCGTCGGGTAACCGTTCCATGAGTTGCACGAGCGTCAACCAACTGGAATTCGTTTTCCAGCGGTCGTAGGGCTCGAAGGCGGTGATGAGAACCCTGGACATCGGACGCGAGTCTCGCAAATCAACGCCCCGGGCATCGCGGGCGTCGCGCCCGCTTGAGTGCCAAGAATGTACCGCCTATAACGGCGACTGGACAAGTGATTGCCCGCACCCTAGCACGGGCTTTTATCGCGACAGCGCGCGTTGTAGCGAAATCGAGAGATTCCGAGGTTTCAGCGGCCATGCGGCTCTGAATTCTCACGATTCGGTTACAAGTCGGCAAAGCATCTTGGATCTCTTTAATGACCGACAGCGTCGCTCCATCCCCGATAGACAACGCCCCGGCGCCGCTGGTGGGGATTATCATGGGCTCGAAATCCGATTGGGAAACCATGCGTCACGCCGCGCTCGCGCTGGCCGAGCTGGGCGTGCCCCTGGAATGCTGCATCGTCTCGGCTCATCGGACGCCCGATTTGCTGTTCGAGTATGCAGCGTCGGCCGAAGCGCGCGGGCTCGAGGTGATTATCGCCGGCGCCGGGGGCGCGGCGCATCTGCCCGGCATGGCGGCCGCCAAGACGATCCTGCCGGTCCTGGGCGTGCCTGTGAAATCGCAGGCCCTGAGCGGAATGGATTCGCTGCTCTCGATCGTGCAAATGCCCGCTGGGATTCCCGTCGGCTGCATGTCGATCGGGGCCACGGGGGCGGCGCATGCGGCCCTGGCCGCCGCGGCCATTCTCGCGCTCAATCGCCCCGATCTTCGCGGCAAGCTTGACGCCCGCCGTCGATCGTTAAACGGATTGAACGCCGATCCCGTCGCGCAGGAGGGGACATGCTGATTGGCGTATTGGGCTCCGGACAATTGGGCCGGATGCTGGCTTTGGCCGGCTTGCGGCTAGGGATGCGATTTCGATTTTTCGATCGGGTTGCGAATTCCGCGACCGTCGGAATCGGCGAGACGATCGTCGGCGAATTCGGCGACACGGCTAGGCTGGACGAATTTCGCGCCGGTCTCGATTTGGTCACCTGCGAATTCGAGTCGGTCGATGCGGTGGCGCTCGCCTATTTGTCTCGGTCCTTGCCCGTTTGTCCTTCGGCCGAAGCCCTTGAAATCACGCAGGATCGCTGGCTGGAAAAGCAACTGTTCGCCGAGCTGGGAATTCCCACAGTTCCGCACGCCCCGGCCGAGTCCTTTGATCAGCTTGTCGAAGCCATTGAAGTGCTTGGTCCGCCCGTTATCGCCAAAACTCGGCGACTCGGGTATGACGGCAAGGGACAGCGGCGAATCCTCGACCGCGACGGCGCGGCGACGGCTTGGCGTGAACTCGGCGGCGCTCCACTGCTGGTCGAAAAGCAGATCGAGTTCTCGCGCGAGGTCTCGACCATCGCCGTCGCGGGCCGCAACGGGCAGAGGGCATTCTATCCACTTACGGAGAATCGCCACGCCGGCGGCATTCTTCGCGACTCACGGGTCCCGGCCGAATCGACCGCTCAGACGCTGGCGCCGATCGCCGAGCAGCACACGGCCGCGATCATCGCTCGGCTGGGCTATGTGGGCGTCCTGGCCGTCGAGTGGTTTCAGCGCGGCGATCAACTGTTGGCCAACGAGATCGCTCCCCGGGTCCACAACTCGGGCCACTGGACGATCGATGGCGCGATTACCAGCCAATTCGAAAACCACATCCGGGCAATCTGTGGATTGCCATTGGGAGACACCTCCGCGATTGGCGCCGCGACGATGATCAACCTGATCGGAACCGTGCCGCGTCTGGACTCGCTACTAAAGATCCCCGGCGCCCATGTGCATTTCTATGATAAAGAACCGGCGCCCGGTCGAAAGTTGGGGCATGTGACCGTCTGCGAAGGTGTCGCTGATAAGCCGTCAGAACCAATGAGCGACTTAGCAGCCCGCGTGGAACAAGTGATGCGACTGGCGGCCTCGGAATCGGAACAGACCCATTGAATTCAGAATAAGCCGCGGGATTATCCGATTAGTTCGACAGCGCATTTTCGCCGACCAGTCGCTGAATTCGTGAGAATTCCGATTCCCGCGGCGGACAAAGTGCGCTAATAGGATCTCGGAATTCTCACGAGATCCGCTACAAAGTGCGCTATAGTGTTAGCTCCCGAGCGTCGCCGCGATGTTGCAGAACGTCGTTTTGGCCTTGGAGCCAATGCTAGTGATCGCCGTCAAGCAGACGACCACGATCATCGCCAGCATCACAGCGTATTCCACCGCCGTGGGGCCATCCTCGCTCTGGAGGAATTCACGCAGCCAGCGGCGCCACCGTGTAGCCGAATTTGGCTCAGTGTAGCCGATTTGTGAAAATTCGATGGCCGTGGGGTTACACGACGGAATTTTTCCAAATTCCGCTACGGCGCTAGGGCGCCGTTTGACAACCCCGCGCCATGACCTAGATTTTAGTGGGCCGTTTCGCCAACGTCACTTTACTGCGAGCGTATCCGTGAAAACTCTCCCTCAGCTGTTGCATCAGGCGGCGCCTATCCCGGTTGTGTTTGGAATGAGCTACATCATGGGCGCCGCGCACATCGTTGCGCAGAACGGCGTCGGCGGCAATAATATCCGAGTCGCGGATTGGATAGCCGGATTTGCGATTGGAGCCCTGCTAACGTGCTTGGGCGTAAGACTGATGCCGTCGGCCTTTAACAATTCCACTCCGCCCCAACCTTGCAAAACCGAGCCGAGCGCGTCATGAAATCATTCACCGACAAAGTGCAGCGATTCCTTCAGTCGGAAGATGGCCCGACCGCAGTGGAATACGCGGTCATGCTGGCCCTGATCGTGCTCGTCTGCCTGACCGCGATTACCTCGGTCGGCTCGAAGGCGAAAACGACATTCAGCAACGTCGCCGCCTCGTTAGGTAGCTAGCGTGAGCACGCGCCAATAACCGCCGGTCGATGAGCATGGCGCGCCCGCTTCTTCGGGCCAGTCTTGTCGATTATCGTGCGGTCGCAGTATGTGAAGGTCGGCGTGCATGAACTCGACATGGACAAGCTCTCGCCTCTGCTCAAGCTCAAGTAAAACAACTCCATCGCGGACGCGATTACCGATCTAGGCAAGCCGGAGGAAATTGGCCAGGCGTTTGCCGGCTTCCAAAAATTCCGGTACCTGAGCGCCGCCTAAGGCCGCTTCCTTTCAACGCAAAAACCCCCGAGGAATTCAGGGGTTTTACGCGGCAATCGCCGGTGATCCTTCAAATGGACAGGGTGGGAATCGAACCCACGACACATGGATTTTCAGTCCATTGCTCTACCAACTGAGCTACCTGTCCCCCTTGGGCAAAAGCCGAATTTCTTAGGATAGCTAAAAAGCGGCCGCTGGCAAGGTGTTGGGGCGATTCAGGCTGATTAGGGAGCGCATCGCGAGCGAATGCCGTGAGAAAGTGATTTCGATGCCGCATTGCGTTGTTGGGCCGACGGCGCGTTAATGCGGCTGTTTTCGCAGCCGCCGGCAGAGCACTCGAATGATGCCGAGAGTGACTTCGGAATGCTCGGCCATCAGCTCATTGAGCTCGGCGTGCCCCATTCGCAGCAGCAGCGACGGCTCGGTGACGGTCACCGACGCCATCCGCGGCTCGGGGTCGAGTGCGGCGAGTTCTCCGAAAACCTCGCCGGCCCCGAGCGTGGCGATCGTCTTGTCGCCGTCGTGAACGCGAACCATGCCCTCGGCCACGATGTAGAGAGAGTTGCCCGTGTCTCCCTTGTCGAAGATGAGTTGCCCCGGCTCGGCGTGAATTTCTTCGAGCACGGACGCGGCGTCGACGAGCCCCCGCTCGGAGATATCCGAGAAGATGCTGACCGCTTTCAAGATGATGACTTTTTCAACCGTGAGAAACATCGGAGATATCTTCGGCCGAGAAATGGCTGTCGAGGCGTTTGGCGACGGGGCTCGAATCATTGTCGCAGATTGCCGCGATGTCCGCAGCGGCGGCCGGATTCACGCGAGATAGCGTCCATCCGGCGGTCTCGCGGACCATGGCGTCGAGGTCCCCCAGTCGGTCCGCCGCCAGCGCCGAGAATTCGCTAGCTCGCGTCGTACCCACGACATAGAGCGCGCAGGCCCTGACCCACGCGCCCGTTTGCCCTGGCCCCCGCTCAAGCATCTCCCGCAAGCGCGCGGCATGGGCGAGCGGCGTCTGCGGAAAGAGGACCTGGAGTTGCTTGCCCCGCTGATGCGGCGAGAGTTGATCGATGAGCGGGAAGACGTGCTTCTTAAGTTCTTGAGAGAGCAAATTATCGAACACTTCCAGGGCATGGGCTTTTTTTTCGGCCCCGCCGGCTTCCAGATCGAGTCGCGCCTTGCGAATCACGACCGGCGGGTAGATCAGCGACAACAGCAGGAAGATGCGGTGCTTACGGTCGTCGATTTCGCCCAGCAGGGCGCGCGATAGTTCCGCGTGTGCCGAGTCGCCTTCGATGTCGGCCCATGCGGCGAACGCCCAGGTCGCCTGCTCGGCTTCGCGGACGATCGACGCGCGAGCCGAGGGAATTTCTGGCCAGCCGGCTCTCTCGCGGCACTGAACGAGCGAGGAAAGAACCTTCGTGCGGACCGCGATGTCCGGATGATCCATGTGCCGTATAAGAAATGTCGTCGCTTTGTCTCCGCCGATTCGACCGCAAATTTGAACGATGGCCTTTCGCGATTCGCGGCCAAGATGCTCGTCCGCGAACGCTTGCTCCAGCGGCGCAATCGCGATTTCACCCAAATCGACCATCGCCGCCGACGCGGCGCCGCGCAGGGCTCGGACCGCCAGTGCATCGAGCATCGCCCGGATGGCGCCCATTGCGCGGAGCTTCCGCGCGGCCTCGAGAGCGGCTAATCGCACGGCTATGTTTTCGTCGCGGAGCAATCCGACCAGCGGCCGGTAAAAGCTGGCGATCCCAATATCGCCCAGCACCTCGGCGGCCAATTGGCGATCGGCCGGCATCGAGGAGGACAGCAATTGGCTCAATTGGGAACCGCCCGCCAGAACTCCGTCGAGGCCACAATGCCGCAGCAACCCCACGAGCGCGCCGCGGCGGACGATGATTTCCGGGTCCGTCAAATACGGGATAATTCGATCCAGCACGTCGGCTTCATGGAGCGCACAAAGCGTGCGCAGGATCGCCGCGCGCACGCAAGGAGACGTTTCTGTTTCCAGCCGTTGCGCAATCAGCGGACCCGTGGAGCGGATTCCCAGTCGCTCGATCTTGCCAAGCACGTGATCGCGCACCAGCGGATCGGCGTGGTCGAGGAGTTTGACGAGGTTCGCTTCGAGCGATGGGTGACGACTCTCCTCGACCCTATCGAGACAATAGATCACTTGCCCGGCTTTTGGGCTGCGAAAACCTTGTTCGAGAACGCTAATGCTCGATCGATCGCCGAGCGTCAGGGCGCCGCCGCCGAGCCGCCGAGTCGTCAGAGCTCGCGTCAGCCGCACCGTATATTCCCGGCGCAAAAGAATGCAGAGACCGGCCCAAGCTAAAGCAACGACCAGCGTCAGGTGCAGCACATCCCGCGGCGCGAGCGCCATTACGGATTGAATTTCCCAGAGGGCCAATCCCACCAACCCGATCGACATCGGCTCGACGATCGACTCGCGAACCGCTTGTACCCGCAGTCGCTCATGAGGCGGCAAGGGTTGGTAAAGAATCCGATAGGCCGGCATCTCGATCGTTTGCCGGATCGTCTCATCGAAGAATTTCGCGGAAACGACCGCCCAAAAAAGCACGATGACGGCGGCCGGCAATAGTCCGCCGACCGAAGCGACGCCGATCGTCGCGATCGTGGCCACCGGCGCCGCAAGCAGTCCGAAGCTCAGTCCATACCGAGTGAGATAGCGTCCTGAAATCCAAGCACTGCTGAGCAGTTGCCCGACGCTGAGCACGCCATAAAACATGCCGAAGAACGTCGCGAGCGTGGCCTCGTCGGGAAACCTGCGTTCCACGTTTTCGTAAAATAAATAATCGATGAAGTATTCGCCAAAAAACGAGAGGACTGAAACGCCGAAGAACAGCAACAGGTAATGATCCTTGAACAAGCTCACCAGCGGCCGGCGATCGCCCGACGGTTCTTCGCTCGCGGCCGTTCGCCGCCCGGCAAATTGGCGCATGGTGTACAGCAAGAGAAAGACATTGGCGACGGTGATGGCGGCCGAAGCGAGCAGCAGGAGCATCGCGCCGCCGGACGCAATCAACGCCGGTACCGAAAAACCGCCGATCATTCCAGCAACGATCTCACCCAGCGCGATCATGCCGAACAGGCGCTTTCCCTGACGCACATCGAGCAGCATTCCGGCCAGCGCCCAAAACTCCAGGCTCATGAGCGTCCAATGGACATCTTTCCATACCATGAGCCCGAAGATCGCGCTGCCAGATTGCTCCCGCGCGAGAGCAACGTAAAAGATCAACGTGACGACCGACAGAAACGCAAGAGTCGCCGTAAGAAGTGACTTAACCGAGACGCGGGCCTCCAAGCGGGCATAGGCCAAGCCGATCGTCAGGCACACGACGGCCGTCGCCATGTACACCTGGGGAAGCCGGTCAATGGCGAACCGGCCGAGGAAAAAGGTATTCGCCGGCGTCTCGAGCAGGACCCGCGCGGCGCCCTTAAGAAAAGAGTGCGCCAAGAGAATCGCAAGCGGCCAACCGTCGCCGGGGCGAAGGTTGAGCAGCGCCGATGCCGATTGCCGCCACCTAGTGACGCCGATTTGGGCAGTGGGATTCGGCATGAGCGAGATGGCTGAAAGACTTCGCCGTCGAGCAAAGCTGACCGAGCCGATCCCGAGTGGGTTCGGTGACGGCCGCCGCTCTTGCAGTCACACGTTTACGTCGGAGCGCTGCTTTGGTCAGACGCCGCGACGATCAGGTCCGCGGATCGTTCCCACCCTCGGAGTTGTACTTGAGCATCTAGCGCGCTTCAAGTCCGAGGGACTTTGCCTGCCTGCCTGACGAATCTGGCGCCCCTGACAACATGCCGCCTGAGTGGCGACCGAGGCGGATGCTCGATCGGTGGTTGCTACGGCGTTTGCCAAACGACGACGGCCGTTCGCCCGGCGGCGCCCGCTTCCCGTTATCGGCGTGGTGAGCCGACTTGGCGCGAGTGCCGGCCGGTCGAACGGCCGCGCGGATTCTGGGATACGCAACAAGTTCTTCGCGAGGCTGATTAAATCAACCGGCGCGATCCGGGGCTTCGGCGAAGCGCCTCCCGCCCCGGCCGCCCGTCGCTCCAAAAAGCGCCGAGTGGTCGATCGAACTACACCATCGACTTCAGGCTCTTCAGGGCCCGAACCTTGATCTTGGTCGAGGCCGGTTTGGCCAGGACGTCCATCAATTCGCCAGGCTTGAACGGATTGGGCACGCCCTTCTTTGCCGGACGGGCCGGGACCTTCTTGCGCTCAATCTTGACCAAGCCGGGAATCGCGAACACGCCCGGGCCCTTATTGCTCAGGGCCTTCTTGATTTCCTCGTGCAAGGCTTCGAACACGGCGCCGACGACCTTCTTGTTGGTCTCGGTGGCTTCGGCGATGGCGGTCAGGATCTCGGTCTTGTTGGGAGCTTTCTTCGTCGCAACGGCAGCAGCTTTCGCCATAATCGATGGCCCTCCTTATGAGGTTTTAGAAGTGAAAAATTACGAACGGACTCGTAAAAGCGATCGGATGATTAAAAACGACGTGGCTAAAAATGCAACCCTTAAAACACGAAATCGAGCGAAATTTCCCGGAAAAATCGCGGTTTGGCGACCTCATGGCCAAGCTGTGCTGCGCTGCGAATAAGGCCGAGCGGCCGGCGAATCAAGCGTTGCCGTCGGCCGGCTACGACTTAAAAGCCTAGCACTTAAAGCCAAGCAAGGGCGATCGGCGGCAGGCGATACGGGGATCGAAAAGTCACGATTCGCCGCGGCAGGTCGCGGTTAAAACCGTGCTGACGACGATTTGGTTGCGAAGTGCCCGGCCCGTTTGTAGGATGGAAGTTCGGTTTGTAACGCTTTTAGGGGCAATGCGTTAGAGTGCCGGATGAGACCAGGGCGAGTTGAAATTAAGGACAGGCGGCTTATGCCCCCCGCTCGCCGACGAGGGCGCCGCCGCTTACGCTAGACTTCCTTGTCGCGTGAACTTTAACGAGCGATCGTACACTAACAGAGTACGGGGGCCGGCTGCCGGTCCCTGCGCCCGCGAGGATCTATTTATGACGGAACTTAATCGCTCCTCTAGGCCTAGCCATCGGCTGATTCGGCTTTCCGCCGTCATCGGGGTCGCCGTCGCGATTTTTTTCGCCGAGATGCCGCTTTCATCGCGCGCTCAGCAGGTTCCCAACGGCATTCAAATGAAGATCGCCGGACAAGCGAACCCGGCCGGCGATGGCGATCAGGCAGCCACCGATGAAATGTTCAGCCACCCGGACGCCCGGCCGCTTGAGACAAAATTGATCCAAGCTCGCAAGCTGCTCAAGGACAATCGGTACAGCGAAGCGTTTCCGCTGATCGAAGACGTCACCGAATCGCCGCAGGACTATTTCAGCCGCAAGGAAGAGGGCCAATCGATCCGGCGCGGGCTGAAATCCAACGCGAAGCGATTGATCGGCGAGCAGAATCTCGAAGGGCTCAAGAGTTTCGAATCGATTTACGGCGCCAAGGCTCAGCAACTCCTGTCCGACGCGCTCAGACGGGGCGACATGCCCGGGGTGGCCGAAGTCACGCGGCGCTATTTTCACACCCACGCCGGCTACGAAGCGACGCTGCTGATGAGCCGGTATCAACTGGATCACAACGAACCGCTGGCCGCGGCGCTGGGGCTTCAGCGGCTGCGCGAAACGGCTGCCGGGGCAGCTTTTGAGCCGTCGCTCTCGGTGCTGCTCGCCGCATGCTGGGCGCGTAGCGGCATGCCGCAGCGGGCGACCGACGTGCTGGTGCAACTCAAATCCAAATCTCCGGCGGCCGAACTGCGAATCGCCGGCAAGTCCCAGCGACTGTCGTTCGGCGGCGACGCGGCCGCACTCGTCTGGTTGACGACGAGCTTGGGCGAGCAACCGCCCGAACTAAACCCCGAGGCTCTGCACTGGGCCATGTATCGCGGCAATCCGGCTCGCAACGCGGTGAGCGCTGGCGGTCTGCCGCTGCTCAGCGAGCGCTGGGCGAATGTGCCGAGTTCGTCCATTGAGAGCCGGCCCGCCGATTCGTCGGCCACTCAGATCGACGCCATCAATCGCGGCGCGGTCAATCTGCCGGTGATGCAACCGCTCGCCGTCGGTAATACGATAATTATGCGTCGACCGAAAAAAGTGGTCGGCCTCGGTTTCGATACCGGCAAGATGCTTTTTGTTGATCCGCCGGGCAGCGATCAATCGGATGGCGGCGGCACGACTCAGACGCGCCCGCAGCCAGGCGCCATGATGAATGGCGGGTTCGACGGCAATCTCGTTATGGACAACCCGGCCGACAACGCTACTTACGGCACGCTCTCGAGCGACGGCAAATTTGTGTTCGCGGTCGAAGAAGGACCCGATGGCGCCCAGCCGATCGACCCTCAGCGGCAGCGATTCATCGTGCGGGGTCCCGGCGGTCGAATGCCGCTCGACAATCCCACGAATGAATTGGCGGCTTATGAAATTCCCAATGCCAGCGGTGGAAGCGAGGGGAAGATCAAGTGGCGAATCGGCGGGGCGAACGCGGATTTCGAGCCGCAACTTGCCGGCGCTTTTTTCCTCGGCGCCCCTCTGCCGCTTGCGAACCGGCTTTATGTCTTAGCCGAGATCCAAGGCGAAATCCGGTTGGTCGTCATCGATCCCAAGAACGGCAAACTCGATTGGGCCCAGCAACTGGCCGACGTCAAGAATTCCAATGAATTCAACGGCGCCGTGCGGCGAATGTCCGGCGCGAGTCCGTCCTATGCCGATGGGGTGCTCATTTGCCCCACCTCGGCCGGCGCGGTCGTGGCAGTCGATCTGGCCGATCGCTCGCTGCTCTGGGGAGTCGAGTATCGCAAGGGGCCGCAGCCCCAGGCCCAGATGATTCAACAGCGAGTCCGCTTTGGCAATATGGTCAATACGATCTCCGTCCGCGGCGATCGTTGGATCGATTCGACGGCGACTTTGGCCGATGGTTGTGTCCTGCTTACGCCTATCGATACCGAGCAACTGCTTTGCTATAGCCTGATCGACGGCAAGCAGCTTTGGCAGTTGGATCGCGCCGGCGAATATCTCTACGTCGGCGGCGTTCAGGACGGCAAGGTGGTGCTCGTCGGCAAACGGCAGGTTCAAGCAATCAAGATAGCCGATGGCAAGCCGGCCTGGGAGCATCCTCTCATGCTCGCGGCCGGCACGACTCCCAGTGGTCGCGGCTTTCTCAGCGGCAAGCATTATTACTTGCCGATGTCCAGCGCCGAGGTCGCGCAGATCGACATTTCATCCGGCCAGATCGTCGCCAAGGCTCGATCCCGGGCCGGCATCGTTCCGGGCAATTTGATCTGCTTCAAGGACGACATCATTTCGCAAGGCAATGGCCCCAACGGCGAATCGGTGATGTATGCGTTCCATCAACTGGCGCCGCTCCGCCGGAGTATCGCCGAGCGGCTGGCCGCCAATCGAGATGTGACCGAGGCCCTAGCCGATCAAGGCGAGATCGAGCTCGACGAGGGAAAAATACCCGCCGCCATTGCCGATTTGCGAAAATCGTATGCGTCCGTCAAATCCGATAAAGATCGCGCCCGGCCGAGGATGCTGCTCGTCGAGGCTCTGCTAACGGATCTCGGATCGAATTTCGTCGCTGCCCGGGGCACCGTGAGCGAAATCGAGAAGCTGCTGCTGCTGGAGCGCGAACGGCTGCAATTCCTGCGAGTTCTTGCCGAAGGATTCCGCAAGTCCGGAGATCGGCCCGAGGCATTCCGCACTTACCTAAAGCTGGTCGATTTCAAGACCAGCCAAAGCGAGCCGGAAAAAGTTAGACCCGAGCTTTCCGTTCGCCGCGATCGCTGGCTCGAGGCTCGGCTGGATGACCTGTACACGTTGGCAAATCCTGAAGAACGGGCGAAATTCGACGAAGAAATTCTCCATCGGCGGGATGCGGCCCTGGCTTTAGGCCAAAGCGATTCGGGAACCAAGAAAGACGACACGGCCGACAAGCTGCGGCATTTCTTGGCCTTGTTCGGCTGGCACCCACTGGCCGACGAAGCGCGTCAGCAGCTTTTCGCCCAGTTGACCGAGGCCGATACGCTGCTTGAGCGCGAAAGCCTACTGCGGCAGCTCGTGCAGTCGAGCGAACCGGCCCGGCGGCGCGAAGCGGTCGCGCGGATGGCGCTGTTTCTCAAGGACTCGGGCCATGTCGACCAGCCCGAGGAGGCGGCCATTTATTATCAGCGGCTCCGCGAGCAATACGGCGACGAAATTTGCATGGCGGGCAAGACCGGCAAGCAGTTGGCCGATGCCCTGCCGGCCGATTCGCCGGTCGGTCAGGCGCTCGCGTCAGCGGTGGCCTATCCGCTGGGGCGCGTGCGGCGCGAGCCGGGTGGTCCGCGCCGGCAAGCCAATATGCCGCCCCCCACGCCGCTCGATTGGCACGGCTCGCGGCCCGACGTGTTCTCCACCACCAACGTCACGTTCGACCAGCAACAGCAGACGATCGTCGGCCGCGACGGCATGGGGAAAGAAAAATTCCGCATTCCCTTGCACGAAGGCAATCAGAATCGGTTCGGCGGTTATCAGGCCTTCAACATGACCCAGAACTCGATCGCCGCCCAGGGGCATCTCCTGCTCTTGAATTTTGGCAATCAACTTCTAGCGATGGACGCTCTCCGGGCGCCCGGAACCGGCACGCGGGTTTTGTGGCAACAAGACATCACCGACACGTCGCCGGCGATGTTCAACAACAATACGACGCCGGTTCAAGCGACCATCGAACTGCCCGGCGGCCTCAAGCGAACGGTCGCCACCGCCGGCGCCAATGGGCAACCGGTCGATTCGCTGGCCCTGGTCACGGCAAAGTGCATCTGCATCCAGCGGGCTCGCGACTTGATCGCGCTGGAGCCACTCACCGGCAAGCTGCTTTGGGTTCGGCACAACCTGCCGGCCAACGCGGAAATTTTCGGCGACGACGACGTCATTGTCGTCGTGCCTCTAGATGGCGCGGTCGTGACCGCGTCGACCACGGGTCAGGACGATGGCCAAGTGACGCTAGCCAGCGGCCGAGTCGTCGGACGGCCCGTGCGGAGAGTGTCGGTGGTTGCCAAACCGTCCGAAAAATCCGGTGGCAAGGACGAGCCAACCGCGATCGTGCTTCGCGCGACCGACGGCGAGCAATTGCTTGCCGCTCCGATCGCCCCCTCGAGCCGCCGCTGGGCCTACTGCGGGCGAAAGTATGTTTCGCTTCGCTGGACCGACGACAGTCACGCCAAGGTCGCCGTTAAGCTGCACGATTTATGGAAACAGAAGGACCTCGACCTCGGCGAATTCGCTAACGGATTCCGCGCGACACTTGTCGGCGATGACGCCGTGGCGATGCTCGATCCGGGTGGAAAATTCGTGCTGGCCTCGCTCGCCGACGGCCGGAAGATCGTCGACGAGCAGCTTGAATCGGAACTCGATTCGGCCTCGAAGCTCGCCTCGATCGGCGCCGGTGAGAAAGGGCCGTCGGCGCTTCAAGAAATCATCGTTCAACATTCCAGCGATCAATACGTGCTGATCGCCAATCGGTCGTCCCGGTCTCGCTCCGTCGGGCCGACCGGCGCCGCCGCCGACGCGATGCAAAATATGGAGTTCGGCGTGCCCAAGGCGAATGGCCGTGTGTATGCCTTCAACGCCCGCTCGGGCAAACCCCAGTGGTCCGTTCCGGCCCAAGTGCATCGCTACTACGTTTTGTTGAATCAAGGGGTCGATTTGCCGGTGCTCGTCTTTTTGCGTCCGGGACTGCCGCGCGTCAACGCCGGCACGCCGGCCGAAATGCCCAAGGCCAGCGTACTCTGTCTCGATCGCCGAACCGGTCGGGCCGTGATGGAAGAAGAGCTGACGATGCCGCTCAACAATTTCAACAACCAGTTGCAATGCGAGCTCAGCGGCGATCGGGCCCACCGCACCGTTTCGCTCGCCATGCCGACTCAGACGCTGACCTTGCACTATACCGACGATCCGATTGCGCCCGAGCCGCCGTATCAAGCCGGCTTGACGGGCCGGCCATTCCGCTTGGGTTCCCCCTCCTCGAGCGACTATCTCAAGGCGACCGGTCGTGGGCCGGGCGCGGGGGCCATTCACGCTTTCGAGCCTGACGACGATGACGAAGTACAATGAACCGGAAGAGCCAGCAGCGAACTTGGCGAACACGGGGTTTCAGGGAAGGTAAAACCGAAATGCGAATTATAAAATTAGGGCGATGGTTGACGCTGATCGAACTTGCGATCGTTGCGATCGTCGTCGGCTCGTCCGCCAAAATCCACGCTAAGGAGACCAAAGATCCTAAAGTTCAAAAGGTTATCTCCAAGGGGCTCGATTGGCTCGCGGCCCGGCAATCGGCCCGGGGCTATTGGGACGCCGCCGAGGGACGCTATCCGACCTCGATGACGGCTCTGTCCGGCACGGCCCTGTTGCTCGAAGGCTCGACGACCACTCAAGGTAAATATCAGCGGAACATCCAGCGGGCCGTCGATTATCTCGTCACCCGCGCCCGATCGAATGGCCTGATCGGCGACCCGCAGGTCGATGATCGCTACACCTACGGCCACGGTTTTTCAATGCTGTTCCTCTCGCAAGTACTCGGCGAAGAGGAGGATGAGACTCGTCGCAAGGACCTCGTCCGCGTACTCACCAAGGCCGTTGAATTTTCCGGCAAGGCTCAGACCGACGAGGGGGGGTGGGGCTACGTTAGCGCGAAGGACGGGAACAACTTCGACGAAGGCTCGACGACGATCACGCAGGTTCAAGGTCTCCGCGGCTGCCGCAACGCCGGCATTCCGGTCCCCAAGGAGATCATCGACAAGGCGATCAAATACATCCACAAGTGTACGATGGACGACGGGGGCGTGCAGTATAGTTCCAAGGGAGGCGGCGGGCGGCCGGCCATCAGCGCCGCGGCGATCGCCTGCCTATTCAACGCCGGCGATTATGACGACAAGTACGTCCCCAAGATGCTCGCCTACGCGGATAAAAACTTGGCCAATATTTCCAACCAAGGCTTCGGCCATTGGCACTACGCCCACTATTACTACTCGCAGGTCATGTATCGCGAAGGGGGCAAGAAGTGGGACGCCTATCGCGACAAGATCTATCCCCGCATCGTCAGCGAAGCGTCCGAGGACCATTGGACCCAAGGCTATGTCGGCGGCGTGTACACCACGGCGACCAACCTCACGATTTTGCAACTGGAAAACAACACGCTGCCTATATATCAGAGGTAAGCGACTGCAAAGCCGCGTTAGCTAATTCCGGGGGTTTTGCCCCGCCGCGGCTTCACCCCCGGCTACTCATGTAACGCCGCTACCGCGGCTTAGCAATTCCTCTCGCCAACACACTCCACTCCTCAATCGTTCCCAGGAATCCATCGATGTCCGAAATGCCGCTTGCCACGAGTGTCAACGACGACGCCGCGGCCGTTCGTAAATTGCACGAAGCACGCGAAAAAATCCTCCACCAGCTTTCGCAGGTCATCGTCGGCCAGAACCAGGTCATCGAAGAGCTGTTGATCTGCCTGTTCAGCCGAGGGCACTGCCTATTGGAAGGCGTCCCCGGCTTGGCCAAGACCCTGATGATCAGCACGCTCGCCCGCTCGCTGAATCTATCGTTCAGCCGCGTGCAGTTCACGCCCGACCTCATGCCGGCCGACATCACCGGCACGGAAATCATCGAGGAGAACAAGAGCACCGGCAGCCGCGAGTTCCGGTTCCTCGAAGGCCCGCTGTTCTCCCACGTGATTCTCGCCGACGAAATCAACCGCACGCCGCCCAAGACGCAGGCGGCCTTGCTCGAAGCGATGCAAGAGCGGCAAGTCACTGTCGGCCGCGTGCGGCATCCGCTGTCCGATCCGTTCTTTGTGCTCGCCACGCAGAACCCGATCGAGCAAGAAGGAACCTATCCGCTGCCCGAGGCGCAGCAAGACCGGTTCATGTTCAAGGTGTTCGTCCGCTACCCGAATTTTGGCGAGGAGTTCGAAATCGCTCGGCGGACCACCACGACGCTGGTCGATCAGGTCTCGCCGGTCCTCTCGGCCGAGGAGATTCTCGGTCTCCAGCGAATCGTCCGGGCCGTCCCGGTCACCGATCACATCATCCGCTACGCCCTGTCGCTCGTGCGGCAGACCCGTGTCGGCGAGGCGGGTATCCCCGATTTTGTCGGCGATCAGGTGAGTTGGGGCGCCGGTCCCCGGGCCGTGCAGTTCATGATCCTCGGCGCCAAGGCCAGGGCCCTGCTCTACGGGCGGACCCACGTCTCGACCGACGACATTCAAGCGCTGGTCAAGCCCGTGCTTAGGCATCGGCTGGTGATGAACTTCGCCGCCGAAAGCGAAGGCATCACCCAAGACGACGTCGTCGAACGGCTGATTCAAATCACTCCCACCAAGGAAAACGAGCTCACGAGCGATGCGCGATTCCAAAAGATTTTTGCATCCTGAAGCGATCAAGCGCATTACGCGGCTCGATCTGCGGGCTCGCCATATCGTCGAAGGCTACCTGTCGGGAATGCACCGTAGTCCGTATTTCGGGCAATCGGTCGAGTTCCGCCAGCATCGCGAGTACACGACCGGCGACGACCTGCGCCACGTCGACTGGAAGGTCTGGGCGAAGCAGGATCGCTATTACGTCAAGCAGTTCGAGGAAGACACTAACATGCGGGTCACGCTGTTGGTCGACGTCTCCAACAGCATGGCCTACGGCGTCGGCCCGCTGACCAAGTTCGAATACGCGGCGACGATCGCCGCGAGCCTCGCGTACCTATTGCTGCGGCAGCAGGACGCCGTCGGCTGTACGGCCTTCGCCGACACGGTGCGGGCCGTCGTGCCGCTGAAGACGAAGCAAAATCACCTGAACTCGATCGTCCAGTCGCTCTCGGCCACCGACCCGCGCGAGAAGACCGATCTACTGGCCATCTTCCGCAGTGTCGCCGAAAGCGCCCCGCGGCGAGGCATGATCGTGCTGATCTCGGACTTATTGGCCGATCGAGCGGGGCTCGTGAAAGGGCTAAAACTACTGCGGCAGCGCGGCCACGACGTGCTCGTGTTCCACGTGATGGACGACGACGAGCTGGATTTTCCGTTCTCGGGTCCGACGCGGTTCGAAGGGCTGGAGATTCCCGATCATCTGGTGTGCAATCCACGGGCGCTCCGGGCCGGCTACCTTGAGGCGCTTCAAGGTTTCCTGGACGAAGTTCGCCGGACTTGCACGACCAACAGTTGCGATTATGCCCTGATACGAACCAGCGCGCCGATGGACGCCGTGCTGGCGCATTATCTGAGTAACCGCATGCGGGCTCACGTGAAGATGTAACATTTTCGGTAGTATTAGCCGCGCACGCTTGCGACGCGCGTTCAAAAGCGCGTCGCAAGCGAACGCGGCTAAAAATATACAAAACGATTTCGTCATTCGTCATTTGAGCATTCGTCATTGATTAGACATTTGTCATTAGAAATTAGACATTAAATAGATCCCCGCATGTTCGAATTCCCCTCGCTCCTCTGGTTCCTCCCGCTGGTCGGCGTGCCGATCTTGATCCATTTGATCAATGTGCTGCGGCACAAGCGGATCCGGTGGGCTCCGATGGAGTTTTTGCTGCTGAGCCAAAAGCGCAATCGCACTTGGGTGATGCTCAAGCAGTTCTTGCTGCTCCTGCTGCGTATGCTGGCGATCGCGGCGGTCGTGCTGATGCTGGCTCAGCCGCGCACGCAAAACAGCCTCGGCGCCCTGCTCGGCGGCACGAAGACGCATCACATCGTCCTCTTGGACGACAGCTTTTCGATGTCCGATCGCTGGCAAGGCGCTTCGGCCTTCGAGCAAGGCGTGAAGGTCGTCGGCCGGTTGGGAAATCAACTCAGCCGCCAAGGCGGGCGTCAAGAATTCACGCTGCTGCTCAACTCGCAGGCGGCCCATCGCGGCAACGGCATGAAGGCCACGCTCACCCGCGAGCCCGTTTCGAGCGATTTCAGGGACGCGATCGCCGACAGGTTGCAGTCGCTCCACGTCTCGCAGATGGCCGAGGGACCGCTCGAAGGGCTTTCCGCCATCGGCCAAATGGTCCGCGAAGGAACCGACACGGCGACCTACGTCTATATCGTCGGCGACTTCCGCGCCAAGGAATGGAGCGCCAGTGGCGACCTCCGCCGCGCCCTGCTGGACCTCAACGAAGCGGGCGCCCGGCTGCAATTGATCAACTGCGTCGATGTCGAGCGGCCTAATCTGGCCATCGCCAGTCTCAAGCCGGGCATGGGCATTCGCGCCGCGTCCGTGCCGCTGTCGATCGAAGTCGCCGTGACAAATTTCGGGCTGCAGGCCGCTCGCGATGTGCCCGTGCAGCTGACCGAGGACGAGCGGCCCCGGCCGGCTGTCACGATTCCCGCGATTCCGCCGGGGCAAACCGCGACCGCGACGTTCGAGGTCCGCTATCCGGCGCCGGGGCAGCATTCGCTGGCCGCGACGCTCCCGGCCGACGCGGTGGAAACGGATAATTCTCGATTCGCCGTGCTCGATTTTCCCGAAGCCGTGCCGGTGCTCGTCGTCGATGGCGAGGCGCAGGCCGAGGGGGGCCACGGCGAAGCCTATTTCGTCACGCTGCCATTCGCCTCGAACAACGTCACTCCGACGGGCGTGGCGCCCAAGATCGTCACGCCGGCGTTTCTTCGCGACAAGCCGCTCGATCCTTTCGCCATGATCTACATGCTCAACGTCGACCGGCTCGATCAGCCGGCGATCGACGCGCTCGAAGAGTACGTGAAAAAAGGGGGCGGCGTCGCGTTCTTCATGAGCGACCGAACGCGAGCCGATTTTTTCAACACCCGCCTGTATCGCGACGGCAAGGGCCTGTTCCCGATTCCGCTAGTGGCGCCGACCGAGCTTCTGGTCGATCGCACGGAGACGGCCAACGACTTGACGGCCGACGCAAATCATCCCGTCTTCTCGCTGTTCGCCGGCCAGCCGAACGTGGACATCGACAAAGTGATCATCCACAAGTATTTCGCGGCCGAGAAGCGTTGGACGCCGCCCACGGGCTCGTCGGCCCATGTCGTGGCCCATCTGCGAAACGGCGCTCCGCTGGTCGTCGAGCAGAAATTCGGCGCCGGCCGCGTGCTCGCATTCTTGACCACCGCCGCTCCGACGTGGAACAACCTCGCCAACACGCCCCGGCACATCGCGGCCATGCTCCAGACGGTGAACTATCTGGCCTCCAGCCGGCAGACCGATCCCTCGCGGCTTGTCGGGGCCTCGCTGTCTGTCGAGTTCGAGAGAGTGAAATACGATCCCGACGTGAAATTCGTCAAACCGCCCCGCGAGCGACCGGAGACGCTGCCCGTCAGCGCCGTGCCCAGCGGCGACCACATGCTGGCGACGCTGCCGGGCGACGCCAACATTAGCGGCGTGTACGAGGCCCAGTTGACTCGCCGCGACAAGAGCACCGAGACGTTGAAGTACGCTTACAACGTTTCGCCCGAGGAGGGCAACCTGAAGATCGTCGACGGCCCGGGGTTGGAAACTCGGCTGGGTGGGGTGAAATATCGTTTTGTCCCGGCCTCTGACGCCTTTTTCGATGCCCAGGAGTTCGATCGCGCAAATATGGGCCGGATGGTCATGTATCTGTTGATTGCGATTTTGGTGGGCGAGCAACTACTCTCCTATTCGGCCAGTTACCACCCCAGCGCCAAGGAGCTCGCCCGTTGATGACTGGTTCTCCGCTAGCTCAGATAATCCATTCCCGACTGGCCCTCCTCGGCGAAGCGGCCACCTCGGTCGCGTCCGCGCTGCCGGCCGCGACCGGAGCTTCCGCCAATAGCTCGCCGGCTGCCGCCGTGCGCTATCAATTCGCGCAGCCGCAGTCCTTCAGCGATTGGTGGGAGACGCCGCTGCTAGTGCTTGTCTGCTTGGCGTTGGCGGTGTTCGTGATTTATATGTATCGCCGCGACAGCGTCGAACTGCGGCCCGGCGTGGGCGTGTTTCTGGCGGTCCTGCGATTGACGGCGTTCTGCGGCTTGTTGCTGTTTTATCTCGATCTGCAAAAGTGGTCGGAGCAGAAAGAGATTCAAAATTCCCGCGTGCTCGTGCTCGCCGATACGAGCATCAGCATGAGTCTCAGTAACACCGACGCGACGTCGAGCAATCCGGCCGATAGCCGCATCGGTCAGGTGATCTCGGAGTTTTCGACCGGCGACATGCTCGACACGCTCCGTAAGACGCACGACGTGCAGGTTTGGCGGTTCGATCGCGATTTGGGTCGGGTCGTCGGACTGCCGCGAATCGTCGACACGACCGGTCAGCGCGAGGCGGAACTGGCGGCGCTGGCGGCTCGCGAGATCCGCGGCGCCTGGCTGCGGTATGTCATACTTGGCGCCGCTGGCGTGCTGGCCCTCGTGATCGTCAGCTTCATCGGCAGCCGGCTGATCGGCCAGCGCGGCGGCGGCTGGTTGTTTGGCGTCGCGGCGACCCTTTCGGCCGTGACGCTGTTTGGCGCGCTCGCCTACTTGAATCTCGACAACCCGCGGGTCGATCTGCTCGTGCTGATGGGCGTCCGCGAGCCGTCGGTCGAATCGACTGCCGATAAAAAGCCGGACGATGCGAAACCGGCCGACTCGGAACGGGCCGATCCAAAATCTGGCGACAAGAAGGGGGCCGACGCCAAACCGGGCGAACTAAAAATTCTCGATCCAAAAAAATTCGATTGGGCAACGGCGCTCAAACCTCGCGGCGTCGAAACGCGGCTCGGCGAAAGCCTTCGCGACTTAATCAATAACGAACGGGCGCAGCCGCTGTCGGCCGTGATTGTGTTCACCGACGGCGGCCAGAACGCCGGGCTCGATCCGAGCGCCGCCGTGCAAGTCGCCCGCGACGCCAGCGTGCCCGTGTATCTGGTGGGTCTCGGTTCCGATCGCCGTCCGGTCAGCGCCCGGATCGCCGACTTCGCCGTGCCGCCTCGCGCCTATCCTGGCGATGCGTTTACCGTCACCGCCGATATCGAGGCCCAGGGCATGGCCGGCCGCCAAGTGCAGGTCGAGTTGGTCTCGCGCCCCGCCGGCAAGCAAAAAAGTGGGGAAGCGACGAACTGGAATTCCGAGGCCACCGAGTCGGTCATCCTCCCCGGCAACGGCAAGAAAGAGCGAGTCAAATTCGAGCTGGCCGGCATCAAGGAAGCGGGCCGCCGCACGCTCCAATTGCGACTCAAAATGCCCGCCGGCATCAAGAATTTGCAGCAGCAGCCGAGCGATCTGGCCCGCGATTCCGATCTGGAAATCGTTGACCGCAAAAATCGCGTGCTGCTCTTGGCTGGTGGCCCGACGCGCGAATATCAGTTTCTCCGAAATCAGCTTCGCCGCGATCGCGACACGGTCGTCGATGTGCTCCTGCAAACGGCCAATGGTCCGATCTCGCAAGAGGCGAACAAGATTCTCGACAACTTTCCGACCTCGATGCAAGAGCTTGCCGAGTACGACGCGATCGTCGCCTTCGATCCCGATTGGCAGCGGCTGGACGCGGACCCGGCGGCCAACGATCGGGCCATCGCGCTCTTGGAAAAATGGGTCGCCGAAGAGGCGGGGGGCCTCGTGCTGATCGCCGGCCCGGTCTACACCGATAGCTGGGTCTCCGACAGCAAGATGGCCAAGATTCGCACGCTCTATCCGGTCGAGTTCAGCCGGCTGCTCATTCGGGCTCACGACGCCAAATACAACGGCGAAAAGCCCGGCACGATCCAGTTCACGCCCGACGGACAGCAGGCCGAGTTTCTCTGGCTCGACACGTCGGGGGCCGGCAGCGAGCATGCCTGGGCCGAGTTCAACGGCGTGTATGGCTACTATGCCGTGAAGGGCAAGAAGCCGGGCGCCACCGTGTATGCTCGCTTCTCCGATCCGATCACCGGCGCCTCGGGGGACGAGTTGCCGATCTATTTCGCCGGTCAGCTTTACGGCGCCGGCCGGGTGTTCTATCTCGGCAGCGGCGAAATGTGGCGGCTCCGCGCGATGGGCGAGCAATATTTCGAGCAGTTTTATACCAAAGTCCTTCGCCATGTATCGCAAGGTCGGATGCTCCGCGGCTCGCGGCGCGGCTCGCTGGCCGTCGATCGCGATTCGTATCTGCTAGGCAGCACGATCGAAATCGACGCCCGATTGACGAATATCCAGCACGATCCGCTCGAGGCCGCAAAAGTCATCGCTCAGATTACGCCCCAAGAAGGCGCCCCGACGACGACCGCGCTGCTGGCCGATTCCAATCGAAAGGGAACGTTCCACGGTCAGTTCGTCGCCCTCCAGCCTGGCGCCTACCGGATCGAAGTCGCGATTCCCGATTCGACCGAGGATCCGCTATTGCGGCAGGTGATGGTCAAGGTGCCCGACCTGGAGAAAGACAACCCGCAGCGCAACGATCCCTTGCTGAGCGGAATCGCGACCGACACGGGGGGCAAATATTATGTCGGCGTGAAAGCCGCGCTCGGGCAAGACGGGCAGCCCGCGCTCGCGCCGCAGCTCAAAGATCAAAGTCGGCAAACGCTCAAGACGGGCGACATCGATAAACCGTGGCAAAAACTCTGGGTCACCTACCTGCTCTGCGGCATCTGCGGCCTGTTGTGCATCGAATGGTTAACCCGGCGATTGAGCCGACTGGCGTAGGTCAGGCACTCCGTGCCTGAGGCGCGCGACTGTCAGGCACAGGGTGCCTGACCTACAAACCATGACATCCAACTTAACCCCGACCTAGCTCGTCTTAAATGCAAGAACGGAAATCACCTCCGAGCCCGCTCACCGACGACGATGCGCTGCGCGCCGCCGGCGTCGCGCTCGGCTCGACTCATGGCGGCGCCACGGCCGGACCGCGGTTGGATTCGCGGATTCGCGGCATGTTGGCCAGTTTTCGCTGGCGCATCAGACTCTACATCTGGCTGCAGGGCATCGCGCTGGCGCTGGCTTGGTTGGGTATCGCGTTCTGGCTGACGCTCGGACTCGATTGGTGGGTCGAGCCGCCGGCGATCGTGCGGCAGTTGATGCTCGCCGCCGCGGGTCTCGGCTTGGTCCATGTCCTATGGCGGTTCATCGCCCGGCGTTTGCTGGTTAGCATCTCAAGCGCCGATCTGGCCGTGCTTCTGGAGCGGCGCTACAAGCGTTTCGGCGACAGTCTACTGACGACCGTTGAATTGTCGGAGCATCCGGATCATGCGTCCGAGTTCAACGCTCAGATGCTCGCCAACACACAATCGCAGGCGATGAAGGAGCTTCCCCATGCCCGGATTGGCGCGGTGTTCAATCGCGGTCCGCTGTGGCGCGGTTTGCTCGCGGCGACGGTCGGCGTCGGCACCGTCGTGGCGTTCGCCGTGTTCGCCTCCGGCGCCTTGAAAGTCTGGGCCGATCGAAATCTGATGTTCTCCGATCGGGCATGGCCCCGCCGCACCCATCTGGAGCTCGTCGGATTCGAGAACAAAAAAATCAAAATCGCCAAGGGCTCCGACCTGAACATCGTCGTTCGGGCGGACACCAATGGCGACGTGCCCCAGTCTGTCCAGCTTCGCTATCGCACGGACGAGGGCCGCAGTCGCGAGAACATGGCCCGGGTCGGCGTGGCCGAAGTCGGCGATCCGTATCAAGAATTCGCCTATACGTTCCGCGGCCTTCTCACCTCGCGCACGTTCGACGTCGTCGGGGGCGATGCGGCCCTGCGCGGCTACGAGATTGAGGTCGTCGACGTGCCCACGATCGAGATGGCCCTGCATTTCGAGTATCCCAAGTACACCCGCCGCGAACCGGCCGATCGCCGCGTTTCGGGCAGCATGGAGGCGCCGCAGGGCACGACCGTCACCGTCGAGGCCAAAGCCAACAAGGACCTCGTTGAGGCGCCGGTCGCCGCGCTGGTCGGCGACAAGATTCAGCCGCTCGACACGATCCGCTTCGGCGACCGTTCCGACCCGCGGCGTTTCCGGTACAGGATCGACAATCTGGACGAAGACCGGACGCTGCTGTTCACGCTCGTCGACACAGACGGCATCCGCAGCCGCGAGCCGATTCGCCTCATCCTCAGAGCGACGCCCGACGAGCCGCCGCGCGTCGGCGTTCATCTGCGAGGCATCAGCTCTTCGATTACGCCGCAGGCCCGGCTGCCGATCGACGGCGAAATCTCCGACGATTACGGCCTGGCCAAATTGTGGTTCGACTACAAGATGAACGAGTCGGAGCCGACTCAAGTCGCGCTCCGCACGGCGCCCAAAAGCCACAGCAGCCTCAAATTCGATCGCGCGACCGACGAAGCCTTGGATTTCAAGGACCGCAAGCTGGCCATCGGTCAGCAGATTTCGCTCGAGATCGGCGCCGAGGACAATTGCGCATTGAAGTCGGGCGCCAATCGCGCCTTTAGCGAAAAGTTTCAGCTCGCGGTCGTCGAACCCGACCAACTGCTGACGCTGCTCGAAGCGCGCGAGCTTCAGATGCGGATGCGGCTCGAGGCCATCATGCAGGACCTCACGACGACCCGCGATCAACTGGCCGACGTCCGATTTACGCCGGCAAACTCGCCCCCGCCGAAAAAAGACGCTTTGCCCAAAGCCGGCGCCGCCGCGGAACCGACGAAGGGGACGCCGGCCAAATTGGTCGCCGCCAAGTCCGGTGAAAAGATTGCCGACAAGAATGGCCCCAAGCTGGCCCCTGGCGAAGAGCCCGACGACGTGAAGACCGCCCATCCCCCCGGCGCCGAGCCGGGCGACACGGGCGAAAAAGGCCCCGGCCTCCGCTCGCCGCAGGTCGTCGCCGAGCAGACACTCGCCAACAGCGAACGAGGCGCGAGCGAAACGATCTCGCTCGCTGACGCATTCGACGACATCCGCGACGAGATGGCCAATAACCGCATCGACACGCCCGAGCTCGAATACCGGCTGAAAGAGCAAATCGCCGAGCCGCTGCGGCGGATCGGCTCGACGATGTTCCCCGATCTCGACCGCCGACTGCGGCGCTTGCAGGCCATGCTTAGCGATCCGCAGGCCGCCAAACCGCATCATGCCGACGCGGTCAAGCAAATCGACGCGATCTTGGTCGAGATGCGCGGCGTGCTGAACAAGATGCTAGAACTAGAATCGTTCAACGAAATCGTCGAGCACCTCCGCGACATCATCAACACCCAAGAAAAGCTCAACAAGCTCACGCAGAAAAAGCAGAAAGAAAACGCCCTCAAACTAGAAGACTAAGGCGAGCGGGGGGCGTAAGCCCCCTGTCCCCGACGCAGCGGTTCCATTGAATCCTAAGGCCGATAACGAGCCCTAAAATCGACAACCCCTCTCCGGGGTTTCGGCGAAGCGTCTCCAGCCCCCGGCGCCCGAATTTATATTAGCGGCGATTTGACTCGCAAACCGACCGAAATCCGCTCCGCCCACGGGAACCTTTTGCCCCTCTCGCGGTACTAACTACAGGCTCACCCGGAGCCTACCAATATTTCGCACCGATCGTCGCCGGCCATCAATCACGGAGTCACTCATGCCAACCGTCACTCGCTGGATGCTCATTACGGTCGCGCTCTTCGCCGCCCTGGCCACCAAAACGGCCCGTTGCGATGAACCGGCCAACCCGGCATCGCCAGCGAAGTCGGATAAGCCGTCGGCCACCAAAATCAGTGACACGGCCAAGCCGGCGGACGCCACCAAGCCGGCCACCCCGGCGCTCACGACCAACTCTCGGCTCGACCAGGAGCAAAAGCATCTGGCCACCAAATACTCGGACCTCGAAAAAGAAATGCACCGGATGGCCGAGGTCATCGCGGGCAACGATCCGAAGCAGGCCGCCTTGCTGCGTCAAGCATTCGCCCAAAGCCGGCAGCGTCAACTCGACGATCGGCTCATGGAGCTAGTCAAGCAACTCGAAAAGGATCAGTTGTTCGTCGCCAGCAAAGGCCAGTTGCAAGTCCAGCAAGATTTGCAAAAACTGCTCGAGCTATTGCAGAGCGGCGATCGAGCCAAGACCGACGCCACCGAGCGCGAGCAACTCAAAGCGATCATCGCCAAGCTCGACAAGATGATCAAAAACGTCGAAGGCATCCGCGGCCAAACCGAGGGGGACGGCGAAACCCAAGAACTCGCTCCCCGCCAAGGCAAAGAAGCCGACAAAGCCAAGGAATTGGCCAAAGACATCAAAAAAATCGAAGCCAAGGACAGCCAGCCGGGCGCCGAGAACAACGATCCCAAGAAAGACGGTCAAGAAGGCAAGGGTGAAGGAAAAGGCGAGGGTAAAGGCGAGGGTAAAGGCGAGGGTAAAGGAGAGGGTAAAGGAGAGGGTAAAGGAGAGGGAAAAGGAGAAGGTAAAGGTGAGGGAAAGGGCAAAGGCGAAGGCAAAGGCCAAGATTCTAAAGGCCCGGACGGCAAAAAGCCGGATGACGGCAAGAACGCGGATAGCAAGAATCCCGACGCGAAGAGCGACAAGGGACAGCCCGGCGACAAACCCGGCGATAAAAAAGCCGGCGAGGGCAAAGGACAAGGTAAAGGCGAAGGTAAAGGCGAAGGTAAAGGCGAGGGAAAAGGCGAAGGAAAAGGCGAGGGTAAGGGCGAGGGAAAAGGCGAGGGAAAAGGCGAGGGTAAGGGCGAGGGCGAGGGCAAGGGCAAAGGTAAAGGCCAGGGCAAAGGGCAAGGCAAGGGCCAAGGCAAGGGCCAAGGTAAAGGCGAGGGCGAAGGAAGCGAGAGCCCCGACCAGCCTCCAAAGCCCGACCAAGCTCAGGACGACGCCAGTCCAGCTCGCAAACGAATCGAGGCTGCCGAAGAAAAAATGCGCAGTGCTCAGCGACGCCTAGAGCAAGCCAATCGCAAAGGCGCCGCCGCCGATCAGCAAAAAGCCCTCGAGGACCTGCACGCGGCGAAGCTCGATCTGGAGCGCATCCTCCGCCAAATGCGCGAGGAAGAGGCCGAGCGAATCCTGGCTCTTCTTGAAGGACGATTCCGCAAAATGCTCGCGATGCAGATTGAGGTCTACGAAGGGACGCTCCGCCTCGACAAGGTGCCCGACGCCGACCGCGGCCACGACGATGAAATCGAGTCGGGCCGCCTGAGCCGTCGCGAGTCGCTGATCGTAATCGAAGCGGACCGCGCGCTCAATCTGCTGCACGAAGAAGGGTCCGCCGTGGCCTTTCCCGAGTCGGTCTTGCAGATGCGCGAAGACATGGAGCAGATCACCATCCGGCTCTCGCATTTCAAGGTCGAGATGATCACCCAAGGGGTCGAGCAGGATGTCATCGCCGCGCTGGATGAAATGATCAAAGCCCTGCAAAAGGCCCAAAAGGATATGAAGGAAAAAGCCCAGCAGAGCCAAGGCCAATCAGGACCGCCCCAGGACGACCCGCTGGTGGACAAGATCGCCGAGCTCAAAATGGTCCGGGCCCTCCAAATGCGGGTCAACGATCGCACCAAGCGCTATTCGCGCCTGCTCGACAAAGACGTCGAGCAAACCGATCGCGCCGACGTCGTCGAAGCGCTCAAGCGACTGGCCGAACGCGAGCTCCGCGTGCAGCAAGTCACGCACGATATCGTCGTGGGCAAGAATAAATAGCATGTAGTTCAGGCACTCTGTGCCTGACAGTCTGTTCGTGCGTAACCGGGGCTTCTGCGAAGCGACTCCAGCCCCGGGGCGCCCGCTCAGAGGCGGCATCGCTAGCGACCCGAAAAATCAGAAAATTCATCGAATCCCTCTGCTGCCGATGACAAAGCCCGATTCGCGGATGTAAAATATGTTGTTCGGAATTTACCGGCCTCGGCCGGCCAAGGAGGCTGTGATGATCCTATCACGATATATGCGGGCTGTGGTGAGTCTCGCGGCGGCCCTTGTTCTGGCCTCTGGACCGGTCCGCGCGCAAGAACAGCCGGGCCATCCGGCCGAAGCCGCGCCAGCCGACGAATTCGCGAAGCAACCGACATGGTCTGCGCCGACCGTGCTTTCGGTCCGCGAGCAGGTATTCAAATTTCTTGACGACCGCAAGGCAGACGACGCGGCCCGCCACCAGGCCGAGGCCCTGTGGCCCACCGATCCAGCGCCAGCCACCGCCGCGCCCGAAAAGGAATCGGCAGCCAAGGATATTCCAGCGGGCGACTCGAAGAATCCCGCCTTGGAACAGAAGCCCGCGACTGCCGCGGTTGCCAAGTCGATCACCGGCGGCGAGCTACTTGAGCGCGTCGTGAAAACGATCGCTCTGGTCGACGCTCCGACGCGAGATTTGCTAGCCATCTGCGCTAAGCCTCGCGCCGTCGGCCCACCGCCGAAGTTTCCCTGGCTGACAGAGGAAAAAACGCCGCCGCTCGTGCGAAATAACCTTCGGTTGTGGTTCGGTCGCTGGTTGGCCCAGGAGCAGATGTACGACGACTCGCTGGACCAGATCGCAACGCTCGAACCGACGGACGTGGCCGATCCCGCCTCGCTATTGTTTTTCCAGGCCATCGATCACCACTGGCTGCTGCACAAAGAGCCGGGCCTCAAGTCGATCTCGAAGCTGCTCGAGCGTAAGAAGGAAATTCCCCGCCGCTACGCGCAGCTCGCGCAGCTCATGGAGACCGACCTCGGGGCCCTCAAGGACGAATCGCTCGATCACATCGCCCGGCGAATGCGCGACACCGAGCGCCGGCTCGACCTGGGGCACGCGGGCAAGAAGGTCCGCGGCGTGGAAGACGGCATCATCGCGTCGCTCGACAAATTGATTGAAGATATGGAGAAGCAGCAGCAAAGCAGTAGTAGCTCAAGCAGCAAGATGGGTCCGGGCGGCAAGCAGTCGTCGGCGCCCGCGCCCGATAGCGCGCCGCTTCAGGGAAAGGGTCCCGGTAACATTGACGCCAAGCAGATCGGGCATCAAGCCAACTGGGGCGACCTGCCGCCCAAGGATCGCCAGGAAGTTTTGCAGGCGATCGGCAAGGAGTTCCCGTCCCATTTCCGCGACGTGATCGAGCAGTATTTCAAAAAGGCCGCCGAGGGGCGCGAGCCCTAACCCGCGCACAGCCGAACAAACCCGTCATTCCCCGTTCCAATAAATCCCGCCCCCTAGCCGCGTTCGCTCGCGACGCGTTTTCCGCCGAATGGGAATTTTTCTACTAATCGCCGCCGCGGTCCTCGGCGATCCGCAACAATTCCAAGTGACGACGGTCGATGGCCAAACCATCGCCGGCGCCCTGTCTGAGCTCACCGGCGAGCAAATCACCCTCGCCACTGCGGGCGCGGACCCAAAAACGCTGAAACTGAACGAAATTCGCAAGCTCGTCGTGGCGTCGAACGGCGGCAAGATCACTGGCGCCCCCTCTCCCGCCCAGCAACAGGCGGAGAAGGAATTTGCCCGATCGGCCACCATTTGGATCGAGACGATCGACGGGAACCGTATCCCAGGCGTCGGATTTACCGCCGAAAAAGGTATTGGCCAGCTCAAGTTGCTCTCGGGCCAATCACTGCCGGTTCCGACCAAAGCGATCAAGCTCGTCGAGTTTCGCAATCCTAGCGATCCGCCGGCCGCTTGGTCTGCGCCCGACAAATCCGAATCGGCCTCGGATCTGATTGTCGTTCGCAAGCGCGACGGCGTCGACTTTGTCGAAGGCGCGATCGGCGTGATTACCGATACGGCCGTGACGCTCACGGTCGATGGCGAGCCCGTGCCGGTCAAGCGGGGGAAAATTGCCGGGATCGTTTATTTCCACCCCGACGACGCCGCGCCGCTGCCCGCCGCGAATTGCCAGCTCGAAGATCTAGCCGGCTGGAAACTAGGCGCGACGAGCGTGAAATTGGACGGCGCAAACCTGCTGGTTACGACGACATTCGATTCCAAATTGACTTGGCCGCTCGATTCGCTCAAGGGGATCGATTTCTCCGCCAGTCGAATCACATATTTGAGCGATCTAACGGAGGAATCTTCCGACACGGTTCCCTACCTGGATTTCGGCAAGGCCGCATTGTCGCTCCGGCAATATTACAAGCCGCATCGCGACGGCTCGCTCGACGGCGGCCCGCTGATGCTCGGCCGCAACAGCTTCCCCAAAGGGCTGACGATCCCTAGCGGCTCGACGATGGTGTTCAAGATTACCGGCAAGGGCAAGCGGCTTAAAGCCCTGGCGGGTATCGACGATAGCGTTCGCACGGCTGGCAACGTGATGCTGAAAATCTCTGGCGATGGCAAACTGCTGTACGAAGGCCGTCTCACCGGCCACGACGCGCCGACGCCACTCGACATGGACGTCGGCGGCGTCAAACGCTTGACGATCTCGGTCGAGCCGGGCGCCGGTCTTGACGTGGGCAATTACTTGGATCTCTGTGACGCAAGGATCGTGAAATGATTGTCCACAAACGAAACATGGCGACGTGCCTGACGCTCGCGTCGGCGATCTCACTCGGCTTGGCTACTTCAGTCGCCCGAGCCGAAATCGCCGACGACGTCCGCGCCGCCGAGGCCGAGCGGATCGCCGCGATCGCCAAGGCCTCGCCGACGTTCGTCGCCATCTTCGCCAAAGAAGGCCAAGGGGGCGGGTCCGGCGTGGTAATCTCGCCCGACGGCTACGCCCTGACCAATTTTCACGTCACGCACGAGGCCGGCATCGGCATGAAGTGCGGCATGAGCGACGGCAAACTGTACGACGCTGTCATCGTCGGTTTCGATCCCACGGGCGATTTGGCCATGATCAAACTTTTGGGCCGCGAGGATTTTCCGGCCGCCGAGTTGGGCGATAGCGACAAAATACACGCGGGCGATTGGTGCTTCGCCGCCGGCAATCCGTTCCTATTGGCCACCGACTATCATCCCTCGATCAGCTACGGCGTCGTCTCCGGTGTGCATCGCTATCAGTACCCCTCGGGCACGCTGTTGGAATACACCGACTGCTTGCAGGTCGACGCCGCGATCAACCCGGGCAATTCCGGCGGCCCGCTGTTCAACGCTCAGGGACAATTGATCGGGATCAACGGCCGAGCGTCGTTCGAAAAACGGGGCCGGGTCAACGTCGGCGTCGGCTATGCGATCTCGGTCAATCAGGCCAAGAATTTCATCGGCGCCCTCAAGAGCGGCCGGATCGTCGATCACGCCACGCTCGGCGCGACCGTGGGCACCACCGACGACGGCCGCGTGCTGGTGACCGATATTTTGGAGGATTCGGACGCCTATCGCCGGGGCCTTCGCGAGGACGACGAAATCCTCTCCTTCGCCGATCGGCCGATTCATACAGTGAATGCGTTCAAAAACATCCTGGGCATCTTCCCCAAGGGCTGGCGCGTGCCGCTCACGTTCCAGCGAGACGGAAAGACATTTGAGATTCTCGTTCGGCTCCGGGCGCTGCACCATGAGTCGGAACTGCTGGCCGCCGCCAGCCAAGGGTCGCCTGACAAGCCGATGCCCGATGGTCCCAAGCGAAAAGGGAGCGAGCCACCGAAACTGCCCGAGCCGATGCCGGGCGATCGAGACAAGAAGGACGGCGACAAGAAAGAGTCTGAGAAGAAAGATGCGCCCAAGCCCGATGAGGCGAAAAAGGCTGGCACGGAAAAAGCTGTCGACGACAAGCCTGCCACCGAAAAGAAGGACGCCGATAAGAAACAAGCTGACAAGCCGGACGGCGGGAAAAAAGACGCCGATAAGAAAGACACAGATAAAAAAGACGCCGACCAGAAGGATGCCGAAAAGTCCAAAGACAAGGACGGGCCGAAATTCGGAGGGCTGCCGTTCCCTAATCCGCTCAAGGCCTTGATGCCGGCCGCCAAGCCGCTCCCCGAAGCGGTGACCAAGCTGTACGAAGCCCGCACGGGCTACGCGAACTATTACTTCAACAAATTGCAGCGCGAGCGAATCCTCAAGAATTTCGCCGGCCGCGGCGACTTCGCCAAGCTCGTCGGCGAGTGGTCGTTTTCCGGAGAGATCGCCGGCGGCGGAGTTTTCGATCTCAAACTATCCAACAAGGCCGCGTCGATCGCGCTGCCCGTGGGCGATACGAAGATCGACGTGACCGATGACTTGGCGCCTCCGACCACTCAACTCAATCCGCCCGGTAGCGGCGGTCTGTTGGCGGCGATGACCCTGTGGCGAAAGCTCCTGGTCGCCGGGCCGGGCAAATTCGGCCAGCTCGTGTATATCGGCCAAGCGCCGCTCGCCGGCCACGAACGAATGGTCGACGTAATCGACGGCACTTCCGCCGGCGTCGACTGCAATTTCATGTTCGACTCGGTCGACGGCTCGCTCGTGGCCATCGAAATGGTTCCGGCCGTGGATAGCGATCCGTGCGAAGTTTACTTCAGCGATTATCGCGAAGTCGAAGGCCGATTCGTGCCGGGCCGGCTCGAGGTTCACTACGGCGACAATCTGTTCGGCATCCTGGCGATCAAGAAACATGAGTTCAAGACGGAGACCGATAAGTGATTTCGATCGCCAAGACCCAACGGAATGACAGCCTCTTGCATCACCCTCTCCCCCTGGGAGAGGAAAGGGCGCCCTCACCCCGTCCCTTTCCCAGAGGGAGCGGGAGCTATTTCGTGAGGTTCGTTCTGCTATTAGCGGCCCTCACTTTCATCGCCTCAGCTGCCCTGGCCGGCCCGTCGCTGGCTAAGGTGAATCGCGAGGTGCAACCTAAAATCGTCAAGATTTACGGCGCCGGCGGCCTGAGCGGACTGGTCACTTATCAAAGCGGCTTTCTGATCTCCGCCGATGGCTATATCCTCACCGTGTGGAGCCATGTACTGGACGTCGACGAAGTCACGGTGATCCTCGACGACGGCCACAAGTTTACCGGCAAGCTGGTCGGCGCCGACCCTCGCTTGGAACTCGCGCTTTTGAAAATCGATGGCCAAGACCTGTCGTTCTTCAATGTCGGCGAAGCGGCCTCCGCCAGCGAAGGGACCCGCGTGCTGGCGTTCAGTAATCTGTTCGGCGTGGCGACCGGCGACGAGCCGGCCAGCGTGCAGCATGGCACGGTCTCGGCCGTTACGACGCTCGACGCCCGTCGCGGCGCCTACGAGACTCCCTACCAGGGGCCGATCTATGCCCTGGATGCGATGACCAACAATCCCGGGGCAGCCGGCGGCGCCTTGACCGACTTGCAGGGCCATCTGCTGGGGATCCTGGGCAAAGAGCTCCGCAATTCGCAAAACAATATCTGGCTGAACTTTGCCATTCCGACTGCGGAGTTCGCCGGTTCGGTGGAAGCGATTCGGACCGGCAAGCCGCTAGCCGATCGCGAGACCCCTAAGACCAAGACGCCCGACAATCCGCTTTCGCTCGACCGCCTGGGCCTCGTGCTGATTCCGAACGTGCTGGAGCGAACTCCGCCGTTCGTCGATCAAGTGCGCGACAATTCGCCTGCTGCGAAGGCCGGCGTGCGGCCCGACGACTTGATCCTGCTGATCGACAACCAAGTGGTGCAGTCGGCCGCGTCGTTGCGAAAAGAGTTGGGCCAGCGCGAAGCCGATGTCGACGTGCGTCTCACGCTGCTCCGCGACAATGATCTCGTCGAAGCCCTGCTCAAAACCCCGGCGGAAGTCGCCCAGTGATTTGGTCGGATTGAATTTCCAATTTGCCTAGGGCCACGCGCTCCCCTTTGTTGGGCCCCTACAGGGCATAGTATTTTTTTATTCCGAATACCCAGGGCGGCGCTTCACGGCTACGCCGCTTCACTCTGCCCTGGGCTAGCGTGTTTCGCACTTGCAGGGCTGGTCCGCAATTCAATTATTGCCGCAGTACGTTAAAGGCGTTCGATGTCCAAAAAATTAGAATCAAACCAGACTAAAACCGGCCTGATTGCAAGCGCGATCGCGCTCATCGTCATCGCCGCTGCAATTTTCTCGGTTAATCATGCTTGCGCCGCGGACGACGTGACTCAGCAGGAAGATGCTGCCATTCGCGCCGCGGTCGAGCGTGTCGCCCCGTCGGTCGTGCGAATCGAAACGTTCGGCGGTCTGGAACGCGTCGGCGGGATGCTGATGGGCGCCGGGCCGACGACGGGATTGGCCGTGTCGGCCGATGGGTATATTGTCTCAAGCGCATTTAACTTCGCCCAAAAGCCAGCCACGATCCTGGTCCATCTGGAGGATGGTGCGCGTTTGCCCGCCACGCTCGTGGCCACCGACCAAAGCCGAAAGATCGTGCTGCTTAGAGTCACGATGCCCTCGGGCCGGCAGCTCACTCCCCCAGTCGCCGCGCCCACCGCCGAAACGACCGTCGGCCAGTGGTCGATCGCCGTCGGCCGTACCTATGAGAGCCACAAGCCCAGCATCTCGGTCGGCATCGTCAGCGCCGTGAATCGCATCTGGAACAAGGCCGTGCAGACCGACGCTAAAATCTCGCCGGCCAATTACGGCGGGCCGCTCATCGATATCCAGGGCCGCGTGATCGGCGTTCTCGCCCCGATGTCGCCGATGGCCACCGATCAACTTGCCGGCGCGGAATGGTATGACTCGGGCATCGGGTTCGCTGTTCCGCTGGAGGACATCAATAAAGTCCTCCCGCGGCTCGAAAAAGGGGAAGACCTGCTGCCAGGGCTGTTGGGCATCAGCATGAAGGGGATCGATATTTATGCTGAGGAGGCGGAATTGGCCGCGGTGCAGCCCAATTCACCGGCTTACATGGCGGGCTTTCGGCCGAAGGACAAGATCATCGAGATCGACGGCCAGCCGATCGCCAAGCAGAACCAACTCAAGCACGCCTTAGGGCCTCATTACGCGGGCGACAAGGTCAAGATTGTTGCCCTGCGCGGTAAAGAGCGGCTGGAGCGCACCGTCGAGCTCGTCGGCAAGCTGACTCCCTATCAGCATCCCTTTTTTGGCGCCCTCCCGATGCGCACTCCCGGCGGCCAGCCCGGCGTGACGCTCCGCTACATTTATCCCGACAGCCCCGCAGCGAAGGCGGGCGCCAAAGCCGGCGACCGGCTGACGCAGTTCGAGGGCAAACCGATCGCCAAGCTGGAAGACTTGATCGAGCAATTGGCGACTTGCTCCGCCAAGCAAAAAGTCACGGTCGAGCTGCATCGTGGCGACGAAACGCTAAAACCCTCGTTGGCGCTGGGCGTCCTGCCCGAGGCGATCCCCGGCGACTTGCCTCCAGCCCACGGCGAGGTACCGGCTGCCAAAGCCGCCAAGCCTGTCACGGGCGTCGTGGCGATCAAGATTCCCGAATCGGAACTGAAGTGCTCGGCTTACGTCCCGGAGAGCTACAACCCTCGGCTGAGTTATGGCGTAGTCGTCTGGCTGCATCCGCCGGGCGGTTCTAAAGACGAGGAATTGGCGACTCGCTTTAAGGCGATTTGCGAGCACAACGATTTGATCGTCCTGGCGCCCAGGAGCGGCGACCCGGCCAAGTGGCAGCGAACCGAAGTCGAGTTCATTCGCAAAACGATCGACGAGTTGGCTACGAAATATTGCGTCGATAAAGCGCGAACGGTGGTCATTGGCCAGGAGGGCGCCGGCGTCATGGCGTTTGTCGTCGCAATTCAAAATCGCGAGCAGATTCACGGCTTGGCCGCGATCGCCGCGGCGCTGCCGATGGGCGCCCAGTTGCCGGCGAACGACCCGGTGCAACGGCTGGCCGTGTATTTGGGCCAGACCCAAAAAGACCCGCTCAAAGCCCAGATCGTGGCCACGATCACCAAGCTCCGCGCGGAAAAGTATCCCGTGACCGTGAAAGACCTCGGACCGGCGCCTCGGCCCCTTTCGGCGGATGAATTGGCCGAACTGGCCCGCTGGGTGGACAGCCTTGACCGATTCTAACGCTACAGCGCAAGTTGTAGCGGAATTCGTAGGAATTCCGAGTTTTAAGCGGCCCTGCGGCTCCGAATTCTCACGAATTCGGCTACGAGTCGGGAAAGACGCCCTGTCGCAATAAAAGGCCAACCGAGCCTCGCTCCCACTCCCTGAGGGAGATGGCCCGGGTGAGGGTGGTCGTTTAGCCCGAAGAGATCAACATTGCCATTCTCGCGTCAAACGCAACTGGGAATTTTCGCGGTCGTGCTGCTGGTCGGCGCCGCGGCGATCAAGATCTTCGCTCCGCCCGAGTATCCGGCCGCCGTCGAGGGCTTCGGGGCCTGCCTGCGCATGGGTGTCATGCTGGCCGTGTTCTGGCTGGCTTATAAGGATCTCGCGAAGCTGCCGGTTTGGTTGCTTCCGGCGCTGGGACTGATTGCGCTCGCAATGTTCCGCTTCAAGTGGTTGATTTTTCTCGTCCCGCCGGTTGTGTTTCTGGCATGGCTTTTACGCCCGCGAACCGGAGCGACGACGAAGCGTCGCACATAACCGCAGCATCCTGCTGCGTAGTGTCGGAGAGACTTTCGAAACGCCGCGATTCGATCGATCGTGCGGGACGACAGGATTGCAGTACTCCGCAGCAGGATGGCCGCGGCTATGTACAGATCATTCCCGCGTTTGCTCGAAGAGATACACGCCGCTCTTGTTGCCAATCGCGATGTCCAGCAATCCGTCGCCGTTGACGTCGATCACCTCGAATTGCGTGCCGACGCCGCTGTGGTTATCGATCTCGTGCGGGATGAATTCGGCCTTGCCCGCCGATCGCTTGAGTTCGAACCACTTGAGTACCGCCGGCTCGCCGGCGCCCGGATCGCCCGAGGGGCCGTGAGCCCAATATCGCTTGCCGGTCACGAAGCCGGGCAGCCCGTCGCCGGAGATGTCGGCCAGCACCACTGCGTGCGTCTCGGAGAACGATTTGTCGATTTCATGAGTCTTCCAGCCATCCTTGGTCTGCTCGTGCCACCAGATGCCGTATTGGTGGGCGCTTGCGGTCAGCACGTCGTTCAGGCCGTCGCCATTGAAGTCGAAGACGTACATGTGCGAGCAGTCCGGACCGAAGTTCACCCCGTGAAACTTCCACGGTGACTTCTGGTTCTTTTCTTCCGGCGATTCCCACCAGCCTTCGCGGCACAGGACGTCGTTACGGCCGTTGCCGCGAATCGAGCCGATCCCCAGCCCATGCGAGAATCGCGTCGTCCCCGGCGCCGCTTTGTCGGAAATCGCCTGGATCACCCACGGCTTCGTGGGATCCTTGTCCGGCCGCAGGATGGCCATCTGTCGGTCCGGCCCGTCGCAATGGGCTTCGTCCGGCGCGACCCCCATCACCAACGCCTTCTGCCCCGAGCCGTCGATATCGACATATTGCGGGCTCTCGTTGTTGGTGACCGGACAGATCACATGCCGCTTCCACGGCTTATCCCCCCCCTGCGGATTCTCGAGCCACACCGATTCACGACCCGGAAATCCGAGGATGATGAGATCGGTCCAACCGTCATGGTTCAAATCGTCGGCGAAGCACATGAAGGCGTTGCTGTATCCGTGCGGATCGTATTCCTCGGCTTTTTCGCCGATCACGTGCATCTTCCAATCGGGCGCCGCATAGTAAACCGATCCCACGGCAATGTCCAACTTGCCGTCGTGATTGAAATCGCCAACCGCCACTCCCTCGCCGCGGAACTTCGTATCGATCTGCGTCCGCTTGAAGCCAATCTTCTTGCCTGCGGCCGCAACGGTCGAACGGGGATAAGCGACGCCGCCGGAATTCGTATCGGCGGCATGAGCGCTGATGGCAGTCAGCACGACCGTGGCGGCGAGACAAGCCAGAACGCGAAGGCAAGGTTGCAGTTTCATGGTATCGGTCCGCTGGGATAGAGAGGCGATGCACGAGTGGACGAACCCTCTTCACTAACATGCTCAAAAGCATAAATCAATGAGCGAGAGGGCGGAATCAGGGCGTTTGACTGTTCAATTTTACAGGACATGCGTAGTATGCCTTTGAGTGTACGGAGTCTCTTTTCACGGAGGTTAAGCTTTGAATCCTGCCCCCGCAGGGAGTTTGCTGGAATATCTTCAGCAGATTCCCGATCCTCGCGGGCGCCAGGGACTGCGCCATGAATTGAAGGCCATGCTGGCCACGGTTGTTTGCGCGTTCTTGCAAGGAGCGCGCGGTTATTCGGCTACAGCCCAGTGGATTCATGCCCAAGAGGTCGCTCTGTGGCATGAACTGGGTTATCGGCGGAGGCCGCCGACATTGGGGGCGTTTCGCAAGCTGTTGATGGCGATTCCGCCTGAGCAATTTGAAGCGGCGGTGCGGAATTGGGTGCGGCACTGTCTGGGTGATCCCGCTGCCGACCAACCCCTCCA